>JAZLIN010000106.1:0-54742 GCA_045617365.1 Prevotella sp. | reverse complement strand
AATACCATTGAAACTGCCATGAGAAGAGCAGCAAACTTTGTTTTTGTAATCTTTTTCATAATAGTTTTTTATTAAAAATTTTAATCAGAAGTTTATTTATCCCGTACATCAGACATACCTTACTTGTCTGAAATCGTTTGCAAAGTTACATATTTTTCTTTATAAAGAGACAAAAAGAAGTAACTATATCATTTCTTTCATCATTTTTTTGTATTTTTGCATCCGATTTTATACATTATTAAGAATAAAGACAAAAATCACATAACAAATGGCAAAAGAATTAAAAGAACTAACAAAGCGCGCAGACAATTATTCACAGTGGTTTAATGACCTCGTTGTCAAGGCCGACCTTGCTGAGCAGTCTGCTGTTCGCGGATGTATGGTAATCAAGCCTTATGGCTATGCAATCTGGGAGAAGATGCAGGCTGCCATGGACGCTATGTTCAAGGCTGAGGACGTAAAGAACTGCTACTTTCCTCTCCTCATCCCAAAATCTTTCCTCTCTCGCGAGGCCGAACATGTGGAAGGTTTCGCCAAGGAATGCGCAGTCGTGACACACTATCGCCTAAAGACAAACGATACAGGCGACGGAGTGGTTGTTGACCCTAACGCAAAACTTGAGGAAGAGCTCATCGTTCGTCCTACTTCGGAGACTATCATCTGGAATACATATAAGAACTGGATTCACTCTTGGCGCGACCTGCCACTTCTTTGCAATCAGTGGTGTAACGTTATGCGCTGGGAGATGCGTACCCGTCCGTTCCTCCGTACGTCAGAGTTCCTTTGGCAGGAGGGCCACTGCGCATTCGCTACACGCGAAGAGGCGGAGAAGAATGCGCAGACCATGCTTAAGGTCTATGCTGATTTCGCAGAGCAGTGGATGGCTGTGCCTGTGATGCAGGGTGTGAAGTCGGAGACAGAGCGTTTCGCAGGTGCGCTTGATACATATACCATCGAGGCTATGATGCAGGATGGTAAGGCACTGCAGAGCGGTACCTCACACTTCCTTGGTCAGAACTTTGCTAAGGCATTCGATGTGACATTCCTTAATAAGGAGAATAAGCCTGATACGCCATGGGCAACTTCATGGGGTGTTTCAACCCGTCTCATTGGTGCGCTCATCATGACACACTCTGATGACAACGGTCTTGTGCTTCCTCCAAAACTCGCCCCTACACAGGTCGTTATAATCCCTCTTGGCAAGCCTGAGCAGGTGGCACAGGTTGTAGAGAAGCTTAATCCTGTTATCGAAAGTCTCAAGGCACTCGGCGTTAGTGTGCTCCTTGATGACAGCGATAATAAGCGTCCTGGATTCAAGTTCGCAGACTATGAGCTCAAGGGTGTTCCTGTACGTCTCGTTATGGGTGCTCGTGACCTTGAGAACGGTACCATCGAGGTTATGCGCCGTGACACTCTTGAGAAGGAGTCTGTTCCGTTCGAAGGAATAGTCGATCGCGTGGCAAAGCTTCTTGATGACATCCAGCAGAATATTTTCGAGAAGGCTCGTGCATATCGTGATGCTCATATCTACGAGTGTGATAACTACGAAGAGTTCAAGGAGAAGGTTAAGAACGGTGGATTCTTCCTCTGCCACTGGGACGGCACAGCCGAGACTGAGGCAAAGATCAAGGAGGAGACGCAGGCTACAATCCGTTGCGTACCTTTCGCATTCGAGCAGACACCGGGTGTTGATATGGTCAGCGGCAAACCTTCTAAGTGTCGTGTACTTATAGCACGCAGTTACTAAATACAGTTTGTGAGGCGCATGCCTCTTGGAATGCAGACTAAAACCATATTCGTTACTATGAGCGAAAGAAATAGTCATCATCATCATCACCACCACCATCATCACAGGCATGGTGGTGATGATGATTATAAAATGAGTGATATATTTGATGAATATATGAACGTGGGTAGTGGTTCGAAACGAACGGATACTACTTCCCAGTTCCGTGATTTTATGAGAAAGCGCAGGTTGCGTAAAATGATAGTCACGAGAGTGATATGGACTCTTGGAGTGATCCTTGCATTGCTTATCATGTGCGCTGTGGTCTATGCTTATATCTTTGACAGGTAGGCGTAATAACACCCTGTGAATGAAAGGCGCATGCAAAAGAATGGAATTTGCGTAGCCCTTTACTATGTGTATGAAAATCCTTATGTGTTATGAAAGTATGCCATATATATAATATAAGGTGTAGTGACTAATACGTAATATCTAAAGTGTAACATCTATTTGTTCATTAATAACTAACTTAAAAAAATTGAAGATTATGAAAAAGTATTTGGCAGAAATGGTAGGTACATTCGTACTCACACTTCTTGGCTGCGGTACAGCAGTAAGTCTTAACTGTGGTGTAGATACTGCGTCTGTAGTAGGCACAGCTATCGCATTTGGTCTTGCCGTAGTTGCTATGGCATATACCATCGGTGGTACTTCTGGTTGTCATATCAATCCAGCTATCACACTGGGATGTCTTCTCACTAAGCGTATCAGTGGTAAGGATGCAGGTATGTATATGGTATTCCAGACCATAGGCGCGATCCTTGCTTCTGTAGTGCTTTGTTCTCTTGTATCTACAGGACCAGAATTACTGCCGACTAATACCACAACAGGTGCTAATGTTTGCAGCGGAACAGTAGTCAATGGCCTCATCGCAGAGATCGTGCTCACAGCACTCTTCGTATTCGTAGTTCTCGGTACTACAGACTCTAAGGTCGGCGCAGGTAACTTCGCAGGTCTTGCTATTGGTCTCTCACTCATCCTTATCCACCTCGTGGGCATTCACTACACAGGTACATCTGTAAATCCTGCACGTTCTATCGGCCCAGCACTCTTCGAGGGTGATAAGGCTCTTGAGCAGCTCTGGGTATTCATCGTTGGTCCATTCATCGGCGCAGTAGTTGCTGCTGGTCTTTGGAAGATGGTAGGTCCATCAGAGGAGTAATCCTTGAGATATAATGGCGTACAGACTCTTGTCTGGTAGTCAGGCGGTCCATGGTAAACGATTCCATGGACCGCTTTTGTTTCTGTGAGGTATGCTGAGGGGGTAACTCCTTACCCTTAGGGGAAGGCTGGGAAGGGACTTTTCTTATTGATAAATATCAAATAATCATCGATGATACACTTTGTTTTAATAAATAATGGAAACGTAAGTGTATGTAATTCAAAAAAAAGTAGTACCTTTGCACCGCATTTTGCGTTAATTCGCATGGTGTATTAAGAATTATACAATAAATATTATTACAAAACAATGATGAATCATTACGAAACCGTTTTCATTTTGACTCCCGTTTTGTCTGATGATCAGGCAAAGGAAACGGTCGCTAAGTTCACAAAGGTACTCGCAGACAATGGTGCTGAGATACTGAACGAAGAGGCTTGGGGACTCAAGAAGATGGCTTATGCTATTGACAAGAAGTCAACAGGTTTCTACAACCTCGTTGAGTTCAAGGCAGAGCCAGAAGTAATTGCAACTCTCGAAACAGCTTATCGCCGTGAAGAGAAAGTTATTCGTTTCATGACAGTGAAGCTCGACAAGTATGCTTCTGCTTATGCAGAGAAGCGTCGTGCTAAGCTTGCTAAAAAAGAGGAGGCTTAAACTATGGCAGAAAATTCAGAAATCCGTTATCTGACCGCACCAACAATCGACACTAAGAAGAAGAAGTATTGCCGTTTCAAGAAGAGCGGTATCAAGTACATCGACTATAAGGATCCTGAGTTCCTCAAGAAGTTCTTGAACGAGCAGGGTAAGATCCTCCCACGTCGTATCACCGGCACATCTCTGAAGTATCAGCGTCGTGTGGCACAGGCTGTAAAGCGTGCTCGCCAGATCGCTCTTCTTCCTTATGTAACCGATATGATGAAGTAATTTATTAAAAAAGGAGGATTACACAATGGAAATTATACTTAAAGAAGATATCATCGGTCTTGGATACAAGAACGATATCGTGAATGTAAAGCCAGGTTATGGTCGTAACTACCTTATCCCTACAGGAAAGGCTGTTATCGCTTCTTCTTCTGCTAAGAAGATTCTCGCTGAGAACCTCAAGCAGCAGGCTCACAAGATTGCAGCTATCCTTGCTAAGGCTCAGGAAGAGGCTAAGAAGCTCGACGGTGTTGCTGTTGAGGTTGAGGCTAAGGTTTCTGCTACAGGCGTTCTTTACGGTTCAGTTACTTCTGCTACTGTAGCAGAGGAACTTGCTAAGAAGGGCGTTGAGATTGATCGCAAGCGTATTGTTATGAAGGACATCAAGACTGTTGGTGAGTTCGTTGCTACAGTTATCTTCCACAAGGAAGTTAAGGTTGAGGTTCCTGTAACAGTTAAGGCTGAGGGCGCTCAGGAAGTTCCTGCAGCAGTAGAGGCTGAGGCTCCAGTAGCTGAGGCTGAAGCACCAGCAGCAGAGGTTGCAGAGTAATTACTACCAGATAGATAGTTCTTACACGAAAGAAAAATATATAATCCCGATTGTCAATTCTGGTAATCGGGATTTTTTTAAATAATTTAATCCCTTTCACCCATCAAAGGTATATAAAGTTCCCTCCCTTGGGGAGGGTAGGGGTGGGTCTCTTTATGAAAGCATTCGTTTTCCCTGGTCAGGGCGCACAGTTCACAGGAATGGGCAAAGACCTCTATGATACAAATCCAAAGGCAAAGGAACTCTTCGACAAGGCTAATGAGATCCTCGGTTTCGAGATCACAAAGATCATGTTCGAGGGTTCTGCTGACGAACTCAAGCAGACAAAGGTTACACAGCCTGCAGTATTCCTTCACTCAGTAATCAAGGCTATCACTCTCGGTGACGAGTTTGACGCAGAGATGGTAGCAGGTCACTCACTTGGTGAGTTCTCTGCACTCGTAGCAGCAGGCGCACTCTCTTTCGAGGATGGTCTGAAGCTCGTTTCGCAGCGTGCACAGGCTATGCAGAAGGCATGTGAGGCAGCTCCATCTACCATGGCTGCCATCATCGGTCTTGCTGACGCACAGATAGAGGAGATCTGCGCAGGTATCTCAAAGGAGGGCAACATCGTAGTTCCTGCAAACTACAACAACCCAGGTCAGCTCGTTATCTCTGGTAACAATGAGGCTATCGCTGAGGCATGTGAGGCTCTCAAGGCAGCAGGTGCTAAGCGTGCGCTCCCACTTCCAGTAGGTGGTGCTTTCCACTCACCACTCATGCAGCCAGCAAAGGATGAGCTCCAGGCGGCTATCGAGGCTACAGAGTTCCAGAACCCACGCATTCCTGTATATCAGAATGTTGACGCTAAGGCTCATACAGACGCTAGCGAGATCAAGCAGAACCTCATCGCTCAGCTCACAGCTCCAGTAAAGTGGACATACGAGGTACAGCAGATGATGGCTGATGGTGCAACCGACTTCGTAGAGTGTGGTCCTGGCAAGGCTCTTCAGGGCATGATCGCTAAGATTGCCAAGGGCGTAGAGGGCGTTACCATTACAGGTATGCAGTAAACTCTCCCCGTTCCTCCTAAAGAAGGGTGGATGGGAATACGATTACGTAAGCAAGGCATTGTGTACACGAATGATGTACTCAGTGCCTTGCTTTTTTTATATGTTTTTTGTTAAAACAAATGCAATTGTTTGGCGGAACGGAAGAAAAATAGTAATTTTGCAAATAGAATCAAAAACAATATTTTTATATGACAGAACTCGTTCGTTTTGACTGGGCAATAAAGCGCCTGCTGCGTAACAAGGCAGACTATGTAGTGGTGGAAGGACTCCTTACATCACTTATGGAACGTCCTATAAAGATAAAGAGTCTCCTTGAGAGCGAATCCAACAAAGAAACGGCGGACGACAAGTTCAATAGGGTTGACCTTCTTGCAGAAGATGAGGACGGCGAGCTCTTGATCTTTGAGATTCAGAATAACCGTGAACTTGATTATTTCCATCGCATGGCTTATGGCACGTCAAAGGTGGTCTCGGAATATCTGAAGACAGGTGAGCCGTACGAAAAGATTAAGAAGGTATATTCTATTAATATAGTCTATTTCTCTCTCGGACAAGGTGAGGACTATGTTTATAGAGGAACGACACAGTTCGTTGGACTCCATGACGATAGTGACATCCTCCACCTGTCAGAGGCGCAGCGCAAGGCCTTTGGCTGTCAGGAACCTTCTGATATCTTCCCTGAGTATTATCTTCTTCGCGTTGATAAGTTTGATACCATCGCCAAGACTCCTCTTGACGAATGGATAGCTTTCCTGAAGACCGGTGAGATAGATACAGAGGTAACAGCACCTGGTCTTGCTGAAGCGCGCGATATACTCAACCTCTCCAAACTCACCGATGAAGAGCGCAAGGACTACTATCGTATGATGGAGAACCTGCGTTATCAGCGCAGTGTCATAGAGACAGGTCGCGCAGAAGGTCGTGAGCTGGGTCTTGAGGAAGGTCGTGCAGAAGGTCGTGCAGAAGGTCGTGCAGAAGGTCGTGAGGAAGAAAGGCAAAGAGCATACGAGGAAAAACTTTCCAGTGCGCGTAACTTCAAAATGCTCGGGACATTGACCAACGAACAAATTGCAAAAGCCTTAGGCCTGACAGAGGCAGAGGTAAGAAAGGCCTAATACAATAATTCTGCACACCTACTTATAAACATATACATATAATTAAGAAAGCAAGGCATTGTGTACTTATATAATGTACTCAATGCCTTGCTTTTATTGTTTCCTATTTCTTCGCTGCTTTCCTATAAGAGAACTTCCATACCCTTGCGGAGTAGGCAGGTACAACCATATCCACGCTTTGGTCGCCAGCAATGGTTATCTGCAGTTTCTCACCTGAGAGAAGGTCTGTTGCAGTGTATTTCTTTTCTGGAATCTGTAGGTAGTCAATGGCGTGCTTAGGAATCTTTACGTTGATGTCAACCGAGTTGCCATTGAAGTTGCATACCACGAGAAGCATCTCGTTATCGTTCTTGCGGAGGAAAGCATACTGCTTGTTGTTGTCGAAGTGTGCAGACCATGGATTAACATACATCAGGTCGTAGAAATCTCCGTCAACAGCCTTCTCCTTACGTGCTATCTGCATAGTCTTCACGTGCATGTCATAGACGTGCTGCTCGTCAGCTGTCAACTGGCCCTCTGCAGCACGGCACAGGGTATCTATACTCCAGTAGTCAAAGATAGTGGTGCGACCGTCCTTGCCAGAGAATCCTTCCTTGTCCATTCCCTTCTCGCCGTATTCCTCTGCTGCATAAAGCATGAATGGGTTAGCCCGCATCAGTACGCTGGCAACCATACCCGGTATTCCCTTAATGGCAGAACCAGCGAAGTCGTCAGATGCCACGCGCTGCTCGTCATGGTTCTCAAGGAAGTAGAGCATGTGAGAGCCGATATCGTTTGTTGACTGCCATGCACCAGTGATGAAGCTTGCAGAACTGTTTCCGCATATTACGCTGCGCATGGTGTCGTACATTCCCACCTTGTCATACAGATAGTCGAAACCTGAGTGAACATAGTTGCGATACTGGTTAGGGTCATACACCTCACCTATGAAGATGATGTCAGGGTGCATGAACTTCACCTTGTCCGTAGCCCAAGCCCAGAAAGCACTTGGCACCATCTCTGCCATGTCGCAGCGGAAGCCGTCAATACCCTTCGCTGCCCAGAAGAGGAGGATGTCCGTCATCTTATTCCATGTGTCAGGTATTGGGTCGAAGTGTCCGTAGCGTGTCCAGTAGTCGATGCCGTAGTTCAGTTTCACCGTCTCGTACCAGTCATTGATGCCAGGAGAAGAATCAAAGTGGTCGTTGCCCGTACTCTTTGCAGGCATCTCCTCATAACGCTCCAGCCCGGTTGTCAATCCACCGTTAGACTGGGTGAGGTCGAAGTAAGGATCAAAGCGTTCGCCAGGACAGTAATAGAAGTTGTTCTGTGGATTGAAGCCGTCGTTCTGGTTATCGTCGGCACCGAGGTCAATGACACCCTCAGGCTTTGCAATTGACTTATACTGACGAGCCACGTGGTTAGGCACAAAGTCCATGATCACCTTAAGTCCTGCCTTGTGGCTACGAGCGATGAGTGCCTCAAACTCCTTCATGCGGTCATCAACATTCACAGCCAGGTCAGGGTCAACGTCATAATAGTCGCAGATGGCGTATGGAGAACCTGCCTTGCCCTTTACCACGGCAGGGTGCTGTGTTGGTATGCCGTATTCGGAATAGTCAGTCTGAGTAGCATGGCGTATTACGCCGGTGTACCATACGTGAGAGATACCCATCTCCTTGATATGCTTCAGTGTCTTCTGGTCAAAGTCATTGAATTTTCCTGAGCCGTTATCCTCCAGTGAGCCCCATTCCTTACGTGTTGTATTACGGTTGCCGTAAAGGCGTGTGAAAACCTGATAAATAAGAATCTTATTGTTCATAGTATTATGTATTGTATTGTTTTGGTTACTTTCGTGAAAATTGTTTTGAGTACAAAGGTACGATAAATATTCTGAATAACCAAATAAAAAATTAACAAATCAATGTTGAATTGTTAGAATTATTTGGCAGTTACGGAAAAAATGAGTACCTTTGTACAATAATTATATAACAATCCCAACTACTAAATGGAAAAAGTAATACTTACGGGCGACCGTCCTACAGGCAAGTTGCATATCGGCCACTATGTCGGTTCGCTGCGTCGTCGTGTGGAACTGCAGAACTCAGGCGAGTTCGACAAGATATTCATCATGATAGCCGATGCGCAGGCTCTTACTGACAATGCTGACAATCCAGAGAAAATCCGTCAGAATGTCATCGAGGTTGCCCTTGACTATCTCTCTGCTGGTCTCGACCCAGAGAAGACAAACATCTTCATCCAGAGTGCAGTGCCTGAGCTCACCGAACTCTCGTTCTATTACATGAACCTCGTCAGCGTGCAGCGTCTGCAGCGTAATCCTACTGTGAAGACAGAGTTGGAGATGCGTAAGTTTGAGGGCGGTACACCTACAGGTTTCTTCTGCTATCCTATCTCGCAGGCAGCTGACATCACCCTCTTCAAGGCTACCACAGTGCCAGTGGGTGAGGATCAGAAGCCTATGCTGGAGCAGACCAACGAGATCGTTCGCCGATTCAACCATATCTATGGCGAGACACTCGTGGAGCCAAAGATTCTCCTTCCTGACAATGCAGCATGTCTGCGTCTCCCAGGAACCGATGGCAAGGCGAAGATGTCAAAGTCTCTCGGCAACTGCATCTATCTCTCTGATGATCCTAAGACACTGAAGAAGAAGGTAAACTCTATGTTCACTGACCCTCTTCACCTCAATATCGAGGACCCTGGTCATCTGGAGGGCACATACACCGATGAGGAAGGCAATGAGATAAAATATCAGAACACAGTCTTCATCTATCTCGACGCATTCTGTCAGGACAGCGACTTTGAGAAGTTCATGCCGGAGTACAAGACTCTCGACGAACTGAAGGCTGCCTACTGCCGTGGCGGTGTAGGTGACGGAACATGTAAGAAGTTCCTGCTCAACGTTCTCAACGACCGTCTCGAGCCAATCCGTGAGCGTCGTCACTATTGGGAGCAGCGCATTCCGGAGGTATATGACATCCTCCGTCGTGGCACAGAGGCAGCTCGTGAGCGTGGTCTCCAGACTCTCAACGAGGTTCGTCATGCCATGCGCATCGACTACTTTGACGACAAGGAACTCATCGAGCAGCAGACCAAGATGTACGCAGAGAAGAAATAAAAAATCTTCAGAATACAATATAATAAACGCAGGGGATATTTTCCATCACGGAAAATATCCCCTGCGTCATTTTATATCCGGAGATTCTAGGGTAAGCGATAAATGAGATTTTTTTTATCCAATCTCCTCACAGATCTCGCAGTTCCAACCGCGGAATACAATGATGTATTTGTGTAGTGTCCATCCGTTTCCGGTGGCCTTTTGCTGTAATCTCTTGTCTGTGGAGTATTGCTCTGCTTGTTCCAGGGCTTCCTTGTACTTTGTCCTGACCTCGTCGTCTGAAGAATTATGTTTGCAGTATTTCAGTTCAATGAGGAAAGAGTGCTGGCACTCATCATTCCATGGTTCCATATACAGGTCTGTGTAGCCATGATTCTCCTCCGGTTCGGTGGTGGTGATGAGATAAGCATTGTTAGTACCGCCAAGTTTGGCAAGGATGAAACCCTTGATGAATGCCTCTGCTTGAGGATCGAAATCGTGGTTGCTGCTATCTGTGTTAATCTGTTGGCAGATATAGTCAAGCATAGGTTTAGCGTCACCCCGTCGCACCAGTTCGCGACCCAGCCGGTTCATCTCGTCACTGTCTGTCTGCCAACTCATGTATTGCTGGTAGCAATTCTCCATATAGCGATAGTATTGCTCATAGACCACCTGGTTAGGTGTTACGAGTGCAGCATATCCCTCACTGTCCATTCCGTATGTCAGCAGTCCCATGTAAAATAGCATGCTGGGCAGGTTCTCACTTTTCTGTAGTTCGTAGAGTGAAAACTCTGGTTTCAGCTTTACAGAGATACCTTTGTTTTCAAATATATACTGCATGATTCTGCCCTTGTCGCCAAACGATTGGTCCAGCTTCACCATCCTGCGTATCTTGTTGTAGTCAGAGCGCACGTTGGTGTCCACCATGTCCTCAGGTATATGTCCTTGGTTGCCGATATACGTATGTACGAAGTACAGCGTCATGTCAGAGTTGAACATCTTCCTCGTGTCTATAGCGAATCTCGAGAAGCAGTTGTTGTTGTACCAAGGTTTCATGATGTCGATCAGCTCATCAGTGGTATGTTTGAATACCCCCGTCGCATCACGATAATACTCTAGCATTCTTCTTACCTCATCCTCAGTAAATCCTGTCATCTCGTTGTAGGTAGGATTGAGAGAGAGGTTGCCGCCGATATTGAATCCGCTTGTCACATCGCTCAGCGTCAGTGGTGTGACGCCAGTGATAAACATTCGTTCTATCGGTGCATCCAGGTTTGTGGTACCCTCTTTCAGTATGTTAAAGAATAGACGAAAGAAACCATTGCCATGCGTAAGGTCCATGTAGTCATTCTCATTGTCTGCCATCATAGTGTTGGCAAAGTTGTCATATTCGTCAATGAGCAGATAGATACGCTGTTGTGACACCTTTACGCATTCCAGAAGAAAGTTTAATGCCTCATCGCACGATTCTATCTTTTGGATCTCTTCCAGTGTCTCCTCAGGAAGGTATTTCTTATATGTCTTGACAAAAAATACGAGGGTCTGCAGAATCTTCGTGTTGAATGAAGCCTGCACCTTGTCCTTTGTAGGATTTATAGCACTGAAATTGAATTTCAGTATCATATATTTGCTATGTTCGGGAGTAACGTTATTATACACATCCAGTCCAGCGAACAGAGTATCAAACTCGTCAGCATAGTTTATATCATAGTATGCCTGTATGACGTTGAGCATTAGACTCTTCCCGAAACGTCTTGGGCGAAGGAAAAATACAAAGTTGCCATCACGCTCCAGCATAGGTATGAAGCGTGTCTTGTCAACATAGTAGTATCCTTTGCGGCGCATCACCGCAAAATCCGTCTTTCCGTATGGAATCAGCAATGTATTTTCCATCATAGCCCATTGTCAAGTTTGGTATTCTGCTACAAAGTTACTCATTTTCTTTGAAAGTAAAAAAGAAAAAGCCGACAAACTACTTTGTGCATGTCAAAAAAAGTTTTTATGTGAAAATCTGATGAATATTTTGCGGTTTCGGAATTTATTTGTAAATTTGCAAAATGAAATCCAGTTAGCCCGCATGTGGGGGGTGTTGGATGGCAGATCAAGGTCTGCCAAGGTCGGTGAAGTTACGGCTTCATTCAGACCGTAATCTTTTGGTTTGATGATCTTGTAGCATACGTCTCAGTGAAGGCGATAGTTGGCAAGACATCAAGAAGGACGTTTACGAACGTTTATCTTCTACTCCTGAAAATCTGGTAAATTTTCTATAGAAGTAAGATGAAGATGACGCGACCGTATCGTTCACGTGGGTGTTTTTACCTCCGTTGTTGGCTATGTACATTGTTGTATATAGGCGTATTTGCGTCTGTATATCTTATATGATGTCATAGTCATACACTTGTGTAATATCCTTTGACGTGGGCTAACTGGTTGCTGATCCTCTTACTTCGGTTTACCAGAGCCTCAGGGGTGGGATTAGCAGGAGTATGACAGCTCACGTTCTTTTTGTTTGATTCTTTAACTAAATCATTTTATTTGCCGAAACTTGTGCTGTTGATAGGCTATGTATAAAAGTAATCAAGTTGGGCACATGGGTATTCCTAATCTATTATTCGTCGCTGTTCAAAAGCTTTGTGCTATTTTGATACATGTTGTGGCTGTTGTTGTTGTGATAGCCATGGGGCGTATCTGTTTGATTATCTGATATAAAAGAAATAACGAATAACTAAAATTAATCCATCTGACGAAACTGTCAGAAAATATTACCAATTATTTTATATAATCAACAATTATGAACAAAAAACATTTGTTTGCGACGGTACTTCTATCGTTGATGGGTACCATCACCGCTTTCGCACAATCCAACTACATCTGTCTCACTACCAAGACGGGTGAGCAGATCAAGTTTACCTTAGACGAGAAACCTAAGTTCTCCTATGGTGCAAAAACTGTAACATGGACTACAAGCACCACTAGTTTGGAGTATAACATGGTGGACATTGACAAAGTAACCATGGGAGAAACGCCAACCGATGTTATCGAACTGGCTGAGAGTCCAGTGTCAGATGGTACTATATCCGGCAAAGGAGGGAATATCTCACTCAGTGGTTTCAAGGCAGGAAGTGCCGTAACTGTAGTAAATGCTGCAGGACAGCTGGTTGGATCCTACAAGATATCGCAGGACGGCAGCCTTGACATCAACACAGAGTCTTATCCACAGGGCGTTTACATCTTCAAGACAAATACATTAACATACAAATTCAAGAAATAATGAAAAAGTTTTTATTTACGATAGCAGCAATTGCCATGTCATGCGCAGTTTCTGCACAGACTATGAACGTACATTTCAAGAATGGTACGATGGTACAGTTCACTTCTGAGACCGTGGACTATGTTGACTTTGCAGAGAAACCTGCAGACCCAACTCTTACCGCAGGAGATTACGTTGACCTCGGACTCCCTTCTGGTACCAAGTGGGCAACCTGCAATCTTGGTGCAACGAAGCCAACTGAACTAGGAAATAAATATGCTTGGGGTGAGACATCAACAAAGACCTCTTATACTCAATCCAATTATGCTTACTATAACAGTTCCACTGCTTCTTATACAGATTTGGGCACAGACATTTCTGGTACCCAATATGACGCTGCAACTGTTAATCTGGGTAAGGATTGGAGAATGCCTACAAAGCAGGAATACAAGGAACTGTATGACAAATGCCAGTTGACATGGACAACGGTTGACGGAAATCCTGGATACCTTGTAACTGGTCCTAATGGTAACACCATATTTATTATGGCAGCTAGTAAAGCTGGTTATACTTATTATTGGAGCGCGACTCCTTATTCTGGAGAACAGGCTTGTTATTCTGGTTTTACATCAGATTTCACACTTACTATGAGTGCTGTTTCAGGACAACCTAAGTACTTTGGCTACTACATCCGTCCAATCTATGTAGGCACAGGCAAGCCTTCTACCGAAACCGATCCAGCTCCAGGCATAGCGAACATCACTGACTATGTAACAGTAAATCGTACTGGTCAGTCAACACAGATTACCAACGGAGTACTGAAGTATGTTGTGACATTTGAAATAAAGAACACCAGTACTGAGAAGATACACCTCACCTCTCTTGGTGGCGTAGATATCAATCAGGATCTGGCTGCTGGCAAGACATACAGCATATCACTGCAGAGCAGCACAAGTTATCTGACCAACTATTATCAGGAGTTGCTCTTCACATACAACAGCAAATCGTATTCTGTAAAGGGATAGTTCTCGTATTAGTAACAGAGCTTTCCCATCTTCAGATTAATTCTCCCCGGGTGTTAAACCATGAACACTGATAAGAGGTACATATCTCAAAATGCTTGCTTGCCTTTATGGGAATTTATTGTCCGTAATGGTAAATGGATGTTGTTGGCATTGTCAGCTCTTGCCGTGATCATATTAATCTGCGTAGATGGACACAAAGACATGCACGATTTGGCACTGAGCTTTGTCTCTGGTATGGTGGTTTATGTGCTGACCGTTGTTCTGCCGGAGAAGGTCAGGATGATAAAACTGAAAAGGTATGTCATCAATGAGTTGATAACATTGCGAAGAGAATACAGGGATCTGCTGCGTGTGATCGTCGGCAGACCCTGCAATCTGTCTTCTTTTACCATGGAGCAGATACAGAATGGTATGGAGCGGTTCAACTGCAGGAAGCACTCTGATAGCATCTGTTTTTCAGACAGAACGGTGGATATACTAAGACCAAAGTGTATCAGGATTCTGGATATCACATCTTTTCTCATGACAAAGTACTATGCCTTCTCCGTGGAGCAACTGCTTGTCATACATGAAATCACACAGGTACAGTTCCTAACAGATATAGCAGACCTTGCACCGGACAGCGACTATTGCCACAACAGTCAACGGATGATAAGGAAAGCGGACTATCTTTTACGGAGATACAACGACTTGCAGAAGATTTATTCCGAGATAAAAGAAGAAACCGACCGCACCATCGGCAGACATCCGTCATCATGAAACATAATCAGCAAGAACAAATATCACGAAATATTAACCCAAAGGTCTTTATACAAGATCTTTACAAAACAATTAATTATGAAAAAGAAAAATTTATTTATGCTTGTGATGCTTATCACAACAATGTTAATCTGCTCATGTAGCAAGGATGATGATGATTCTTCATCACAGGGTTCTAATGGTCTTAGACCTGGCGCAAGGGTAGAAGGAATGGTTACGGTCGGAGGCCGTACTTACACACGCACCGTTGGCGGAACTATAGGCGAAGCCGTTGACCTCGGTCTCCCAAGCGGCACCCTCTGGGCAAGCCACAACATCGGCGCAACCAAGCCGGAGGAGTATGGCGCATACCTCGCATGGGGTGAACTGGGCGCAAAGGAAGAAGGATACATCGACGGCATCAAGAATGATTACTATTGGAGTTCATATAAGTATAGCGACAACGGTTCATTGACAGGCATGACCAAATATACCATTGAGGATGGTCGGACCTCAGGCATCTGGTACAGCAACGGTACGTTCGTCGGCGATGGCATAACAACCCTCGAAGCCATGGACGATGCCGCAGCCTTCAACTGGGGTGGCGACTGGACGATGCCAACCCTCACTCAGATGGAAGAGCTGTTCAACTCAGTCTACACCACATGGATATGGACCACACAGAATGGTGTCAGTGGTTATAAGGTAGTAAGTAAGCAGATGGGCAACAACAACTCAATCTTCTTGCCTGCTTCGGGCAGCCGCTTTGGCAGTTCGCTCTACAACGACGGTTCCAACGGTTACTACTGGTCTTCGTCGCTCAATACGTACCACTCCGACCGCGGTCGCTACCTCTACTTCCTTTCGGGCCACCACTACACGTACGACAGCTACTACTACCGCTTCTACGGGTTCTCCGTGCGCCCCGTTCGCGTTCAGAATTAATCTGGGTTAGCTTCCCCTTCTCCCCGAAGGGAAAAAGAACCCAAAGACCAAGCATTCCACTCGCTTGCAGC
Organism: Prevotella sp.; assembly: GCA_045617365.1. Lineage (GTDB taxonomy): Bacteria > Bacteroidota > Bacteroidia > Bacteroidales > Bacteroidaceae > Prevotella. The sequence goes on along the minus strand of JAZLIN010000106.1, from coordinate 39,030 downwards.
GAGGGCTGAATTTTTTTGCCGCTCGATAGAGCTGCCAAGGCAAAAAAATCAGAACTTGCTGCAAGTGAGTGGCAACGCGCGGACAGTCAGTCGATACTAAGAAAAATTTAGAAATACAGCAAAGAGCAGAATATGTCAATAAAAGAGATTCTGGCAATAGAATATAAACGAGGTGATGACAATAAGTCGCTCGTCACAATACACCTGCATCAGGAAGGGAACTTCCTGCGTGCATACGAATGGAGCGCATGGCTCTGCTGCCGTCACATGAATGAGTTCAAGGTGACGCACAGGATGTTCAAGAACGTTCAGGATGATGTGGTTTTTGTTGGTTTCCCCGGTTCAAGCCTGACGAAGTGGATGCCGACTGATGCTGCGGTTGTTCCGATAGACGATAAGAATATGGATATTGTACTCAGTGAAACGATACTTCCCGAACCGTTCGACCTTGCTCTCCTGAAAGATGATTTTGAACAATGGAAGAAATCCTTTCCTATTGTGGAACTGCCGTCGTCGCAGAACAATAATTCAGACAAACAGCCGGAGGATTCGCCTGCCGTCGGCAGGATGGGGCTGATGGGAGTGGCACACAAGATACTGGAGTTCCCGCTGGAACGGAAGTCACCGCTGGAGTGCTACGAGTTCATCTCCGATATGAAGAGACAGCTTGCATGGATGCTGTGATGCATGCATCTTTCCGAAAATCCTCATTACTACATTATGATTATGCGCAATTTTTAAATAACCCATTATAAAAAAGAGAAAAGCTAACCCAAGATAAATTCAATGGCAGTTTGCATGTGCCCATGTGGCGCACGAAAAAACGTAAACTGCAGATGGCTCGCCCTAGAGGCGTTCTTTCTGTAGTCAGAATCAGATGGCTGCCATACAAACGTGTTCTTCTTGCCTGCTTCGGGCAACCGCAATGGCAGTTCGCTCAACAACGACGGTTCCAACGGTTACTACTGGTCATCGTCGCTCAATACGAACAACTCCGACAACGGTCGCAACCTCAACTTCAATTCGGGCAACCACAACACGAACAACAACAACAACCGCAACAACGGGTTCTCCGTGCGCCCCGTTCGCGTTCAGCACTTATCTGTTTTTTCTCTCAACTATGCACTATGCACTATGAACTAACCAAGCCCATCCTTCTCCACGACCTCTACGTGGCATACTGCGATGCCATCAAGCACAAGCGCAGCAAGCCCTACGTAAAGGCATTCGGCAGGAACCTCTACCGTAACCTCATGGAACTCTGCGATGAACTCTGGACGCGCACCTACAAGCCGCGCCCATCCACCTGCTTCATCATCACCGACCCAAAGCCGCGTGAGGTCTTCGCTGCCGACTTTCGCGACCGCATCGTGCACCACCTGTATTATAACTACACGCACGAGATGTATGAGCGCACTTTTATTCAGGACTCCTACAGTTGCATCAAGGGGCGCGGTACGCACTACGGCATACGCCGACTGGAGGGACACATACGCAAGGAGAGTCAGAACTACACGGAGCGATGCTACGTGATGAAGATAGACATACGCGGTTACTTCATGAACATCAACCGCCAGCGCCTCCTCGACGAATGCCTCCGCACGTTGCGCCAGATGGCGACACACAGGGTAGGGAAGGACGACCGCCGCACATGGGCAGAGACGGTGGATATGGATTTCGTGGAATACCTTACCCGTGAGATAGTGCTGCTTGATCCTACGGAGCGCTGTCGCATGATAGGCAGCCGAAGCGACTGGGATGTGCTGCCGCATGACAAGAGCCTCTTCCATTCGCCCAAGGGCTGCGGACTGCCCATCGGCAACCTTACCTCGCAGCTCTTCAGCAACGTCTATCTCAATGTCTTGGACCAGTATATGAAGCGTCAACAGCATTGCCGACACTATGGCAGGTATGTTGACGATTTTTTTATTGTCTCAGCCGACCGTGAGTGGCTCGTGTCGCTGTTGCCCTCCATCCGCCGTTTCCTCTCCGATGCCCTTGGGCTATCCATGCACGAGGGTAAGCTGGTCATCGCCGACGTGCGCTATGGCGTGAGCTATCTCGGTGCCTACCTGAAGCCCTGGCGCATGTATGTGAGCAATACGACGCTGCGCCGTATGGATCGCAAACTGACGGCACTGCATGACGAGGCCACCGCCCATAGGTTCGGGTCCCCCGATGAGCACCGCCAGATGGCGTTGCGCCTCCGTTCGTCTCTCAACAGTTTCATCGGTGTGATGATACACTACCGCAGTTACCGCCGCCGTCTGTCGTTGCTGATGCGCAGACGGCAATTTTTGTATTACGGCGGCTTTGCGTCGTTTGTATCGTTGTTTGTGGTCGGGGGATGCTTCTATGCCGAGAGAAATAAATGCGCGAGTAACTATCCTCTTATCAGATAAGTTGCTCGCGCATAATGTTTTGTTTACAATCTCTCTATCTCCTCCACGCTCAGCCCTGTGACCTGAGCGATGGTCTCTGCAGGAATGCCGATGGCTTTGAGGTTGCGTGCGGTTGCGAGTGTGGCTTTTCTTTCGCCTTCCGCACGTCCTTTCTCCATTCCTATCTCCATACCTATCTCTATACCTTCCTCACGTCCCTTGTCTTCACTGTCTGATGTCATGGTGCGCTCACGGCTTACCATGTCCCAGTATCTGTCGATATAGCGCATCTCGGCATCTGAATAACAGGAATATTCCAATACCGACAGAGCTTTGGTCAGTAGTTCGTCGTTTGCCATCTCTTCTGGTATCTCACGTGTGTGCTCGTCAATCTCCGTTAGGAAACGCAGCCACAGCACCATCATCTTCTTGTCCGCGATGCCCTTTGGCTTGAACTTCGGCAGTTCGATGAACACCATCTCAATCTCGTTGATGGTCATATCCGGATGCTTCTGGTTCGTCAGGAGATAGCAGTGGTAGTAGTCATCGGGAAGGTCCGGGAATGCGATGTCGTTTATGAGGCTTATGGTATATACCGGCTTTATCTCCCTGAACTTCTGTCCTCTCTCCACCGGTGTGGCGTATGCCTTGCAGGTATTGAAGACAGCACGCTGCATGAAAGCGTTAGTCCAGTACATCTGCATCTCCACGATGAACTGCCTACCCTTCGTGTCCTTGCATCTCACATCCACGATAGAGTCCTTCTTCGTTGGAATCTCCGGCACGAGTTCCGTGGGCAGATATTCTATATCCACCACCTCATTGTCCTCTTGCAACGGCAACATGGCATTGAGGAAACTTATCATGATGTCTTTATGTTCGCCGAACACCCTCTTGAAGGTAAGGTCGCTCTTTGGGTCAAGGTATCTCTTCATGTTTTTGGCTGTTATTTCGTGCAAAGATACAAAGAATAATCCAAACTACCAAATATATAAGGTGATTTTATTTTCAAACAAAATATCATGAACCTTTATTAGCCTGCAATGGCAAAACTATTTTGTTCTTTCCAATGATTTAAGGTAAACTTATTTGGTGGTCTCGGAATTATTGTGTAATTTTGCACACTGAAAAGAAAAAAGTAATTGTTTTAGGTTTTTAAAAAATAGTAGTTACAAAGACAAACTATGTGGTTAGTATTAGCATTTCTCTCAGCGTCACTGTTGGGACTTTATGATGTAGCAAAGAAACAGGGATTGGCTAATAACGCAGTGATACCAGTGCTGCTGCTCAATACATTCTTCTGCTCAGTCATCTTCATGCCGTTTGTCATGCTCTCTGCCAATGGCACGATAGCATCAGACAGCCTCTTCTACTGTCAGTCATACGGATGGGAGGGACACCGTTACATACTGCTGAAGTCATGTATCGTCCTGGCATCATGGCTCTTTGCCTACTTCGGACTCAAGCATCTGCCTATCACCATCGTGGGACCTATCAACGCCACACGTCCGGTGATGGTGCTCGTAGGAGCCCTGACATTCTTCGGCGAACACCTGTCGCTCTTCCAGTGGCTCGGCGTCATCACCGCCATCGTCAGTTTCTTCCTGCTGTCACGCACGGGCAAGAAAGAAGGCCTTGACTTCAAGCACAACAAATGGATCATCTTCATCGTGCTTGCCAATATCCTCGGAGCGGTGTCAGGACTTTATGACAAATACCTCATGGCACCCCCAAGCAATGGCGGCGTGGGACTCAACAAGATGGCGGTGCAGGCTTGGTATAACATATACCAGTTCTTTATGATGCTCGCCATGCTGATACTCCTCTGGTGGCCTACACACAAGAAGACGACGCCATTCCACTGGCACTGGTCTATCCCCCTGGTCAGCGTGTTCCTTTCCATGGCAGACTTTGTGTATTTCTACGCCCTTGGTCTCGATGGGGCCATGATCAGCGTTGTCAGCATGGTGCGTCGCGGCAGCGTCATAGTCAGTTTCCTCTGCGGAGCCATGCTCTTTCATGAGAAGAATCTTAAGGCGAAGGCCTTTGACCTCCTGCTCGTATTGCTGTCAATGGTATTCCTATATATCGGTTCGCGGTAGGGTGGGCTCCACTCGCCGCTGTCAAACTAATCTACTCATCCTATGAAGAAGACAATCCTTTTAGCCATCGCGTTACTGTCAGCAGTCCTCAGCGGATTTGCCAAGTCAGAGATCATCGTAGAGGAACCCCTCACCGAACTTGCCGTTGCCAATCTGTGCAGCAAGCAAGGCGACTTTTCGCAGGCAATCAAACGGTATGCGGAGTTTGCTGACCGCCTCACGGCAACGCAGTATAATGACTATGCGCTCTGTTACTGGAGCATGAAGAAATATGACAAGGGATTGCAGGTGGCACGCGCTGCGCTGGCTAAGTATCCTGACTACTATCAGCTCTACCGCACAGCCATGTACTGCAACGGCTACCTGAGGCAGTATGCCGCTGCGCTGAAGGACTACGAGCAGTTGCTGCGCTATGCCAAGACGGACTCGCTCCTCTCGCTGGATTACTATATAGCGGGCAATTGCAACCTCCGACTGAAGGATGTGACCCGTGCCACGACCCTCTTCAACAAGCTCCATGGCACCAAGGATATCTTCACCGACAAATGCCTGGAGGGAGTGCCGACGGACGTAGCATACCTGGCAGAGGGATATGTCATACGCTCCGACTATAACAATGCCGCGGCCGTTTATCTGAAGCATTACAAGTTGAAGAAGGACAAGCGTCCGCTGGACCTCTATCGCTATGCCAACGTATATTATGACAAGGCAAACAACAAGGAGATCTCTGCACGCCTGCAGCTGGAGGGAAGTCATCAGGCTGACAGTGCCCTGACACTCCTGCAGAAGACCTATCCTGGTTATGAGCCAGCCTTAGTATGCTACCGTCGCGCCAGGGTAAACTGGAATATCGATGCCAGCGAGAAATTCACCAACGGCTATGCTCGTGAACATTACGAGCGACTCATTACCCTGGCGGAGAGTGTGCCGGAGGCCAAGCGCAAGACTTTCCTCATGTCGTCATATCACTATCTCGCCCTCTACTGGCTGTGGAAGGGCAACGACCGCATCAAGGCTGGTGAGTATGCCCGTATGTACAAAGAACTGAATCCTGCGGATAAGACGCTGGACAAGGTTGCGGCGCTGAGGTAGGAATCCACATAAAAAGGAAACTAATGTTTGTCTGAAAAGATGTGTCACCAGCGTGCGTAAGAAACCTCCTGAATTGCAAAGTGCCCCTTTTGCGAAGTTAAAGTGCCCCTTTTACGATGTTAAAGTGCCCCTTTTACACTGCAAAAGGGGCACTTTAACATTCACGGATAACGTCAGCTTGTCTTGGGAAAGTGTGTATCGTTGTACAATTATTTGATATGCAGGTTGTTATCTTTGCTGGTGACGCCTTGTCATTTTATCGTCGAACATGTTATTCCCATTTGAAAGAAATATTGTTGAAGGAGTCGAGATAAACCTTAATCCTTTGGCCTGGTGTGAGGTGGAAATTCTTTGTGGCATTCTTCCTCTTGCCAGGGATGCAGATGGCAACGGTGATATTCGTCTCGTCAAGGGCGGTGATATATGCCACCTTCTCGGACTCCATCCTAGCCTTGACCTGATCGCCACGGATGAAGATGGTCAGCGGCTGCACGAAAGAGTTGTTCTGCTCAAGACTGAACAATACCGAGGAACGACTGTCTATGATCTTGGTATCGAGTTTGAAGACCGGCGCCCACCACTCCGTAGAGTCTTTCCTGATGACGAGCGGATAGTCAATGTCGTCGATGCTGGCATGCGACTGTACCCCCTTGAAATTGCAGACCATGATGTATGCACCGTATCTGTCAGCAGCCATGACACCGTTCCAGCCGTGAGGCATCAGTTCCTGCAGCGGAGTGAGAGCCTCGCAGAGGTCGCTGGTCTCGCGTGCGCTGACATTACTATAATATACAAGGTTGCGCGAGTCAACGAAGTCGCCGCGGTCAATAGGCCGGCGAACATTGTTGTACATAGGGTACAGCTTTGAAGTGATGATGCTGTTGTTGGTGGATCGGTTGCCAAAGGCAATGTTCTTCATGTTTTTGCCGACGATACCTATCTCATTGTCAATGTTGACCCAGTCTGATGGCACATTGACAAGGAAAGAACCGTCTGCCTGCGTGGATTCCACGGCATAGCCATCGGTGTCCTTGTAGCCGAGGTTATAGTATATGTCGCGTCGCGTACGGGTCAGTTCGTCAGTGCTGATAGCCAGCATGCCACCTTTCTCCTCTGTGATGATGCAGGTGTCGTTGGCGGTAACGAGGTCAAGGTAAATGATGGCATTCTGCGGTGTGCTGTATATGGCGAAGCGGTTATTGAGCATGCCATCGTTAGTATTCAGTTCGCCATTCATGACATAGCTGTTGTCATGATACTGATACACGGGTGCAATGACCGGCACAGCGTTGGTCTTGTGCTTCTCTACCTCGTACCAACCTATGATGTTGCCCGTGTTATTGGCACGGTAAGGCACGATGATCTTGTTCTTGTCAGGCTTGTTCTGGGCGAAGTACCCCGTATAGCTCTTCAGTCCCTTGGACCATGAGAATGTGGTGAATCGGTCCTTGGAGAATGCCCTGACGATATTCTGGCAAGGGAAATACTTAGGTTGCGAATGCTGTTCGCGAAATGATTCCCATGTAGAGGGTTTCATATCGGCGGTGGAGTTGACCATGTGCATGAGGTACGTCATCATCACCCTGTGGGCCTGCACCCCCATGCGGCGTGCCTGTACGTCAGGTCGCAGCAGCCAACTCCCGTCAGGAGTAGTGGTCTGTCGTGCCTTTATCTGTTTGTAGGCCACGTTCTCCAGCATGAGGCAGTCAGGGTCATGCCTGAATGTGGCGAGTGTAGAGTACGAAGTGATCTGGTCATAGAGGAAGAGACTCCAGTCATTGCCGTTAGGCATGGCCAGTTCGCCGTCAGTAAGAGCCAGCCAGTTCAGTACACTGTCCTGCACCTCCTGACAATTGTGCATCAGAGCGTTGGAGTGCCAAGGCTTGGCAGGAGCACTGCCGTTATCATCCCTATTGCTCTGAAACAGTTGCAGAGCGAGAGCCGCCTCGCCCAGTTCCTGGATTACGACATTCTGATAAGAGGTATGAAAGAGGTTGTGATTCTGCAAGGTGTAGTCGTCATACAGGTTTCGGCCTATGTACAGGTCACAGTATCTGGTGCCATCGTAGTCAGGGTCAATCACAAAGCACTTGTTCTTGTCGTTGGTATGGCTGTATGAGTTTACCGCAAACAGCCTCATGCGCTCGAACCATTGCGGTGCCAGCGAATCCGCAGGAAACAGTCCCAGCGTGGCAGCCAGTACGTCAGCCTCCCATCCGTTCTCCTCCGCCTTGGTATCGGATTCGTACCCCGTGGGGATGGTGCGATTCAGTTGGTAGTTGCATTCCGCCACCAGCAGTTTGTATATATATCCCTTCTGTTCGACGGTCAGTTTGTCCCACAGGAAGAAAGCACTGTATGCCACCGACATAGCCCAGAGGCTGGACTCCCATACATGGTCTTCGACCGATGTGCTGCCCCAGTATCTGTTGTCCTTGCAGACCTTCAGTTTGTTGGCCTTATGTGTGGAGTATGCAAAGATAAGCGACTGCATGGCATACCGCTCCAGCATGTCGTAGGTCACGCCACGTGGCAGCGGAGTGAACTTCGGCTGCGCAAACTTCACGAGGAAGGCGCACACCATGGACAGGTCAGCATTGGTCCTGACGCCGGCTTCGTTGCTCTCCATGCTCCTCTCGCCCCTGAAGCATCCGCACTCCTCGCCGATGCTGTTGGGTTCCTGGCAAGGCTGGAAGTCGTTGACTATGTATGTAGAGAACTTAGCCAGCATGCCCAGCAAGTCCGTCATCATCTCCTTCTCACTGACGAAGGCATTGGTGATGACACCCTCCGTAGGACTCTCCAATGCATTAATAGTCTTTGCCGATAAAGATGTTATCGGCAAAGACTGTACGAATAATATGGAGAGCCCGATGATGAAGTCTCGTATGTAGGCTGGATTGTGAATCGGTGACACCGTCCTTCTTTTTATTTATTCAATTCTTTCGCAAGTCATAATCTCACGCGAAGGCGCAAAGCTCGCAAAGAACTACGGGGCACAAAGGCTGCCCCTACGCCCGGCAGTTCGCTATATCAAGAAAATGAAACGGTTTCCCACAGTGCGTAGCCTGGCCTTTCTCTTAGTCGGCGTACGCCTTTGTAAAAGTGGTAAACCGAGCGGCAGGGGGTACCTGCTAATTCCCCCTTAGGGGGCTAGGGGGCTAAGTATGGCGTCAGCAATTATCTGAGCCATCTTTGCAGCACCCTTCTCATTAGGGTGGATACCGTCGCGCTGTATCAGATTCTCGTCATTGATGAAAGCCTCGTGCAGGTCAATGTATTCAATCTTATTCTTCTTTGCCAGCTTCTGATATGTAGGCAGGATGTCAGCCGTGATGACAGAGTCAGAGATGCCCCAACTGTCTTTAAAGGCAGGGATAGGAGCAGTGAGTATGATGCGCACGTTCTTGTTCTTCTGTCGGAGTGAGTCAATCATCTGCTGTATGTCACCGGCCAGTTCCTTCTTGATGAATCCACGGTTTTGTGGTTTGGTGTCGTTGGTACCCAGTTTGATGATGGCAATGTCTGGAGCCCATGCCAGACAGTCTCGCCAAGCCAGTTCCTTCTGGTAAGGTATGTCGCCGTTATTGAGGGCAGTCCTAGAACTGACACCAAAGTTCTTTACCTGGTAACCCTTGCCCAGTCGGCGTGACATTACGGCAGGATAACCGAATACCTCCTGCATGTCAATGCCGTGACCGTCAGTGATGGAGTTGCCGCAGCATGCCACTTTCAGGTCGCCGTCCTGTGGGGCAGGGAGGTTGGCTAGCCAAGTGTCCAGTTCCTGAAGCATCTGGTCGTGGTAACGGAACTCGCTCTTGAATCCGAAACCATGGCCGCCGCTAGGGTATATCATCATGGCGCAGCTGTTGCCACTGCTGCGCATAGCGCTATAGTAAGCCACACCGTTGGTCACAGGAGGTACGGCGCGGTCGTCATTGGCAAGGAGAATGATGGCAGGCGGTGTGAGGTGACGGCGCACAGCATTGTTGCTGCTCCATTCCTTCTGCAGCTTTGCGTCGTTGCGCATGTCACCGAGGAATCCTACACAAGAGCCCTTGTGAGTCTCGCGTTCGTTCATGGAGATCACAGGGTAGAAGAGGATGGAGAAATCCGGGCGGACCTCGAATGGCGCATGGGTGGAAACCGCTGATGCAAGATGACCGCCGGCAGAGAATCCCATGATACCTACATTGCGTGGATTGACATGCCATACTTCTGCGCTGTCGCGCACGGTGCGTATGGCGTTGTATGCGTCAGAGAGCGGAATGTTACGGTCGCCGTTAGGCATCCTGTATTTCAGTACAACGTATGTGATGCCCTTGCTATTGAAGTATTCAGCCCAGTTATGTCCCTCGTTGTCCATGGATAGGTGTGAATATCCGCCTCCAGGGCAATCTACGATAGCGCGGCCAGTTGACTTTTCTGCATTCGGAAGATATACGGTGAGTACAGACTGGTTGTCAGCAGAATTGGAGAGCTCGAATTTTCTTGCTGTATTCTGCGCTGTGAGAGTAAGTGATACGGCAGACAGCAACAGAGTGGTTAATACGTTTTTCATATACGTTATGTTGAGTATGTTTATTAGCTTGGTGCAAAGGTAATAAAAAAAACTTGAATGGACAAAATAATTTCCTCGGAATTGTTTGCGTATGTGTGAGAAAATAATTAACTTTGTAGGCAAATATGGACATGCCATGCAGTTACGTGTATTGCAGAAGCAGTCAGAATGAAAAAATAAAAATGGAAAAGACATTAGTGATATTGAAACCTTCATGTCTGCAGCGCGGACTGGTAGGTGAAGTGACAAAGCGTTTTGAACAGAAAGGTCTTCGTCTTGCAGGTATGAAGATGTGCCAGCTTACGGACGAGCAGATGAGCGAGCATTATGCTCAGCATGCAGGCAAGCCATTCTTTCAGCAGCTGAAGGATGCCATGATGGTGACTCCTGTGATAGTATGCTGCTATGAAGGTGTAGGTGCTGTGGATGTGGTGCGCCAGATGGCTGGTGCCACAAGTGGTCGCAAGGCATTGCCAGGCACCATTCGCGGTGACTTCTCTATGTCTTTCCAGGAGAATATCGTACATACCAGCGACTCACTTGAGAATGCAGAGATAGAACTCAAGCGCTTCTTCAGCGAAGGCGAGATCTTTGACTACAAGCAGCCAGCGTTCGGTTTCCTCTATGCTTCAGACGAATTATAAGAATCATAAGCAGTAACGGATATGGAACTCATACCATCATTTGCAGTGGATCATACCAACCTGCAACCAGGCATCTATATATCCCGTCAGGATGCCGTGGGAGACAATGTCATCACTACTTACGACATACGCATGACGGCTCCTAACCAGGAACCAGCCCTTGCATCAGCTGCCATCCATACGATAGAGCATCTGGTGGCAACGTATCTGCGTAATGATGAGGAGTGGAAAGATAATATTATCTACTGGGGACCAATGGGATGTCTTACTGGTAACTATCTTATCATGAAGGGAGCATACGACTGTGAGACGGTTCGCCAGCTGATGATCAAGGCTTTCCAGTATGTGGTGGACTATGATGATGAAGTGCCTGGTACTACACCAGCCACATGCGGCAACTGTCTCATGCACGACTTGCCAATGGCAAAGTATGAAGCCAAGCGCTATGTGCATCGCCTCAATACATGCTTTTGCTGTGAATATCCGGGAGTCGTGCGCCCCAAAGATACCAACGGCAAACAGTTCTTTGATGCGTAATGTGTCACTGCATAGCTCAGATTTTGTGTGTATTGCTTGCGTATTTGAGATTTTTTGAGTAATTTTGCACTCTTGAAGAAGAAACATAAATAAATAAGGTAAAAATGTTAAGAATAGCAGTTCAGTCAAAAGGTCGTCTTTATGAAGATACAATGAATCTTCTTAAAGAGACAGGTATTAAAATAAACAGTGCACGTCGCACTCTCCTTGTTCAGTCAAGCAATTTCCCACTCGAGGTACTCTATCTTCGTGATGATGATATCCCAGAGTGTGTGGCAAGTGGTGTTGCAGACATTGGTATCGTAGGTGAGAATGAGTTTGTAGAGCGTGGTGAGGATGCCAACATCGTTAAGCGTCTCGGTTTCTCAAAGTGTCGTATCTCGCTTGCTATTCCTGAGTCTGTAGATTACAAGGATGTGAAGTGGTTTGACGGTAAGAAGATTGCAACATCATATCCTAACATCCTCAAGAAGTTCGCTGACGAGCAGGGTATCAATATTGACATCCATGTCATCCAGGGCTCTGTAGAGATTGCTCCTGGCATTGGTCTCTCTGATGGTATCTTCGATATCGTATCGTCTGGTTCTACACTCGTAAGCAATAAGCTGCGTGAGGTAGAGGTAGTGATGAAGAGTGAGGCACTCCTCATTGGCAACAAGGAACTCTCGGCAGAGAAGCAGGCCATCCTTGATGAGTTCCTCTTCCGTATCAAGTCTGTCCTTGTGGCTGACGACAAGAAGTATGTCCTGATGAACTGTCCTTCTGACAAGGTAAAGGAAATCTGCGCTATCCTTCCTGGTATCAAGGCACCTACAGTGCTGCCTCTTGCTACTGATGGATGGACATCTATCCATACCGTTATTGACCAGAAGCACTTCTGGGAGATAGTAGGTCAGCTGAAGGCTGCTGGAGCAGAGGGCATCCTCGTGCTTCCTATCGAAAAGATGATACTGTAATGGTTGTTTGGTCGTTTAGTTGTTTGGTTGCAACCAAACCTCAAAACCACTAGGCCATCATCCCAGACTACAAACAACTAAACCACCAAACCACCAAACCACCAAACCACAAGAAAACATGAAAATAGCATTAATAGGATATGGCAAGATGGGTAAGATGATAGAGCAGATAGCTATCTCCCGCGGCCATGAAATAGTAAGCATCATAGATATAGACAACCTCGATGACTTTGATTCACCAGAGTTTGCCAGTGCAGAGGTAGCCATCGAGTTTACCAACCCTTCTGTAGCATACGGCAACTACCTCCGTGCATGGAAGGCAGGCGTAAAGGTAGTCAGCGGTACCACAGCATGGCTCTCGGAGCATGGCGATGAGGTACGCAATGCCTGTGCCAATGAGGGTAAGACACTCTTCTGGGCATCCAACTTCTCTGTAGGCGTGGCTATCTTCTCTGCCGTAAACAAGTATCTGGCAAAGATCATGAACCAGTTCCCACAGTATGATCCAAACCTCGAAGAGGTGCACCATGTACACAAGCTCGACGCACCATCGGGTACAGCCATCACACTTGCAGAGGGAATCATAGACAATCTTGACCGCAAGTCTCGCTGGGGACTGCACGAGACAGCCAAGGACGTGCTTCGCGTTGACGACATCCGTCGCGGTGAGGTACCTGGCATCCATAGCATCACATGGGATAGCGAGGCTGACTTTATCAAGATAGAGCATTCGGCATACTCACGTCAGGGATTCGCACTCGGCGCTGTTCTCGCAGCAGAATATACTGCTAAGCACGAGGGTCTGCTCACCATCGATGACATGTTTAATTTCTGATATGAAAAGGAAAGACGAACCAAACATGAAGATGCAGTGGGTGAAATTTGCTGTTGTCACCGTACTGTATCTCCTCTTCCTCCTGTGGCTGAAGAGTTGGTTGGGACTCATCGTCCTGCCGTTCATCTATGACGCATACATCTCCAGGAAGATACGTTGGGACTGGTGGAAAGACCTTGACAGTTTCCCACGCATGCTGATGTCGTGGGTTGATGCCCTGTTATTTGCTCTCGTAGCAGTATATTTCATCAACCTCTTCTTCTTCCAGAACTACGTCATACCGTCAAGTTCGCTGGAGAAGTCGCTCCTCACAGGCGACTACCTCTTCGTGAGCAAGGTGAGCTACGGACCACGCATACCGCAGACACCGTTGACCATGCCGTTGACCCAGCACACCATGCCGGTCATCAATACCAAGTCGTACATAGAGTGGCCACAGTGGGACTACCGTCGTGCGCCAGGTTTTGGCAAGATACAGCTCAATGACATTGTCGTGTTCAACTATCCTGCAGGCGACACCGTGGTATCAGAGCCACGCTGGCAGCCACAGGATTACTATCAGATGTGCTATGGCTATGGACAGCAGATACTTCGCGAGCGCGGTATCGTTGCCAACCTCGATAGTCTGCCACCAATGATACAGCGCAGATTCTATGAACAGGCATACGCAGCAGGTCGACAGTACATCCTCAGCCAGCCAAACGAGTATGGCATACTCATGTCACGCCCTGCTGACCGTCGCGAGAACTATGTCAAGCGATGCGTGGGACTGCCAGGACAGACTCTGCAGATCAAGAACCGCATAGTATATCTTGACGGCAAGGCCAACAAGGAACCGGACAATGTGCAATATACATACTTCGTGAAGTTCAAGGAGCAGTTGCCTGAAGACCTCATCAAGGACCTCGGCATCTCACAGGAAGATCTCACCGAACTCAATCAGTATGGCTACATGCCGCTGACCAAGCGTGCATACGAAGCACTCAAGGCACGCAAGGATCTCGTGGCATCTATCCATATCAATACAGAGCAGATAGTAGGCGATATCTATCCGCTCAACGGTCGCTATGGATGGACACGTGACAACTATGGTCCGGTATGGATTCCTGCCAAGGGCAAGAGCGTACAGCTGAATATCAAGAACCTCCCGGTCTATGAGCGCTGCATCACTGTCTATGAAGGCAATGCCCTCAAGGTTACTGATGATGGCAAGATACTCATCAATGGTAAGGAGGCAAAGGAATATACCTTTAAGATGGACTACTACTGGATGCAGGGTGATAATCGTCACAACAGTGCAGACTCGCGCTACTGGGGATTCGTGCCAGAAGACCATATCGTGGGCAAGCCGATCTTCATCTGGTGGTCAAGCGATCCTGACCGTGGCGGTTTCAGTGGAGTGCGCTGGTCGCGACTCTTCCGCTGGGTGGACAATATTAAGTAAAGCCCCCCCGATACCCATTATAATATACACAACATAATGGTTCTCCTATAAGAATATATTCTTTTAGTAAGGAAGTGCCATAAGTATAGAAGTTATAAGTTTAAAGTTGAGATGTCAAATCACTTAAGAACTTAATCACTTTAGCTTTTTACTTCTCATTTCTATACTTATGACACTTCCTTACTTATCCTTTCACACACATTCTTATAGAACCTATAATATAATAAACATTTTTGACAACATTTTCAGAACTCGGCGTTTGCTCAGAGATATGCAGCGCCATCGAAGAGCTTGGCTTCGAACAGCCAATGCCAGTACAGGAAGCCGTTATACCCCTGCTCTTAGGTGAGCAGGGTGCTTTCGACTATATAGCACTTGCCCAGACAGGAACGGGTAAGACAGCAGCTTTCGGATTGCCACTCCTTCAGATGATGGATCCAAAGGACCGTACCACGCAGGCAGTGGTCCTTTCACCTACACGTGAGTTATGTCTGCAGATAGCAGATGACCTGCGCGACTTCTCAAAATACATAAAGGGTATCAACATCGTAGCGGTCTATGGTGGCACAAGCATCAGCGACCAGATACGCGCCATCCGTCATGGGGCACAGATCATCGTGGCTACACCGGGACGTCTCATAGACCTCATGGAGCGTGGCAAGGTCCATCTGGAGAGCGTGCAGCACATCGTGCTCGATGAGGCAGACGAGATGCTCAACATGGGTTTCTCCGAGAGCATCAACAACATCTTTGCCGCTCTGCCAGAGGAGCGACAGACGCTGCTCTTCTCTGCTACTATGAGCAAGGAGGTGGAGCGTGTAGCAAAGAGAATTCTCAAGGAATACAAGGAGGTAGTCGTGGGCTCGCGCAATGAAGGCGCAGAGCACGTCAATCACATTTACTATATGGTGAATGCCAAGGACAAGTACCTTGCCCTGAAGCGTATCGTTGACTTCTACCCACGTATCTACGGCATTGTATTCTGCCGCACCAAGATAGAGACACAGGAGGTAGCCGACAAACTCATACGCGACGGTTACAATGCCGAGTCGCTGCATGGAGACCTCTCGCAGCAACAGCGTGATCTCACCATGCAGAAGTTCCGTCAGCACCTCACGCAGTTGCTTGTGGCTACCGACGTGGCAGCACGCGGACTCGATGTCAATGACCTCACGCATGTCATCAACTATGCCATGCCAGACGATACCGAGTCATATACCCATCGCAGCGGACGTACCGGTCGTGCAGGCAAGAAGGGAACCTCCATTGCCATCATCCATTCTCGTGAGCGCCACAAGATACGTGAGGTTGAGAAGACCATCGGTAAGGAGTTCGTTCATGGCAAACTGCCAACTCCGCAGGAGATATGCACCAAACAGCTCTTCCGTGCCATTGACGAGATAGAGAAGACAGACGTGGATGATGAGCAGATAGCACCATTCATGACAGAGATACGCCGCCACTTCGAGTACGTTGACAAGGAAGAGATACTCAAGAAGGTGGTAAGCCGTGAGTTCGGTCACTTCCTAAAGTACTATGCCGACGCACCGGAGATAGAAGAGGTGGTGGTATCGAAGAAGGACCGCAACAATGGCGGTAAGCAGGACTGGTCAAAGAAACAACCACGTGAGGGAGTGCAGCAGGGCTTCACCAAACTCTTCATCAACCTTGGTCGCAACGACCGTTTCTTCCCGGGCGAGGTGATGCAGTTTATCAATCGCAACGTATCAGGTCGTCAGGAGGTCGGTCACATAGACATCATGCCGGCATTCTGCTTTATTGAGGTGCCATCGGCTGATGCCCGTAAGGTGATGAAGGCGCTCAACGGTGCGCATTATCATAATAAGAAGGTAAACTGTCATGTAGATCGAGATGGCGGCAAAGGTGACGGTGCACAGCAGAAGGGAGGCAACGGACGCGGCAGGCGTGACAATGCCGCAGCCTCACGCCGCAGCGACCGTAGGAAGGAGATGAATGTACGTCAGGCCCTTTTCGGGCTCATGGAGGAAGCCGAGCGCGAAGAAGGCTGGGCACGTCGCCGTCCAAAGAAGAAAAAGTAACGTCTTGTCCGCTGATGTGAAAACTACGGGAGATCTCAGTAGTGTTTTATCAATGGAATACGCAGAGCAGTGTAGTACCTCACATAGGCAAAACTACCATAAGGGGCAGCAAAGTAAGAAGAAACCATTACTTTGCTGCCCTCGCTTTTGTGCGCTTGTAAGGAATGCCATTTAAAAATAACGAACACGAATTTCTCTAATCTGACGAATGAAAAGGATTCGTGTGATTTGAGAAATCCGTGTTCAAAAATGATAAGGTTATTTCGCTTATTATCAGGAAACTACTTGATAATCTGCTCCAATTCAGCGGTATATTTGCTAACCTCCTCGTCGGTTACCTCATAGTCAGAGAGGTTGCCAGCGATATAGTTGTCATACGCTGACATATCGATGAGACCGTGACCAGAGAGGTTGAAGAGGATAACCTTCTCCTCATCCTTGTGAGCGAGAGCCTCGCGTATGGTAGCAGCGATAGCGTGGCAAGACTCAGGAGCAGGGATGATACCCTCTACTTTAGAGAAGAGCATGCCAGCCTTGAAAGTCTCAGTCTGAGGGATGTCAACACCCTCGATGAAGCCATCCTTCTTGAGCTGTGAGAGGATCATGCCGCCTCCGTGATAGCGCAGACCACCAGCGTGGATGTTTGCAGGCATGAAGTTATGTCCGAGAGTGTACATAGGCAGCAGTGGGGTAAGACCAGAGAGATCACCGAAATCATACTGGAATACACCGCGTGTCAGCTTAGGGCATGAAGCAGGCTCGGCAGCGATGAATCGTGTCTGCTTGCCATCCTTCAGGTTATGACGCATGAATGGGAATGCCACACCGCCGAAGTTGGAACCGCCGCCGAAGCAGGCTATTACGATGTCAGGGTATTCACCAGCCTTCTCCATCTGCTTCTCAGCCTCCAGACCTATGATAGTCTGGTGCAACGCTACATGGTTGAGTACCGAACCCAGCACATACTTACAGTTAGGAGTAGTCATAGCCAGTTCTACAGCCTCAGAGATGGCAGTACCCAGCGAACCCTGATTGCTTGGGTCCTTGGTCAGTACATCCTTGCCGGCACGTGTTGACATAGATGGCGAAGGAGTAACCTGTGCACCGTATGTCTGCATGATAGAGCGGCGGTAAGGCTTCTGCTCGTATGATATCTTCACCTGATATACAGCGCAGTCCAGTCCGAAGAGCTTGGCAGCGTATGAGAGCGCGCAGCCCCACTGTCCGGCACCAGTCTCAGTAGTGACATTAGTGATGCCCTCCTGCTTACAGTAGTAAGCCTGAGCCAGGGCAGAGTTCAGCTTGTGCGAACCTACAGGCGAAACAGACTCGTTCTTGAAGTATATGTGGCACTTGGTGCCCAGAGCCTCCTCCAGTCCGTAAGCGCGGACGAGTGGGGTAGAGCGATACTTCTTGTATTCCTCGCGTACAGGTTCAGGGATATCGATCCAAGAGTTGGTCTGATCCAATTCCTGGTTACAGCACTCCTTGGCGAAGATAGGGTAGAGGTCTTCAGCCGAGAGAGGTTCCTTGGTCTGGGGGTTGAGTGGTGGCAGAGGTTTGTTAGGCATATCCGCCTGGATGTTGTACCATTGTGTAGGGATTTCCTCCTCTGTCAGGAAAAAACGCTTTTGCTTTGTTGCCATTTTAGTAGATAATTTTTATTGTTGGTATTGGTTTTGATTTATTTTAATCGCAATGCAAAGATAGTGAAAGTTGTTGAGATAGACAAGGAATTTTCACAATAATCGCATTGCATGTGTGAAAAGAGTTTAAAAATCCATTTGATATTCTGTTATCTCCGAAATTCTTACTACCTTTGTAGTAAAATATATACCATAGCTATCATGATAGAGATACGTACAATCAGCACATCGAAGGAAATCGAGAAGTTTATAGATTTCCGCAGTGATCTTTACAAGGACGATCCATACGCCTTTCCTTTCCTCTTCTCAGATGAGAAGAATGTACTTTCTAAGACCAAGAACCCTTCGTTTGAATTTTGCGAGGCAGAATACTATATGGCATACCGTGACGGTAAGCCTGTGGGCCGTATAGCAGCCATCATCAACCACAGGGCCAACGAAGAGTGGAACCGTAAGAACGTGCGATTCGGATTCTTTGATACCATTGACGACCTTGAGGTAGCCGAAGCCCTTATGGAGAAAGTCCGCGAATACGGACGCCAGCGTGGCATGGAAAATATCATTGGTCCGATGGGATTTACCGATATGGATCGTGAAGGCATGCTCGTGGAGGGATTTGACAGCCTGGGTACTCTCCATGCCAACCATAACTTCCCTTACTATCCAGAGCTGATGGACAAGATGGGATTCGAGAAGGACAATGACTGGTTGCAGCAGATGGTAAAGGTGCCGGAAGAAGTGCCTGAGAAATTCTCGAAGATTGCAAAGCTGGTAGGCACACGCTACCACCTGAAGGTGCGCAAGCTCTCGAAGAAGGAACTGGTGAAGCAGGGCATGGGCCGACGCTTCTTCCAGTTGCTGAACCAGTGCTACAGTCACCTGTATGAATTCTCACAGTTGAGCGAGAGGCAGATAGACATACTCATTAATACTTACATAGCACTGGCTGACACTAACCTTCTCACCTTCGTGTTCGACGAGACCATCGGTGACGGCCCCGAGGCAATGATCGGTTTCGGCATCTCGTTGCCTTCGTTCTCTGAGGCTATGAAGAAGACACGCAAGGGCAGACTGTTCCCATTCGGTTGGTATCACCTGGCAAAGGTGCTGTTCTTCCACAAGACGGACATCGTGGACCTGCTCCTCATCGGCGTCCTGCCGGAGTATCGTGCCAAGGGTGCCAATGCCCTCATCTTCGACGACCTCATACGCTGGTACCAGAAGTACGGTTTCAAGGAGGCACTCGCACTCTCCATGATGGAGACCAACAACGGCGTTCTCGACCAGTGGCAATATCTTGAAGCAAGGACTAACAAACGACTCAGAAGCTATAAGGCAGTGCTTTAGTTGTTTAGTTGTTTGGTTGTTTAGTTGTTTGGGAGCGTACCCTAAGAAATAATATCCTAACCATGGCAGAAGAAATAAAAGAAGAAGCTATACAGAATCCTCAGGAGGAGCAGACACAATATACTGATGATAACATACGTAAACTCTCAGATGTAGATCATATACGTACACGTCCGGGTATGTATATCGGTCGTCTGGGTGACGGTACCCATGCGGAGGACGGTATCTATGTCCTGCTCAAGGAGGCCATAGACAACTCCATCGATGAGTTTCGTATGAATGCAGGCAAACGCATCGAGATAGACATGTATGACAACAAGGCTATCTCGCTGCGCGACTATGGCCGTGGCATACCTCAGGGTAAGATGATTGAGGCTGTCAGTCAGCTCAATACCGGCGGAAAGTATGACTCCAAGGCGTTCAAGAAGTCTGTGGGTATGAACGGTGTCGGTATCAAGGCCGTCAACTTCCTCTCCACAAAGTTTGAGGTGCGCTCATACAGGGAGGGACAGGTGCGCTCGGCGAAGTTTGAGCGTGGCATCCTGGTGAGCGATACCACCGAACCTACGCAGGATGAGAATGGTACATATATCTATTTCATGCCTGACGATACGCTCTTCAAGAACTATACCTTCAAGGACGACATCGTGGAGACCATGCTGCGCAACTACACATACCTCAACACCGGACTTGCCATCATGTTCAATGGTCGCCGCATCATCTCGCGCAACGGTCTGCAGGACCTCCTCAAGGATCAGATGACCAGTGACCCTCTCTATCCTATCATCCACATGAAGGGCGAGGACATCGAGATAGCCTTTACACACTCCAATCAGAATGGAGAGGAGTATGACTCCTTCGTCAACGGTCAGCATACCACACAGGGTGGTACGCACCAGTCGGCATTCAAGGAACACATAGCCAAGACCATCAAGGAGTATTTCGGTAAATATGAGTATGCTGATATACGCAACGGACTCGTAGGTGCCATAGCTGTCAACGTAGAGGAACCAATCTTTGAGTCGCAGACCAAGATCAAACTGGGTTCGCTCAATATGTCACCAGAGGGAGTCTCCGTCAACAAGTACATCGGCGACTTCATCAAGACAGAGGTGGATAATTTCCTTCACCGCAACCTTGACATAGCAGAGATAATAGAGGAGAAAGTAAAGAGTTCTGAGCGTGAGCGCAAAGCCATGGCTGGCGTAACCAAACTGGCGCGTGAGCGTGCCAAGAAGGCTAACCTGCACAACCGTAAGTTGCGTGATTGCCGAGTACACTATTCTGATCCTAAGGGTGACCTGCGAGAAGAGTCATGCATCTTCATCACCGAGGGTGATTCTGCCAGTGGTAGTATCACCAAGAGCCGTGACGTGAATACACAGGCGGTATTCTCTCTGCGTGGTAAGCCACTTAACTCATACGGCCTCACCAAGAAGGTGGTGTATGAGAATGAGGAGTTTAACCTCCTTCAGGCAGCACTCGATATAGAGGAAGGTCTTGACAATCTCAGATATAATAAGGTGATTGTGGCTACCGATGCAGATGTCGATGGCATGCACATCCGCCTGCTCACTATCACCTTCTTCCTGCAGTTCTTTCCTGAACTCATCAAGAAGGGACATGTCTATGTGCTGCAGACACCGCTCTTCCGTGTGAGAAGCAAGCGTACGAAGATAAAGAACAAGGCGGTCATCGCTGCGGAAGACGAGAAACTGAAGTCGCGCGGCGAAAAGCCGAAGGACTATATCACCCGCTACTGTTACAGCGACGAAGAACGTCAGCAGGCCATCGCCGAACTGGGTCCTGACCCGGAGATCACCCGTTTCAAGGGACTGGGTGAGATATCGCCTGACGAGTTTGCCGGTTTCATCGGTCCGGATATCCGTCTGGAGCAGGTGACACTCCATAAGAGTGATGAGGTAGAGAAACTCCTGGCGTACTACATGGGAAAGAACACCATGGACCGTCAGAACTTCATCATCGACAACCTCGTCATCGAAGAGGATATACCAGAAGAAGATACGTATCAGGATTAAGGCGAATCTAAGCCTAATAATATAGTGAGTCTAGAGTGCCTAGAAAGTCTAGAAAATCTAGAAAATCTAGAGTGTCTAGAAAGCCTAGAACGTCTAGAAGATCTAGAGAGTCTAGGAAATATAGAACGTCTAGAAAATCTCTCTTAACAGAAAGAATATATGAGTAACATGAAAGCACTGGCCAAGGACACTGCGGTGTACGGCCTTAGCAGCATCGTGGGCAGATTCCTCAACTATCTGCTCGTACCACTTTACACCAATGTCATACCAGCCTCCAGCGGCGGTTATGGCGTGGTAACCAATCTCTATGCCTACGTAGCACTGCTGCTGGTGATGCTGACATTCGGCATGGAGACCACCTTCTTCCGCTTTGCCAATAAGGAAGGCGAGAATCCGCATTGCGTATTCTCCACATCCATCGCCATGATAGCCTTCCTCGTGGCAGTCTTTCTCGCATCAATAGGCATATTCATCAATCCTCTGGCAGAAACCCTGGGATATGTAGATCATAAGGACTATATCCTCATGATGGCTGCCGTGGTATCACTCGATGCCATCCAGGCCATACCGTTCTCCTATCTCAGGTACAAGAAGAAGGCGATAAAGTTTGCTGCACTCAAGATGCTGTTCATCGTGCTCAATATAGCCCTGAACCTCATCTTCTTCGTATTGCTCAAGAATACCGATGTGTTC
The DNA here is from genome assembly GCA_045617365.1 of Prevotella sp. GTDB lineage: Bacteria > Bacteroidota > Bacteroidia > Bacteroidales > Bacteroidaceae > Prevotella. The sequence continues at coordinate 16,693 of JAZLIN010000106.1, read as the reverse complement.
TATGTCTTCGCCCTCAACCTCGTCTGCACAGGATTCATCACCTTCTTCTTCATACCAGAGTTTGCCCACGAACACGTGGCTGCAAGGGTGTATTGCAAGGAGAACGGCGTACCGTTCAAGATAGTCGATCTCTCGCTTCTGCGCCGTATGTTCTCCTACTCATGGCCTATCCTAGTGCTGGGCATCGCCGGCATACTCAATCAGACAGCCGACAAGATACTCTTCCCGCTCGTGTATCCTGACAAGACGGAGGGAGTGGTGCAGCTCGGTATCTATGGCGCCTGCGTCAAGATAGCTATGATCATGGCCATGATAACCCAGGCGTTCCGCTATGCCTACGAACCTATCGTCTTTGCCAAGTCAAAGGATCAGGACAAGACGCAGTATTATGCGCAGGCCATGAAGTATTTCATCATCTTCACCCTCTTCGCCTTCCTCTGCGTAGTGGGTTACATGCCTATCCTGCAGAGCATCATAGGCGAGAAATACCGTGCCGGTCTCGATGTGGTGCCTATCGTAATGGTGGCAGAGATCATGATGGGAGTATATTTCAATCTCTCTTTCTGGTATAAGTTGATAGACAAGACCATCTGGGGCGCCTGGTTCTCGGCAGCCGGATGCGTGGCTCTCATAGTCGTCAATGTGCTCTTCATCCCTGAGTACAGCTATATGGCATGCGCGTGGGGAGGTGTGGCAGGCTACGGCACCGCCATGCTTCTGTCGTACATCGTAGGGCAGAAGAAATACCCTATTGCCTACGACCTCAAGGGTATCTTCACATACGTCGTCTTCACCGTAGCCTTCTACTACGCTATGCAGTTGGGTGCGCGTCTTGACTCTGTCATCCTTCAGTTGGCGTCCAACACCGTCCTCATCCTTGCCTACCTCGGCATAGTGATCAAGCAGGACATGCCGCTCTCCACCCTCCCAGTGGTGGGAAAGTATTTCCGGAGATAATCTGCTGGTAATAGGAAAGAAAATCGAATAAAATATAAACAAAATTATTCGACCAGTAATAGAATAGAAGGAAACAAATGCGCACCAATACGCATAAATTAACCCACAAATATATTTTTGAGAATTTGTGAAAAGAATTTATGCGTATTGGTGCGCATTGGTTTCTATTATACAGGTGCAAGACCGCCTTGCAAATCATTAGTGTTTTAAAGTACAGGTGTACTGTTTCCCTTTCTGTGAACTTTTATTTTTATTTGTTGATATTTCTACCCGCTTAGGGGCAAAAAACTACCATTTAATCGGGGATTTGCCGTGCTCTTCCAGCCAGCGGTTGCAGGTGGAGAACTGGTGATTGCCGAACCATCCGCCGCGGTTGGCAGAGAGAGGCGAAGGGTGTACGCACTCCAGAATGAGGTGCTTGGAACGGTCAATTAGCTTCGCCTTGTTGCGAGCATATCCCCCCCAGAGCATGAAGACCACATGATCCGTGCGGTCAGACACTTCTTTGATCACAGCATCGGTGAACGTCTCCCATCCGTGCTTCTGGTGTGAACCAGCCATGTGCTCCCTCACTGTCAGTGTGGCGTTGAGAAGGAAGACACCCTGTTCGGCCCAGCGGCGCAGACTACCGTCATACATTTTTTTGCCCATTTCATCGGTGATTATGGCAGGTATGTTGCCAGTGTCGTCTTTTATCTCCTTGAAGATATTTATGAGAGAAGGTGGAAGGGCAATACCCGTCTTCACAGAGAAGCACAGACCCTCTGCCTGACCAGGACCGTGATAAGGATCCTGACCTAGGATGACCACCTTCACGTCAGGGAGCGGACAGAGGTTGAAGGCGTTGAATATCTCCCTGCTTGGAGGGTAGCATCTATGCTGAGCGTATTCGCTATGTATGAATTGTGAGAGGGCAGCGAAGTAATCCTTCTCGAATTCCTCTGTAAGGGCTTCGCCCCATGATGGTTCTATTTTTACGTTCATGATATGTTTGTATGGCTGTTTTGTTCAAATTCGCACAAGTACATAAAGTGCTTAGGTTATTATTGTATATGGATTTTTTGCCTACTTTTATGTACTATTTTGTTTCTTTGGTTCTTTTTTCTACCCCGATGACATGATTTTCGCATGTGTGTATCGAAATAAATGCTTACTTTTGCAAATGAAAATAGAATTGCATAGTCTGTATTTTGGCCGTGAGGCTAGTTGCAGGCGCACCTAATAGTAAAAGTTAGTAGAATCTACCGTTTTTGTTCTTGTGGAGAATGAAAACGGTAGTTTGTTTTTTTAAAGAAACTACTCAGGTCTCCATGTAACTTCGAAAGACAATTTTTGCATGGTTTATACAAAATGCCGCGGCGGAGGAAAGGAAAGAAATTAATCTGAAATTTTATTGTTGGCTTGCCATTTAGAAAGAAGAATTCAGAATTTCTGTTTAATTCCCGAATAATTTCTTTCCTTAAATCAAAGAGATAAAGAAAGCCCCGGACGTACATACTCCGGGGCTTCTATGTTTGTACCCCTTATTAGATCTCCCCCTTATGGGGCTGGGCTCTCTAGGGGGTAGGGGACTTGATTAATCGCAGATAAGGTTCTCACCAGTCATGTCAGCAGGCTGCTCCAGACCCATGATGTGAAGGATAGTAGGAGCCACGTCAGCGAGGCGGCCATCCTTAACGGTAGCAGAGTTGTTGTCTGTTACGTAGATACATGGAACAGGATTGAGCGAGTGAGCAGTGTTAGGAGTACCATCCTCATTGATAGCGTTGTCAGCGTTACCGTGGTCAGCGATGATGATAGCCTCGTAACCGGTAGCCTTAGCAGCCTCGATAACGTCCTTTACACAGTTGTCAACAGCGTGTACAGCCTTTGCGATAGCATTGTAGATGCCAGTGTGGCCTACCATGTCGCCGTTAGCGAAGTTAACGACGATGAAGTCGTACTTGTCTTCCTTGATAGCCTCTACGAGCTTGTCCTTAACCTCGTAAGCAGACATCTCAGGCTGGAGATCGTATGTAGCCACCTTAGGAGAAGCTACGAGTACGCGGTCCTCGCCTTCGTATGGAGCCTCGCGGCCACCGTTGAAGAAGAATGTAACGTGTGCATACTTCTCAGTCTCAGCGGTGTGGAGCTGCTTCTTGCCCTGCTGTGAGAGGTACTCGCCGAGAGTGTTTGTCACGTTCTCCTTAGGGAAGAGGATGCTGACACCCTTGAATGAAGCGTCGTATGGAGTCATGCAGTAGTACTTCAGTCCAGGTATAGTCTTCATGCCCTCGATGTCCTCCTGTGTGAGAACCTGTGTGAGCTCCTTGGCACGGTCGTTACGGAAGTTGATGAAGATAACCACGTCACCCTCCTCGATGTTACCGTTGACCTTAGCGTTGCTGATAGCCTTGATGAACTCGTCGGTTACACCCTCGTCGTAAGACTCCTGCATAGCCTTTGCCATGTCGTCAGCCTTCTTGCCCACGCCAGCGGTGATGAGGTCGTATGCCTCCTTGACACGCTCCCAGCGCTTGTCACGGTCCATAGCGTAGAAGCGACCGATGATAGAAGCGATGTTAGCATCGTTGGCCTGGCATACAGCGCTGAGCTGCTCGATGAATCCCTTACCTGACTTAGGGTCGGTGTCACGACCGTCCATGAAGCAGTGTACGAATGTCTGCTGTGAGAGACCATACTGCTTGCCTACCTCGATGAGCTTGAAGAGGTGGTCGAGTGAAGAGTGTACGCCACCGTCCGAGGTGAGGCCCATGAGGTGGAGCTTCTTGCCGTTCTCCTTAGCGTAGGTGTAAGCCTCCTTGACCTGTGCGTTCTCAGCGATAGAACCGTCAGCACAAGCGCGGTTAATCTTAACGAGATCCTGATATACGATACGTCCAGCACCGATATTGAGGTGACCTACCTCAGAGTTACCCATCTGGCCGTTAGGCAGACCTACGTCTTCGCCAGAAGCCTGGAGCTGTGATACACTGCTTACTGCCTGGAGGTAGTCCAGGTAAGGAGTTGGGGTGTTCCAGATTACGTCACCCTTGCCATGCTTGCCGATTCCCCATCCGTCGAGAATCATCAAAAGAGCTTTCTTTGCCATTCTTTGCTTAAAAGTTTGTTTTTATGCCCGTGAAAACATTGCTGTGCGCACGGGCGGGTTATTAATTTTGCTGCAAAGGTAGTGTTTTATGGAGAATAATGGTGCTATAATTGTGTTAAATTAATAAAAAACTACTTATTTTGTCAAAAAAGTGGAGCAAAGTGGGTAAATGTGGGGATTTTTTTGTACCTTTGTTCCCAAAACAATTTACATAAGTACGTAGGCGCAATAAATAATAAAAACTTACATGAGATTTCTCGGTAACATAGAAGCAAAGTTGGATGCGAAAGGTCGTGTCTTCCTTCCTTCTGTCTTCCGCAAGATATTGCAGATGGCAGGAGAGGAGCAGCTTGTGCTGAGAAAGGATGTACATGAGAGTTGTCTGGTGCTCTATCCGGAGAGTGTGTGGAATGAGCAGATGGACATGATGCGTCAGCGTCTGAACCGCTGGAACCGTCAGCAACAGCAGATATTCCGTCGCTTTGTGAGCGATGTGGAGTTGCTTATGCTTGACGGAAATGGTCGTTTCCTTGTGCCACGCCGTTTTCAGGAAATGGCAGGTATCGCGCAGTCAGTGCGTTTCATTGGTGTCGGGGACACGATAGAGATATGGGCGGTGAATGATAATGAGAATGAAATGATGGACGAGGCAGCCTTCGGCTCTGCGCTCGAAGAACTTATGGAGGGACAGGAATAAATGGAAGAACAGGTTTACCACGTTCCGGTATTGCTCCATGAGAGCATAGACGGACTCGATATCAAGCCAGGTGGCGTGTATGTGGATGTGACATTCGGCGGAGGCGGCCACAGCCGTGAGATACTCCGCAGACTTGGTGGCACCGGCAGACTGTTCTCCTTTGATCAGGATGCAGACGCTGAGGCTAACATAGGTGAGGATGCTCCAGAGAATTTTACATTCGTGAGGAGCAATTTCCGTTACCTGAAGAACTGGATGAGGTATTATGAGATAGACCACATCGATGGACTGCTGGCAGACCTGGGAGTGTCGAGCCATCACTTTGATGATGAGACCAGGGGTTTTTCCTTCCGCTTTGATGCCCCGCTGGACATGCGCATGAACAAGCGCGCGGGCATGACGGCGGCAGACATAGTCAACGGATATGACGAGGAGAGACTCGCAGACATATTCTTCCTCTACGGCGAACTGAAGCAGTCGCGCAAGATTGCAGCTGCGCTGGTCAAGGCACGTCAGCAGAAGGCTATCAATACCACACAGGATTTCATAGCCGCCGTGGAACCGTTCTTTAAGCGTGAGCGCGAGAAGAAGGATATGGCAAAGCTTTTCCAGGCGTTGCGCATAGAGGTGAACCACGAGATGGATGCACTCAGGGAAATGCTGATGGCGGCTACGGAGGTGCTGGGCATTGAGGGCAGACTGAGCGTGATAACGTATCACAGCCTGGAGGATCGCATCGTCAAGAATGTCATAAAGACCGGCAATGTGGAGGGTAAACGCAACGAAGACTTCTTCGGCAGAGTGCATACACCATACCGTCAGGTGAACAATAAGGTTATCGTGCCTGATGCGGAAGAGCAACAGAGAAATCCGCGATCGAGGAGCGCGAAACTGAGAATTGCCGAGAGGGTAGCCCCCTAACCCCCTAAAGGGGAATATAGGATAGTGTATAAAATCGAAACAACATACCCCAGTTTCTCCCTTTTGGGGAGGGTAGGAGGGGTTTTAGGACGTTACAATGGATATAGAAGACAAGGACATAGAAAGAAGAGAAGACGATATGGTGACTGCTGACGAAGAGTCGGCTGTCGTTATCCCTCTTGACGTAGATGCACCACATGCTGATGGTGAGGCTGCGGAGGAAGGTCCTGTCGATGAGAATGCTGCCAGTGAGCCTCACATCGATGGCGATGGTGTGACGGACGGGAATGCCGACGCGTCTGAGGAGTCAAAGGCTGCACAGGCGACCCCTAAAGAGTCGGGGGATTCCAATCCGCTGCGTGGCATGCTGGGCAATAGATCCATTGAGGATATCATAGACCGAGAGGCGAAGGAGGAAGACTCTAGTAGTACGTTCTCCCTGTCGAAAGCGCTTGGCGGTGTGATGGTAGCCAAGATGGTCCAGAGTAACATAAAGGTCGTACTGCTTGTGTGTGCGTTCATTATTATATATATTAATAATCGCTACACCTGCCAGAACAAACTGGTGGAGATAGACAAAACGCAGGTGCTGCTGACGAAGGCACGCTATAAGGCTACGGTATGCACGAGCCGCCTGACGGAGGAAAGCCGTGAGAGTTTCATAATGGAACTGCTCGACAACTATGGTGACAGTACGCTCGCCATACCATCAGATCCTCCTTACCTCATCATGGTGCCGGAGGAGTAAACGAAGAGAGCGGAGCGAAGACGCCTCCGCAAGGTAAGATAAAAACACTCTCCCTCTGTCTGCCCGAAAGGGAAGATGACGGTGAGAGATATTTCGAAAAATTGTATATATAGAGAAAGGAAACTCAAATGAGCGATTCAGAAGAAAGAGAATCAAGGACCTTCAGATACAAGGATTCCATGTTACGATTCTCGTTACTGGCAGTATTGCTGACATGTGGCGCCATATCGGTTCTCGTCAAGGGATTCCTGATAATGACAGCCGAGCGCGAATACTGGAATGCCGTAGATTCTCTTGTCATTCACGAGGGAATAGAGGTGAAACCTGTGCGTGGCAACATACTCAGTTGCGACGGACAGCGTTTGGCGTGTAATCTGCCGGAATACAGAATGCACATGGATTTCGTAGCCCTTCAGGAAAGTAAGGCCGATACGCTGTGGCATGACTCTCTGGGTAATGAGACGAAGACATTCAACCAGCTCTGCCAAGGGCTGCATGATATATTTCCTGAGAAGACGGTTGACGAATTCAAGGCGCATCTCAAGGAGGGTTATGAGAAGAAGAGCCGCTACTGGGCGGTTGTGAAGCAGCGTGTGGACTATACCACATACATGAGATGTAAGGCGCTGCCTATCTTTAATCTCAAACCGGGCGTCGGCGGATTTACCGAAGAGAAGTTTATGATACGCAACAGACCGTATGGCTCGCTGGCATCAAGTACTATCGGTTCTACGTATAAGGAACTTAAGGACGGTAAGGCGTATTCGGGTCTCGAACTGGTGTATGATAGTCTGCTGAAGGGTACACCGGGATACAAGCACCGCAAAAAGGTGCTCAATAGGTGGGTGGATATACAGGATTCTGCTGCTACCAATGGATATGATGTGGTCACGACGATAGACGTCAGCATGCAGGACCTTGCGGAGCGATCGCTCATCCGCGAACTGAAGGCTGTGAACGGATATACCGGCGTGGCAATAGTGATGGAGGTCGCTACGGGCGATATCAAGGCAATAGTGAACGTGGACCGTGACCCTGAGACAGGTAAATATGTGGAGGGGCGTAACCATGCCATAGCGGACTTCATCGAACCGGGTTCGGTATTCAAGACTGCCAGTTTCATGGTGGCGCTGGAGGATAAGGTCATCACCACCAATACTATGGTGGACACGGGCAACGGTATCATGGATATGTACGGTGCCAAAATGCGTGACCATAACTGGCACAGAGGCGGATACCAGACGATCTCCGTGCCGAGGGTGCTGCAGGTGAGTTCGAATATCGGTGTCAGCTACCTGATAGACAAGAACTATCACCGTACGCCGGAGAAATTCGTCGAGGGTCTGCACAAGGTGGGTATAGCAGAGAATCTGAATCTGCCTTTCCCGGAATACATGGCGCCGCGTGTCCGAATGCCTAAGAAGGATAAGCACGGCATATACACCAACTGGAGTAACACGGCACTGCCATGGATGAGCATAGGCTATGAGAGCAACGTGCCTCCTATCTCTGTGGTGACATACTATAATGCCATAGCAAACAATGGCGTGATGGTGAAGCCGCGTTTCGTGAAGCGTATAGAGCGTGACGGTGAGGTGGTCAGAGAGTATCCGGTAGAGGTGCTCAAGAAGAAGATATGCAGCGAGGAAACGCTGAAGGACATACAGACCATGCTGGAGCAGGTGGTCAGTCAGGGACTGGGTAAGACGGCCGGTTCCAGGTACTTCAAGGTGTCGGGAAAAACTGGTACGGCGCAGAAGACTATGAACGGTCATTATGATACGGGTGTCATGAACTATCTCCTGTCATTTGCCGGCTATTTCCCTTCTGACGATCCGCAGTACAGTTGCATCGTCTGCATCCACAAGGCAGGTCTCCCGGCGTCAGGCGGTCTGATGAGCGGCCAGGTGTTCCACGACATAGCTGAGGGTATCATGGCGCAGAAGATAAAGTATCCGGTCAAGTCGTCACGTGACGCAAACTCCATATTCATGCCTGATGTGAAGGATGGTAATGTGATGGCAGCGGACTATGTACTTTCGCGTCTGGGATATATCACCTCTGGTGGATGGAAAGGCGAACTGCCTAACGGAGTACCAGTGTGGGGCAAGATAAGAAACGACCGCGAGTCGGGTACGGTACAGAAGATAACGATGGCACCGAAATCACAGATGCCGAACGTGGTGGGCATGGGTGCCCGTGATGCCGTATATCTCTTGGAAAGCAGAGGCATGAAGGTCTCTGTCTCGGGATGTGGTAAGGTGAAGAAGCAAAGCAAAGAGGCAGGCAAACCTTTCCAGCGAGGTGAGAGAGTCACACTCGAATTGGGTTAGGGCTGATATAGAATAGTACAACGCAAAATACAATGCTTATGAAATTAGCAGAAATAATTTCACGGATCAAGGCACTGAATGTCATCGGCAGTACCGATATCGACATTACAGGTGTCAACATAGACTCACGTAAGGTGCAGTCAGGTCATCTCTTCATCGCAGTACGTGGTACGGTGGTGGATGGACATGAGTTTATAGCTAAGGCTATCGAGTGTGGCGCTGCGGCAGTGGTGTGCGAACAGTTGCCTGAGGGAGCAGAGCAGTCAGGTGTTACCTTCGTACAGGTGGCTGACAGCGAGGATGCCGTTGGCGTACTGGCTACTACATTCTATGGTGACCCTACATCAAAACTGAAACTGGTGGGCGTGACTGGCACCAATGGCAAGACTACCATCGCCACCTTATTATATAATATGTTCCGTAAGATGGGGCATAAGTGTGGACTCCTCTCTACCGTATGCAACTACATCGAGGATGAGGCTGTGCCTGCTACGCATACCACGCCAGACCCTATCGAACTCAATGCTCTGCTGGCACGTATGGTTGAGGCTGGTTGCGAATACGCATTCATGGAGTGCTCCAGCCATTCTATCGTGCAGAAGCGCATAGGTGGTCTTAACTTCCAGGGAGGTATCTTCACCAACCTTACACGTGACCATTTGGATTACCACAAGACAGTAGAGAACTATCGCGATGCGAAGAAACTTTTCTTTGACAATCTGCCTAAGGGCGCTTTTGCAGTTACTAATGCTGATGATAAGAACGGTATGGTGATGGTGCAGAATACCAAGGCAGAGGTGAAGACATACTCCACCCGTAGCATGGCAGACTTCGTGGCTCATATCATAGAGTGTCACTTTGAGGGTATGTACCTTGACGTGGATGGCCATGAGGTAGGAGTGCAGTTCATTGGTAAGTTTAATGTGTCCAATCTCCTCGCCGTATATGGCGCAGCACGCATGCTGGGTAAGGAGGCAGAGGAGATACTTGTTGTACTGAGCACGCTGCAGAGCGTGGCAGGACGTTTGGAACCTATCCACTCTGGCGATGGACGTACTGCATTGGTAGACTATGCGCACACACCTGACGCACTGGAAAATGTGCTTGGCGCAATCCATGAGGTGATGGAAGGCAAGGAGGGGCAGATCATCACCGTGTGTGGTGCCGGCGGCAACCGCGACAAGGGTAAACGACCACTCATGGCACAGGAGGCTGTGAAGCAGAGTGACAAGGTCATAATAACAAGTGATAATCCTCGCTTTGAGGAACCACAGGATATCATCAACGATATGCTGGCAGGTCTCTCGCCACAGCAGATGAAGAAGGTCGTCAGCATAGTAGATCGTCGCGAGGCCATCAAGACTGCATGCATGCTTGCCCAGAAAGGTGACGTCATTCTCGTGGCTGGTAAGGGACATGAGGACTATCAGGATGTCAAGGGTGTGAAGCATCACTTTGACGACCGCGAGGAACTCCGAAACGCTTTCGGAGTCAACAGTTAGCGGTTAGCGGTTAACAGTTCCCGTTTTCAGTGGCTTGGCCACTGAATATAACAAACCCCAAAATAAACAAAACAAATAACCCGCCGGATACTCCAGGCCTGTAAGGTTCATTCCCTGTAGGGCAAGGCAAGGGTAGAGGCTTATACTTATGTTGTATTATCTCTTTAGATTTCTGGAACAGTGGAACATACCAGGCAGTGGTATGTGGAGCTATATCTCGTTCCGTTCGCTGTTGGCATTGATTATGTCGCTCATCATCTCCATCTGGTTTGGTGAGTACTTCATCAAGTGGATGCGCAAGAACGGAGGTACTGAGGCACAGCGTGACCGCAGTATCGATCCATACGGTGTAGAGAAGAAAGGCGTACCTACCATGGGTGGTATCATCATAATCGTGGCTACGATAGTGCCTTGCCTCCTCTTTGGTCGTCTGCGTAACATCTATATGCTCCTCATGATTGTCACCACGTTGTGGCTGGGAGCGATAGGTTTTGCCGATGACTACATCAAGATGAAGGTGACAAAGGATGGTCTGCGCCCTATATACAAACTCGTGGGTCAGGCAATACTCGGACTGGGTATCGGTCTCACGCTCTGGCTCAGTCCTGATGCCGTGATACGTGAGAATGTTACAGTGGACAGGCATAACAGTGAGGCGGTAGTGGTATATAAGAGTGCGCCGGTGAAATCGACCACCACAACCATACCGTTCGTAAAGAACAATAACCTCAACTATACGGACACGTTCTTCTCATGGTTGGGTGAGCACCGTAGTGCGGCAGGATGGATATTCTTCGTACTCCTTACCACGTTTGTGGTTATGGCAGTTAGCAATGGTTCCAATCTCAATGACGGTATGGACGGCATGTGCGCCGGCAATTCCGCCATCATGTGCGTTGCGTTGGGCATACTGGCATACGTCTCCAGTCATATAGGCTATGCCTCATATTTTAATATCATGTACATTCCTCAGTCCGAGGAACTCGTGATATTCATCTGCGCATTCGTGGGAGCCCTCATCGGATTCTTGTGGTATAATGCCTATCCTGCGCAGGTGTTCATGGGCGATACCGGTTCGCTTGCCATCGGTGGTATCATTGCTGTGCTGGCTATCATCATACATAAGGAACTGCTCATCCCTGTGCTCTGCTTCGTATTCCTTGCAGAGAGTATCAGTGTGATGCTTCAGGTGCAGGTGGCTAAGTATGGTAATAAGCGCGGCAAGAAGCTCCGCCTCTTCAAGCGTGCTCCTATCCATGATGCCTTCCGCATCAAGCCGGGACAGTTGGCTGACGATGTCAAAGTCTTCCTTAACTGGCCTAAGGGCTGCTGGTTGGAGTCGAAGATTACTACACGATTCTGGATCATCACCATTGGTATGGCTGCCCTGGCAATCATAACACTGAAGATAAGGTAGTTCATAGTTCATAGTTTATAGTTATATTAGGACAAGACAATAAAAAGATGAAGCTAGTTATATTAGGTGCAGGAGAGAGTGGTGTGGGAACCGCTATCCTTGCTCAGAAACAAGGTTATGAGGTGTTTGTCTCAGACATGGGATCTATCAAGCCAAAGTACAAGGCAAAGCTTGATGAGTATGGCATACGCTGGGAGGAAGGAAAGCATACAGAGTCAGAGATACTGTCGGCTACAGAAGTAGTCAAGAGTCCTGGCATTCCAGATCAGGCACCTATGGTACAGGCGCTCATCAATCAGGGAACACCGATACTTGCCGAATTGGAGTTTGCCAAGAGATACAGCAAGGGTAAGACTATATGTATCACTGGTTCGAATGGTAAGACCACTACTACATCACTCATTTACTATATCATGCAGAAATGGGGCGTGGATGTAGGATTGGCAGGCAACATCGGCCGTTCGTATGCGCTGCAGGTAGCCACAGAGGACCATGACTGGTATGTACTCGAGATAAGTTCGTTCCAGTTGGATAATATGTTCGATTTCCGTGCCGACGTCTCTGTACTAATGAATATTACTCCTGACCATCTGGATCGCTATGAGTTCGAAATGCAGAACTATGCTGACTCTAAGATGCGTATCATCCAGAACCAGACCCCAAAGGACACCTTCGTGTATTGGTCTGATGACGAGTATATCGACAAGGAGTTACAGAAGCGTATGGAGGGTTATGCACCAAAGCCAACGCCATCGTCGCATCCTTGTGCTATGGGTAATCCTACACTCGAACCATTCTGTGACGCAGACATAGACCCAGAGAGCGATTTCCCACTGCCGGGTAAGCATAACCAGCGTAACATGATGGCGGCGCGTGCTGCAGTGTGTGCTGCCATGGCAAAGATGGACCTCACTGTGGAGAAACAGGATGAGTTTGAGGCTATCCTTACACAGTGTCTGAAGGACTTCCCTGGTGTGGAACATCGTCTGGAGAAGGTGATAGAGAAAGATGGAGTGCTCTGGATCAATGACTCCAAGGCTACCAATGTGGATGCCTGCCATGTGGCGCTGGAGGCTATGAGCCGCCCTACCGTCCTCATAGTAGGAGGTAAGGATAAGGGCAACGATTATAATGATATCAAGGATCTCGTGCGCGAGAAGTGCCGTGCCGTGGTATATCTCGGTGCAGACAATGCCAAACTGCATGCCGCCTTCGACGATATGGGCATCGCCATAGCCGATACGCATTCCATGAAAGACTGCGTTGAGGCATGTCGCAAGCTGGCTCAGCCAGGAGACGTAGTGCTCCTCTCGCCATGCTGCGCATCATTCGATCTCTTCAAGAATATGGAAGATCGTGGAGAGCAGTTCAAGACATTAGCCAAGGCGTAAGCTTCAAGCTTCGCGTCAGACAATCCCGCAGTTAATAAAATTCGTATATTCCCACTAAGTAAAGATAATGGCAAGTCAAAGAAAACTGCAAAACATATTCAAAGGCGACCGATGTATATGGGTGATATTCTTCCTGCTCTGCGTGGTCAGTGTCACGGAGGTCTATTCATCATCATCATTGCTCGGCTATAAGTCCGGCAACTATTGGTTTGCTGCCGTTTACCATACAGGACTGCTCTTCGTAGGATTAATCCTTATGGTGATCGTACTGAATATACCGATCAGGTTCTTCAAGGTTCTCATACCGATTATGAGTATCGTGTCGGTCATAGGATTGGTATTGGTGTACATCATAGGCACGGCATCCAATGATGCCTCGCGATGGATCAGTATCGGCGGCATAGCGTTACAGCCTTCTGAGTTGGCCAAGGGTACGATGGTCTTTCTCACGGCTATGATACTCAGTGACAATCAGACTGAGGACGGAGCCAACCCGAAAGCAGTGAAATACATAGGCATAGCGTCCGTCTTCCTGATACTCCCCATCCTGCCGGAGAACTTCTCCACGGCAGCCCTGTTGGCGGCAGTGGTCTTCATGATGATGATAATAGGCAGGGTGCCGGCGAAGTACCTGCTGAGTATATTCTTCGGAGCCATTGGTATAGTTGCCTTGGTTGTCATGATGGTACTCTGGTTAGGCGAGGTGCAGCAGCCTGCGGTGGCAGAGGATGGTAGGCAACTGACAGAGGAGATAGCCTCCAATAACATCGCAGCCATGAAGTCGCGAGGTGGCATACTTCACCGATTTGACTCATGGAAGGGACGTATAGAGAGATTCACGGACAATGAACGCGTCGATCCAAAGGATTATGACCTTGACAAGAATGGCCAGGTGGGCTATGCCAACATTGCCATAGCCAAGAGTAACTTCATAGGTCTGGGTCCGGGAAACTCCGAGCAGCGAGACTTCCTGCCGTTGGCATTCTCTGACTTCATCTATGCCATCATCTTCGAGGAGTTAGGATGGTTAGGAGCCCTTTTCGTGGCATTCCTGTATATCACACTGCTCTTCCGTGCGGGTACCATAGCCCGGAGATGCAAATACAGTTTCCCGGCATACATGGCCATGGGAGCTGCCCTACTGCTGGTAACGCAGGCGGTATTCAATATGATGGTTGCCGTAGGACTCGTTCCTGTAACCGGACAGCCGCTGCCCCTGATATCCAAGGGCGGTACATCGTCCATCATCAACTGTATGTACATCGGTGTGATACTCAGTGTCAGTCGTACGGCTACACTGCGCGACGAACTGGTGGAGGAGAAAACAGAATAGGCCCCCTCCCGGCCTCCACCTAAGGGTGAGGAGTTGCGAGGACGAAAGGGTAGGGCTGGTGCCGACTTAATATATCCGATATAAGAAGAACAATAATTTTCAGAAGAAGAAAATGAACGAAGAAATAAGAGTAATCATCAGTGGCGGTGGAACAGGAGGACATATCTTCCCTGCCGTAAGTATAGCCAACGCTGTAAGGGAGAAATGCCCTGAGGCAAAGATTCTTTTCGTAGGAGCAGATGGCCGCATGGAGATGACCCGTGTGCCAGAGGCAGGCTATGAAATCAAAGGGTTGCCAGTGCGCGGTCTTGTGCGCCCACTGTGGAGTCCTAAGAATGTCGGTGTGATGATAGACTTTTTCAAGAGCCGCATGATGGTGAAGAAAATCATCAGGGATTTCCGTCCGCAGGTAGCTGTGGGAGTAGGCGGCTATGCATCGGCACCTACACTCAATGCCGCTGCATCCATGGGCATACCTTGCCTCATACAGGAACAGAACTCTTATGCCGGAGTCACCAACAGGTCTCTGGCAAAGAAGGCGGTGAAGATATGCGTGGCATACGATGGCATGGAGCGTTTCTTCCCTGCTGAGAATATTATAAAGACCGGTAACCCTGTGCGTCAGGCTCTACTCAATAACACAATGACTAAGGAGGATGCCCGTGAGGCTATGGGACTGCAGAAAGATAAGCCTACAATACTCGTCATTGGAGGTTCGCTCGGTGCACGTACCATCAATAATGCCATCGGTGCAGGCATCAAGCGCTTTGAAGACAGAGGCGTGCAGGTGGTGTGGCAGACAGGAAAGTTCTATGCTGAGGAATGCCAGAAAAAGGCGAAGGAAGCCGGTGCCGTGCTGGTGCAGCCACATACCTTCATCTCTGACATGGCAACAGCATACAAGGCAGCCGACATTGTTGTAAGCCGTGCTGGTGCGTCGTCAATCAGCGAACTCTGTCTCCTGGGTAAGGCATCAATACTCGTGCCTTCGCCTAATGTGGCAGAAGACCATCAGACAAAGAATGCCCGTGCCCTTTCGGACAAAGGCGCTGCGGTATTCATACGTGATGATCAGGCAGAGAAGACTCTCGTGGAAGAGGCTATAGCCCTTGTCTTCGACTCTTCAGCGATAAAGGGATTGGAGACAGAAGTAAGCAAACTGGCATTAAGAGACTCTGCTGATGTAATAGCAGATGAGGTAATTAAATTAGCAAAAGGAGAATAAGATGAAATCAGTATATTTCGTAGGAGCAGGTGGCATAGGCATGAGCGCCATTGCGCGTTACTACATACGTCGCGGCATGGTCGTGGCAGGATATGATAAGACCCCTTCAAAGCTCACAGAGGCATTGGAGAAAGAGGGTATGCTCATACACTATGAGGAGAACGTGGATATGATACCACGTGCATGCCGCAATCCAAAGGAAACCCTCGTGGTATATACACCGGCTATCCCTGAGGAGCATAAGGAACTGCAGTATTTCCGTGCAAACGGATTTGACATACAGAAGCGTGCACAGGTGCTGGGTACGCTGACCAAGGAACATAAGGGACTCTGCGTGGCAGGTACACACGGCAAGACTACCACATCCACCATGTGTGCGCATATCATGCACCAGTCATCTGTTGATTGCAATGCCTTCCTCGGTGGTATCTCAAAGAACTATGGCACCAACTACATCCTCTCTGACTCATCTGACGATGTAGTGATTGAGGCCGACGAGTTTGACCGTTCCTTCCACTGGCTGCGCCCATGGATGACAGTCATCACCAGTTCTGACCCTGACCATCTTGATATCTACGGCACCAAGGAGGCATACCTTGAGTCATTCCGCCATTACACCACGCTGATAAAGAAGGGCGGTGCACTCATCATACATACCGGACTGGAGATGCAGGCTGATGTCCCAGAAGGAGTACGCGTATAT
The DNA here is from genome assembly GCA_045617365.1 of Prevotella sp. Classification (GTDB taxonomy): domain Bacteria; phylum Bacteroidota; class Bacteroidia; order Bacteroidales; family Bacteroidaceae; genus Prevotella. The sequence continues at coordinate 375 of JAZLIN010000106.1, read as the reverse complement.
ACATACGGTATCAATGATGGTGACTTCCATGCAGAGAATATCAGGATAGAGAAGGGTGAGATAACCTTCGACTTCATCTCACCGGTAGAGTCTGTCAAGGACATACGCCTTGGTCAGCTAGTGCCTATCAACATTGACAATGGTATCGGCGCTATGGCCATGGCACAGCTCAACGGCTGTACGGCTGAAGAACTGAGATATGGCATGAGGACATACAAGGGCGTGGACCGTCGCTTCGACTTCGCACTGCGCAATGACAAGCATGTCGTGCTCTCTGACTATGCTCACCATCCAAAGGAGATATACCAGAGTGCCAAGAGTATGCGTGAGGTATATAGCGACCGTCACATCACCGCTATCTTCCAGCCACATCTC
>JAZLIN010000105.1:0-56669 GCA_045617365.1 Prevotella sp. | reverse complement strand
TGTTTTCCACTTGCATCTACGTCAACTACCAGTCCTCTAAGATTGCCCTGATTGTAGATGTCACCAACTTTGAACTGTGCGTTTGCACTGATTGTGCCGAGAATGGCAGCAACCATCATTAACAATAACTTTTTCATTGTGCCTTTATTTATGAGGTTTATTTCCAAAATATGTTAGTTACTTCTGTCTGGGGCTGTGAATTTGCATACGCAATGCTGATGTCTCGCATAGCATTGATGCGTTGTCGCTCCAATGATATATTGTCAGCCCATTGTCGCATCACGAATTTCCACTCTTCGCCCATCTGCTTCTTTATCTCGTTGGCAAGTTCTAGAGCATCACCATAACATGTGGCATCGGGATAGATTTCAGAGAGATAGATACTGGCAGTTGCAGCTCCCTCACTGTTTGGAGCTGCAATCCATGCAGCACGAGCCTGGGCAAGATTCTCATTGCAATGCTGATTGACAAATCGCTGATATACATTCATTAACTCTTTGTTGATAGCTTCGTACCCTTTGCAACACTCTGGAACCATCATCAGATTGTAGATTGCTGCATCAAAATTTTTCATAGCGGCCAAAGCCTGAGCTCCTTTTATTATATTTTGATAGTTATTATCATAATAGTCCATTATCTTTTGTTTTCCCTGTTGCACAAAATTTCGAATGTCAATATTAGATGCATTAACTTTTTGGAATGTGTTGATAAGAGCTTTCGTTTCATTGTCTCCGATACCCTTCATTTCCCTAGAGTATGTGGCATATATCTTTTGAGCCTTCAAGTCAACAACATGCATTGAGACACTAACATTGTATACTATCTTCGTAGGTGCTGCACTCACGATTTGTTTATCAATAACATCATATCCAAAAGCCAAGGCGAACTGCGAGTTTTCCATTCCACCTACACTACCAGCCTTAGATGTAAGCACACGCAAACGATTTGTCAAATAGTTTACCACTTGTGGGTAATAACTGCCATCTGAGGATTGAGCAACTAAAGGACGCAGTGGAATGTCGCAATCCTGAGCATGTACAATAGTCGACATGCAAAACAGCGTGAAAGAAAATACAAACTTCTTCATCGTTACTTTTCTCCAATTATTACTTGGGCATAGCCCAAAGAAGGTGAATTGTTCTTTGACTCTATGCCATATTTTGTTCTTAAAAATTTACGTAATTCGTTCGCAAATCCACTTGCATCTTGAGGTATGCCATTTTCTTTTAGTAGTGGAATTCTCACATTCTCAAAGAGCATGATGGACTCTGTTGTCTCAGAAGTAAGAAATTGGTGCTTGACAGTGTTCTCTGCCATCCAATTCTCAATAATCTCTGATAGTTCTGAACCGTCATACTCACTTTCAAGGTCTGTCCCTGATCCATTGTCGAAAACTCCGACTTCAATAACAACCTCTCTACCATTCTCTCTGCAGTCGTCAAAATGGGATTGTAAACGAGAGATGAAGTTGTCCATGTGTCCAACGACAGCCTCCTCCAACAATACAGGTATTTCCGAGGTAAATGTAGGAGTCCCCGTACCATCTGCACCTGCCACTTGCTTACCAGTATAAGCATCAAGGGCTCGTAGATTGTATGTTACACTGTGCTTTGGACCAACGGTGTTGTATGAGAAGTCTACCTCGACAATAATATCTGCTTTTGCCTGTCTGTTGAGTTCATCCAAGGCAGAAACAGCCAAAGAACTGCCAGATGTTTTCGATGTAGTAAGCGTATTCCTTGCGGTTCGTCTTGTATTATTCTTGATAGATTGTGACAAATCAGCAAGCGGGAAACCTCGATCAGACATTAGGTTGTTGATTTTGGAGATTACCAACATGAGTTCCCTGCTATCTTGAACTGCTTGTTCATAATTAGGCGTCCCCTTTATTTCTCCTTGATTTTCATACACATTCCAAAAACCGCGTTCTTGACACCATGTATCCATAGGAACGACCATGATTTTGGGATTCTTACCTTGGGCAAAAGCCATGCATGCCACTACGAGCATTAAGAATGCATTAATGAGTCTTAATTTCATATTCCCTTGTTTTATAAACCTAACTTTCTTACGATACCAGCTTTCTCGAGATCTTTTCTTAACGATTCTTTAGCAACAACCACTATTGCTTTCACCCGAAAGCGTTTACCTACCTTAACGATTTGAATCGGATGGGTTGAATTCGTATAAGTATTGAATTGCTCGTTAATCAGTTTTTCAAAATATTCGCTATGCTCTTCTGCTTCAGACGGTGAGAACAAAATAGGCTTTTGAGAAATTCGCTCTACAGCAAACCCTTTAAACAAGCAACCATGTATAGCACACTTCTTCGCTATGTCCATTGTCGCTTCCTTCTTTTTGTTAACCATTGTAGAAACTTCTACCAAATAATATCCTTCCTTTGCGATTGCTACTCCTACTATGTCATATTCATAGTTCGGTAATGCCGATTTTGCGAAACAGATGGAAGTTACCCATAACGCGAACAACAAAGATGCAAACCTTTTCATTTTCTTAGAGCATTTTGCTTATTATTTCTTGTATCTCATCCTCTGAAAAATAGTCCTTTATGAAATATACAGGCTTGTCATTTCTCCAAACCAAAATATCCATTGGATGTCCATCATGCATATAGTCGCTTTGCATCTCGATGTTATTCTGGGCAAGTTCTTTAACCTGCTCATCTAACTCTGAAATGCCATTTCGTAGCAGTTTGTCGTCTCGTGTAATTATATGATTGTTCTTAACAAAGTACTTATAAAGACAGCTTTCTTCTGGTAATTGGAAAGAGCGAACTATAGATTTGAAGCTGTATGATACTTTGATAATAATGCGAGTTCCTTTCTTGAAATTTTCCATTTCCCATGTAAAACAATACCTTTCCCGAAGCCCTAAGAAAGAAACTTTAATATATTGATAGTAAGCAACATAACGCAAAGCGTAGGCTTCCATCTCTACTTGTCTGCTAATTGAGGCCGTAGGAAAAGCCCTTGCAAGTTGACTAAGTAGAAAATGTCTGCCTACGCTTCGTATATAGACAATATCTCCATGAAAAGTGTGCACTGAGGACATTGTTTATATACCCTCACACGCACACTCTGGGGATACGGTACGCATACCCGTAGCAGCCACTTCTGACTTTGCCATCGACTTGCAATTTGAAATTTCCTACGTTTCAATTAGCCAATAGACAAAGCATCAATGACGCTTTTACATTATGTAGTGTCCAGTCCAACCGTGCATCTTTAAAAATAGCACTACAACTGTGACACTGCAAAATTACATATTTTCCCCGAAACCACCAAATATATTAAGAAAAAATTGTGTCCTGACTAAAAAAAAGGCCAGTATATAACTTGGAATCATGCCTTATGCTCCCGTAAATCACTGCACAAAACAATTCTAAGTCTTATACTTTTTGTAAGGGAATCATGGTTAACATACGTTCAAAAGGTTTCTGATTTAGACGCTACCCACTTAACATTGTAAAAAACATAAATCTTCACATCTGTTGAATGTTATTTGCAAAAAAAAGTATTACCTTTGCACTATGAAGAAGAAATATCGCGAGCCGTGGGAGTTCCCAAAGGGTATTGACAATTTTGAGAATCTTATCACCAGCGGATGTGTCTATGTTTACCTTGATCTACATACTTGGCATTCCGAATGACGAGGTTCGCAAAGGTTTGACAAAAGACCTGATGATATCAAAACGCACATAACATAGGCTCTTACCTACGATATGTGCGTTTATTTATGCGATTTAAAGAATGGGAAATCAGTCGAGTACTGTTGGGTGCAGAACCCATATACCAATCTGAACGGGATGCTTCGCCATGTACTGCTTGAGGGTCATAGGTTCAAAGACGACCTTCTTGTGTACCTGCGAGGCATTAAGCAGATGCAACTTGCCATCCTTGCCCCAGAAGGCAATGCCTATGTGGGTGGTGTCAAGTCCCTTCTTGTTTGTAGCTAAAGCAAGAATGTCGCCATCGTGTATGAAAGAGAGTTTGGATTGCGATAGCCCTACATACGTTGGTTGGATATACCACATGGTCTGTCCCTTTGTAGCCTTCTCATAAGAGGCTATGGTGGCAATGTCCTTTTTGTTGCCCTTGAGCATGGCATAGGCTGCCGAGTGGGTGGACATATAGTTGACATTTATGGTCTGCTTACGCCTATAGCTGGTCTTGGATGCTGCATTGCCTTTCAGTACATCCGTCACGATACCCTTTGTTGCATTGTTGTCAGCCCACCATTTGAAGTAATGGTTGCGCGACACATAGCCATCCACCTTGCCGTTGCGATAGCGGATGGTCTCCAGATTGGTACAGAAATCTGCAAAGGAGGTCCTACCCTGCTTAGTGGTCATGGAGAGAGCGAGCACTGTCTCCACGAAGGTGGTACAGTCCATCTCGCGCATATTGATAACGAGTTGTTCCTTCTTGTTAACCTCAAGTGTGTGTGCCACGTAAGGAACGCCCTCCAGTTTCTTTCCAAAATAGAGCATGAGATTCTTTGGTTTCTCCTTTGCAGCCTGCGTGAGGAGTGTCACAACCTTGATGCTGTCCGCCTTGGTATATGTCACCGCATGGACAGCAGAGGCAAGAAGCATGAAAAGTAAAACGATAATATTTCTCATAAGTAGATGTGCATAAAATTTAATCGTTAGTTCCCCGAAGAGAACTAACGATTAACATTAATGATTCAAGTTTCGCAAGTTCTTCGAACTCTTGAAACTTAAGGAGTCAAGAAGTTATCGCTCCTTCGTCGCTGAGGAGTTAAAGACAATACTTAATACAGCGTAAAAAACTAATGTCTTAACTTCTTTAACTTCTAAACTCCTTAACTTCTAAACAAGTGAAGCTTGCGAAACTTGAATTAATGATATAACTCTGATAATAAACTCAAATTACTGAAGGAATGAGATCAGCACACCAGCAGCTACGGCAGAACCAATAACGCCAGAGATGTTTGATGCCATACAGTAGTTGAGCACATGGTTCTTTGGGTCATACTTTGTAGCAATGTCATTAGCTACACGTGATGCCATAGGAACGGCAGAGAGACCAGTAGCACCTACCAGTGGATTAACCTTCTTCTTGGCGAAGAGGTTGAAAATCTTAACCATGCAGATACCAGCAGAGATAGAGAGTGCGAAGGCAAGGAAGCCACCTACTACGATACCGATGGTCTGAAGGTTGAGGAATGCATCTACTGTCATGGTAGCACCTACCGAGAGACCAAGGAAGATGGTCGCGGTGTTCATGATAGCATTGCTGGCTGTATCGAAGAGACGGCTGGTCATGCTACCAAGTTCCTTGATAAGGTTACCGAACATCAGCATACCGACAAGCGAGACAGCTGTTGGCACGAGGATAGCCACAATGATGGTCACGCAGATAGGGAAGAGAATCTTCAGCACGCGAAGGTTCTTGATCTCTAACTTGTTAGGGTACTTCTTGTCCTGCTCCTTCATGTTGATCTTCAGTTCCGACTCAGAGCAGAGCGCACGAACAACAAGAGGAATAATCACTGGTACGAGGGCCATGTAACTGTAAGCTGCAATGGCGATAGGACCAAGGAGATGTGGAGCCAGTTTGATGGTTGTGAAGATAGCTGTAGGACCGTCTGCACCACCGATGATACCAAGCGAAGCAGCCTCCTGTGGGGTGAAGCCCATAGCAATAGCGGTGAGCAACACTGCGAAGATACCGAACTGTGCACCTGCACCGAAGATAGAGAGACGGAGGTTGCGGAGCATAGGACCAAAGTCAGTCAGCGCACCAACACCCATGAAGATAATAGGTGGTATGAAGCCCGTCTTGATGCACATGTAGTAGATGAAGTTCATCAGACCAAGGTCATGTGCAATCTTGTGAAGTGGCATATCCCAGATTATCTCCTTTGTGCCATCAGCGAGGGTGACATATCCTTCACCGTCAACGGCAGCAACTCCCATGCCGCCGCCAGGGAAGTTGGCAAGCAGCACGCCCATACCGATTGGTATGAGGAGCAATGGCTCATACTTCTTCACGATACCGAGGTAAAGGATGATGCAAGCCAGAGCTATCATGATGAGGAACGAGTAGTCGCCGCCTGTCTGGGCGAAGGCTGTCATGTTCCACAACTTCGTTAAAATATCTGTTAACATTTCCATGTCTGCCTCCTTCTTTATGCTATTGTCATGAGTACGTCATCCTCTTCTACTGAATCGCCGGAAGAGAAGCAGATGCTGGTGATGGTACCGCTCTTCTCAGCCTGGATGCGGTTGAATACCTTCATAGCCTCGATGTAGCAGATGATGTCACCTTCATTGACATGGTCGCCAACCTTCTTTGGTGTCTCAGAAGAAGAACTTACGAGGTATGCCTTACCCTCCAGTGGAGCGAGAATCTCAACGCCCTCGCCAGCGGCAGCAGCAGGAGCGGCGCCCTGTGCAGCGGCAGCAGCAGGAGCCTGTGCACCGTAAGCAATATCTACCTTATATGACTGTCCATTGACGGTAACAGTAATCTGCTTTGGCTCAGCACCTTCAGCAGGAGCATTCTTCTTAGCCTTGCGTTCTGCGAGGTCCTTCTCGAAGGCAGCCTTGGCAGCACCGCTCTTGTAAGCCTCATACTGCTGTGGGTGCATAGCATACTCAAAGAGTTCCTCGTCATCCTGACCGAGTTCCCATCCCTGCTCCTTCATCTTAGCACGGTATGTATCGAGGTCGTCAGGATAGTTCTCCTGTGGATCTGTGGTCATAAACTCACGTCCCTCAGCCTTAGCCATATCAACGAGAACCTGATCAACTGGACCTGCGAGCTTACCTGACTTTCCGAGAATCATATCCCAGATATTCTCTGCAATCATAGACCAGCGCTCCTTGCCCTTCTCCATCTGGATAACGTTCATCAGGGCGAGGTTCTTTACATACTGCGAGAATGGGGTCACGAGACATGGGTAGCCAACCTTAGGCCATACGTATGCCACCTCATCGAAAAGCTTAACGAGAAGCTGGTCGGTGGTGAGTTCTGGCTGGTTGTTCTTCACCTTCCACTTGTTGAGCGACTTGAGGTTGTCCTCAAGGTCTGTCATGAGTGAACCCATCATACCGCCTGGGAGACCTGGCTTAACGAGGAGTGAGTTGTTGAGGTGGTTGAGCTTTGGAATATAGTAGCCGAGGAAGTCGTCCATCATAGCCTGAACCTGTGAGCGTACCTCCATGTAAGCCTCCATGTTGATTTCCTTCACCTTGAAGCCGGCATCCTTCAGCATCTCCTGAACGGCTATGATGTCAGCGTGACCTGTACCCCAAGAGAGTGGCGACATACCTGTGTCGATATAGTCTGCACCACCGCGTGCCACCTCTAGGATAGAAGCCATATTGAAACCAGGGCCTGCATGTGAGTGGTACTGGATGATGATGTCCTTGTTGTATGCCTTGATACCTGCAACGATCTTACCGAGTGACTCTGGACGACCGATACCTGCCATATCCTTCAGACATATCTCGTCTGCACCGGCATCGATGAATGTTTTTGCAAGGTTTACATAGAACTCTACTGTATGAATAGGAGAATGAGTGATACAGAGCGATGCCTGTGCAATCATGCCAGCCTCCTTAGCGTACTGTATAGAAGGAATCACGTTGCGTGGGTCGTTGAGACCACAGAATATACGTGTGATATCTGTACCCTGTGCCTTCTTAACCTTATAGAAAAGCTTGCGGAGGTCTTTAGGACATGGACTCATACGAAGGGCGTTGAGCGCACGGTCAAGCATGTGTGTCTGTATGCCAGCCTCATGGAAAGGCTTGGTCCACTCACGCACCGCCTTATTTGGGTTCTCACCATAGAGAAGGTTCACCTGCTCGAAGCCGCCGCCGTTTGTCTCTACACGGTCGAAGCATCCCATCTTGATGATGGCAGGAGCCACCTTTACCAACTGATCCACACGTGGCTGGTACTTACCGGCACTCTGCCACATATCACGGAAGACTAAACTGAATTTAATCTCTTTTGCCATTTTGTTATATGTTTTAATGTTAGTAATCTTTTATCTCTATTTACAGTTTTGTAACATTAGCCACATTGCCCTTGCCACCTGTGACCTGATTGACAGTCTGACGGATGACCTCCATGATGTCAGCAGGGATAGCAGCAGGCTGTGGCGCTGCCTTTGGTTTTGCCTCCTCTTCAGGAGCTACTTTGTTGACAATACTGATGAGCAGTTTGCTCAGATTAATGATAATCAGCAGGACAGCAAACACTGTAACCATACCGACAACCATCAGTGTAAGTCCGATTTCCATATCCAATGTTATTTATTTATAATAGTATTAATGTTTCGTATCTGTATAAGGAAACTCTTATTCCTGCACCTCTTCTTCATCGAGTCTGCCACCCCAGAGATATTTGTCTGTATCCTTTACTATCACTCCACAGAGCAGGAGCAGTGCAAGAAGGTTAGGTATAGCCATGAGAGCATTGAAGATGTCAGCAAGTGTCCATACGGTGTTGAGTTCGATGATAGCTCCGAGGAATACTGCGACAAGGAATATCATAAAGTATATCTTTACCGCCTTGACACCAAAGAGGTACTCTATGGCGCGCTGCGAATACACGCCCCAGCCCAGGATGGTGGTAAAGGCGAAAGTGAAGAGACCGAAAAGGAGCACTGGTGCACCAACATAAGGTATCTTATTGAATGCAAACTTGGTAAGAGTGCCTCCGTCAACATCCGAGAGTTCACCGTGAAGAGTATCTGTAAATGTTGCCAAGAGCGATCCTCCATTGAGTGCTGCCTCTGGTGCAAAACTCAGCACGCTGCTGACAATGACGATACCGGTGATAGCACAGATGACAACTGTGTCCCAAAAGGTACCACTGGAACTGACAAGCGCCTGACGAACAGGATTGCGGGTCTTGGCAGCTGCAGCCACAATAGGAGCAGAACCGAGTCCTGACTCATTGGAGAAGAGACCACGGGCGATACCGTAACGTGCTGCAAGCATGATGACACTGCCTACGGAACCACCCAATGCAGCATCTGGCGCGAAGGCTGATGTGCAGATGAGTTTGATGGCTGGCACTACATAGTCACCATTTATAATAAGGATGCCGATACAACCTATAACATAAAGCAATGCCATGAATGGAACCAATGCCGTGCATACATTTGATATACTCTTGATACCACCGAGCAATACAAGTCCCACAAGGATGGTCACAATAGAACCTGTAATAACAGGTGATACACCAAGCACATCATTTGCGAGTGTGGAGATGGCATTTGCCTGTACTGTACTACCGATACCGAATGCAGCAAGGGCTGTAAACACGGCAAAGAGGATACCTGCCCAGCGAGCCTTCAGACCATACTCCAAAGCATACATAGGACCTCCGACCTTATATCCCAGCGGAGAAATCTGACGATACTTAATGGCAAGAAGGCCCTCACCGTATTTGGTTGCTATGCCAAAAACGCCTGTAAGCCAACACCACATCACGGCTCCTGGACCTCCCAGGGCTATAGCGGTACCGACACCAACGATATTACCGGTGCCAATCGTTGCAGCAAGAGCTGTAGCAAGGGCACCGAACTGACTTACGTCACCTTCGCTGCTTGCATCCTTCTCCACCGACAAACGAATGGCAGTGAATATCTTACGCTGCGGAAACTTTAGGCGAATAGTCAAGAAGAGATGGGTTCCGAAAAGGAGAATTATCATAGGATATCCCCAAAGGAGTCCACTTATCTCATCCAACAGGTTCAACATGAAATCCATTGTATGATTGATTGTTTAGTTAAATGTAAATAAAAAAAGATTTGCGTTGTTTTTGCAAAGTTACAAAAAAAAAACAACATTAATGACATTTCGCTATATTTTTTTCACATTTCGCTTAAACTTTTATACTTTTACTGCGTCTTTCTAATAGTTAGTTCACCAAATATAAATATACTAGAAGACGTTTCCAATCTCTAAAAAAACGCAAAAAGATTACTAATTAAACAAAACTCTTATGAAAAAGATTCTATTATGCTGTGCTATCTGCATCGCCACACTGACTAATGCCAGCGCACAAAGCGACAACAGCCAGAAACCTGAGCGGCAACGCATGAACCGCACAGAAATGGCTGCTCAACGCACAAAACAAATGGTTGAGAAATACAACCTTAACGAATCCCAAGCACAGAAACTCAAGGAACTCAACGAGAAGACATGGTCGTCACCAATGGGACAACGCAGAGGAGGAGGACACAACCGCCCTGACAGCACCGCAACCCCAAGACGACAGAGACCTGCCACCGACGGCAACACCTCAGCTTCTGCACAGCAGCCGCAGCAGCGCCCTCAGCAGCATCGTCCTATGAACAGCAATGGCTTCAAGGAAAGAATGGAGCAATACAACAAAGCACTGAAGGCAATTATGACCGAAGAGCAGTACAAGGCCTACGAGGCCGACATGCAAAAAAGAAGAGCGAAGTAGTTTGCCCCGAAACTATTTCGCCCTAACATAATAATCATATAAGGATGCCTTGGCTATTCCTCGTTGCACGAGATAGTCAAGGCTTTTTCGCGCCTTGGACTTTTCACCTTTCGACAGATACAGTTCGCTGACAGCAAGCTGATAGGACACCATATCGTCATCTATGGTCAATGTGCTGCCCACACATGGTGATTCCAGTGCGATAGCCTTCTCCAGATCATCTATCGCTGCATCCACCATGCCTAATTCCTGTTCCACATCAGCCCTTACAGAATAAGAAGATGGAGATTCAGGAAACATTGTCACCAGCCTATTGGCACCGTCGTAAGCCTCTGTGGTATGTGAATCTGCAAGGTTGGTCAGAACGAGTCCCATCAAAGCATGCTCATTGGAGGGTTCGTATTTCAACAACGTCTCATAATCCTGACGAGCGAAGTTATATCGCTTCATGTGCTGGTTGACATAGCCACGATAGTACAATGCCGTAAGATTGGATGGCATCATATCCAGAACGTTAGTATATTCATCCAACGCATACTGCCACTGGTCAAGGGCTATATTGAGTGCCGCCTTACGCAGACGAAGTTTCACTGCACGTGGATGTTCTTCTATGAGTTTGCTTATCATGGAAACAGAGTCACGCAACTCCTGCTGCGTCTGAGCCGAGAGACTCATAGCAAACAGAAATTGCGTGACTATCAGTAATATCTTTCTCATAAACGAAAGATGTCAAATCTATAGAATAGCGGTTTAAGCCTTCTTGATGAAGTCAACAATCCATGCACCTACTTCCTTAGTGCCATACTTAGCGCCACCCTCTATCTGGATTTCAGGTGTACGAACGTTCTGGTCGAGAGAAGCATCAACAGCCTTACGGATGAGTGCACCCTCTTCCTTGAGGTCAAAGTACTCATAGAGCATTGCTACAGAAAGGATCTGCGCAAGTGGATTAGCGATGTTAAGACCCTTACCCTGTGGCCAAGAACCATGGATAGGCTCAAAGACTGGTGTAGAAGAACCTGTAGAAGCTGATGGAAGAAGTCCCATCGAACCTGTGATAACAGAACCTTCATCAGTAAGGATATCACCGAAGGTATTCTCTGTCACCATCACGTCGAAGAACTTTGGATCCTGAATCATACGCATTGCCGCATTATCAACATACATGAAATCTGTAGTAACATCAGGATACTGTGGTGCCATCTCCTGCGCAACCTTTCTCCAAAGACGTGAAGAAGCGAGCACGTTAGCTTTATCTACAACGGTAAGGTGCTTGTTACGCTGCTGTGCATACTGATAACCTACCTTGAGAATACGCTCTACCTCATGACGTGAGTAGTAGTTGGTATCAAGTGCATCCTCCTCGCCAAGCTCAGCATTCATTGTTGGCTCCTGCTTCTTACCAAAGTACATACCGCCAGTGAGCTCACGAATACAGATGAAGTCTGCACCCTTAACGATCTCGTCCTTCAGTGGTGACTTGTGTACGAGGCAGTCGAATGTAGTTACTGGACGGATATTGGCAAACAGACCGAGTTTCTTACGCATAGCGAGAAGTCCCTGCTCTGGACGTACCTTTGCTGATGGGTTATTATCAAACTTAGGGTCACCAACAGAAGCGAAGAGCACTGCATCAGCTGCCTCACAAATCTGATATGTCTCCTCTGGGAATGGATCACCTACCTCATCAATAGCGTGAGCACCACAGAGAGCCTCCTTATAAGATACTTCATGACCGAACTTCTCAGCTACGGCAGACATTACTGCCACACCCTGTTCCATGATTTCTGGTCCGATACCATCACCGGCCAATACTGCAATATTCAGTTTCATTGTGTTATATTTATTTAAATAATGTTTACAGACACGTATATAAATGAAAAAGGAAACACCACTTGGATGTTTCCTCTTTGTCGGGGTGACAGGACTCGAACCTGCGACAGCCTGGTCCCAAACCAGGAACGCTACCAACTGCGCTACACCCCGGTACATTTCAAATCACCCACCTTTTAAATGAGTCATTTCTTAAATGCGATGCAAAGTTAGGCATTTTTTCCGAAACGACCAAATATTTCCAAAGAAAAAGTGCCGAATCTTTCAAATTCGGCACTTCTCTTGATTTATATCACTTAAAATTGAAAGTAATTCTTAGCATTGTTATAGCAGATATCCTCTACCATCTGGCGTACGCGCTTTTCCTCGTAACCTGTGAATGGGATGATACCAGCCTCGATATCATTGCCGAGGAGGTTACAGAGAGTACGACGGAAGTACTCATGACGTGGGTAAGAGAGGAACGAACGTGAGTCGGTCAACATACCTACGAAACGTGAGAGGAGACCGAGTACCGAAAGGGCATTCATCTGCTTCTCCATACCGTCCTTCTGATCAAGGAACCACCAACCTGAACCGAACTGAATCTTACCAGCAACGGATCCATCCTGGAAGTTACCGAGCATGGTAGCGATTACCTCATTAGCACATGGGTTGAGGTTATAGAGGATTGTCTTTGCGAGCTTACCCTCAGAGTTGAGTTCGTCAAGGAAGTGCGACATAGCCTTGGCAGTAGTGAACTCACCGATTGAATCAAAACCTGTATCAGCACCGAGCTGTGCAAACATCTTAGAGTTGTTGTTACGGATAGCACCGTAGTGGTACTGCTGTGTCCAACCAGAAGCATAGTCCATCTCACCCTGAGCCTTCATATAAGCATGCTTATACTTACGCTGCTCCTCTACGGTAGGAGTCTGTCCTGCAAGTGCCTTCTGCATGATAGCATTGATCTCTGCGTCTGTGTATGGTTCGTCGTAGAACTCCTCGATACCGTGGTCAGAGAGTTTGCATCCCATAGTCTCAAAGAAATCGTGACGCTTTTGGAGAGCCTCATTGAGTGAAGCAAAGTCCTTGATCTCCACACCTGCAACGGCAGAGAGCTTCTCGATATATGCCTTCCATGTCTCTGCCTCGATATTCATACCAGCATCAGGGCGCCATGTAGGGAGCATACGTGTCTTTGCTGTAGGATCTTCCTTTACAATCTTGTGCCACTCAAGTGAATCAGCAGGATCATCTGTTGTACATACGATTTCTACATTGTAGTGTTCCATCATGCCACGTGGACAGAAACGGTCCTCGTTCTTAATCATATCGTTACACTTATCGTAGATTTCCTTGGCATTCTCTGGATTGAGGGTCTCATTGATACCGAAAGCGGTCTTGAGTTCAAGATGTGTCCAGTGATAGAGAGGGTTTCGGAATGTGTAAGGCACTGTCTCAGCCCACTTCTCAAACTTCTCCCAGTCGGTGGTATCCTTACCAGTACAGAAGCGTTCGTTGATACCATTTGAACGCATTGCGCGCCACTTGTAGTGATCGCCCATAAGCCAAATCTGCGCAATGGAATCGAACTTCTTGTTCTCTGCTACCATCTGTGGGATAAGGTGACAGTGATAGTCAATGATTGGCATCTTAGCCGCATGGTTGTGATAAAGATCCTTCGCTGTTTCGGTTTCGAGAAGGAAATCTGGATCATTAAACTGTTTCATCCTTTTTTATTAGATTTATAAGTTACACTTAATATTAGTTATATATTCGCTATAGGTTTTTCACAAGCAGACAGATAGTACACTCGTAAAATTGTACACTTGTAAATATTTTGCAAAGTTAGGGATTTTTTTTGAGAATCCCTAACCTTGCAGGTTATTTTTTATATTATTTAACTCATGTTTCGCAAGTCGCTCAACATGTTCGGTTTTAAGGGGTTAAGGTTTTGAGGTTTTACGGTTTGGGGGAGGATGAGTTTTTTGAGGGTTGCGGATTAGAATACATGCAATTAATATAAATCAATCGTAACTTCCGCACAACCGCATAACCGCACGAAGTATTTATTTCTTCACGCCGAACTTATAAACTGTTGTCTGACGGTAACGCTCGCCAGGATTGAGCACAACAGGTGGGAAGTAAGCACGGTTTGGTGAATCTGGGAAGTGCTGTGCCTCAAGACAGATAGCTGAGCGACGCTGTGCTGTACATCCGTCATTGATTGGATAATTGCTCTGGAAGTTACCGGTATATACCTGGAGACCAGGTTCAGTGGTCCAGCACTCCATTGTTCTGCCGCTATTTGGTTCGGTGATGCGCGCAGCAAATGAGAGTTCACCAAACTCTCTCTTGTTGAGAACGAAATTATGGTCAACACCAGAACCATTACGGATCTGCTCATCATCAGCATTCATAGCTGGACCGAGTGCCTTTGGCGTACGGAAGTCGAATGGAGTACCTGCAACCTTGAGGATCTCACCTGTAGGAATGCTAGTAGCATCGATAGGGAGATAGAAATCTGCATTTACCTCACACTCGAGTTCATCAACCGTTGGAGTTGGGTCAGCAAGACCTGTCAGCGAGAAGAATGCGTGGTGTGTAAGGTTTACGATAGTTTTCTTGTTTGTAGTAGCAAGATACTCTATCTTAAGTTCGTTATCGTCAGTCCATGTATATTCCACTGTTACTTTCATCTCACCAGTGAATCCTTCCTCACCATAAGGAGAAGAAAGAGACATGGCAACAGACTGCTCGTTCATCTGGAAAGCGTCCCACACACGCTTGTTCCAACCTACGAGACCACCGTGAAGGTGATTGCTGCCGTCATTGAGAGCAAGCTGATATTCCTTGCCACCGAGTACGAAATGGCCCTTGCAGATACGATTACCGAATCGACCGATGAGTGTAGAGAGATACTGCTCTGCTGAATTTATAACGCCTTCGATGTTGCTATGTCCCTGAATGACATTAGCCAACTGGCCATCCTTGTCAGGTACCATAATAGCAACGATAGCGCCACCGTAGTTAGTTACTGCGACCTCACAACCCTTGGAATTGCGAAGGATGAAAAGGTCAGTCTGCTTTCCGTTCACTGTTGTACGGAAGTCCTTCTTGCGGAGTCCGCACACGTTTTGATTTTCTGTCATGATGTTTAGGTATTATCTGCCTGGCAGGAATGCTACCGGCAGGATTATTGTTTTTGGTTTTACCCTCTGCAGAATTATTTTTCCGCAGGAGAGGTGTTGTTTACTTTATTTCCGCTTTGCTTGTTATTCCTTGGCTTCTTATTCTGTGGTTGCTTACCAGTATCAGACTGATTGGCACCCTGTGACTGTTTGCCACCATTGGACTTGTTATTGCGTCTTCTACCGTGTGAGTTTCGTCCGTGTCCCCCACCCTTGCCAGAAGACCTGCCTCCCTGTCGCTTCTTACGCAAAGGATCCACAGCCTTATATTCTGGTCCATCTCCTACTTCCTGAGGAAGCGGATTCTTGAGTATTTCCCTCTCCAGGAACTCTTCTATCTTCTTGAAATAATAGATATCATCCTCCGACACCAGTGTTATGGCAACACCATCACGCTCGGCTCTCGCCGTACGTCCTATGCGATGCACATAGTCTTCCACATCACGAGGCACGTCATAGTTGACAACCATTACGATATCGTCAATGTCTATGCCACGTGACACGATGTCTGTAGCTACGAGCACGTCTATCTCACCTGACTTAAACTTGAACATGATATCATCACGCTCTGCCTGTGTAAGGTCGGAATGCATCTCACCACAGTTTACCTTCATCTGTCTCAGTGATCGTGAGATTTCCTTCACACGCTGTTTCTTGCCTGAGAATATAATCACTCTTTCAAGTTTCATCGGCTCTTCTCCCTCTGCTGCACGCTCAGGTACGAAACCGTTCTTGAAGATAGACTTCAGTATTGGCAATTTCTGCGCATCGTAGCATACGAAAGCCGACTGCTGTATCTTCTCTGCAGGCTTGCTCACCGCAATCTTCACATTAAGAGGATTCTTGAGCAAGGTCTTTGCCAACTCCTCTATCTTTTCTGGCATAGTAGCCGAGAACATGATAGTCTGGCAAGACTGAGGAATACCTTTCGCTATGGTAAGGATATCATCAGAGAATCCCATGTCAAGCATACGGTCTGCCTCATCAAGGATAAAGAACGAGAGGCGCGAGAGATCCAAATTACCCATCTGCATGTGTGAGATGAGACGTCCAGGCGTTGCAATAACCACTGAAGCGCCTTTCTTCAATGCTGCCAGTTCATTGTCATAGCGATTGCCATCATTTCCGCCATATACAGCGACGCTGCTTATACCATCTAGATAATATCCGAAGCCCTGCATGGCCTGGTCTATCTGCTGAGCCAATTCGCGTGTAGGGCTCATGATGAGACAGTTGACAGCATCCTCTGGGAAGCCGCCATCATCAAGGCATGACAACACGGGCAGCAGATAAGCGGCAGTCTTACCAGTACCCGTCTGTGCGACACCCATTATGTCACGGCCTTCAATGATAGGATCTATGCAGGCTGCCTGAATAGGTGTGCATGTCTCGAAACGCATATCATATAACGCATCAAGTACATTGTCATTAAGTTGGGTCTCATCAAAATATGTTGTTTCTTCCATTTTTCGTTATTTAGTTTGGTGCCTTTCTATAGCAGAACCATGCCACGACAGCGAATATGATGTTTGGCATCCATGCTGCCAGCATAGGAGGGGTTCCTGCATTGATGGCAAATGTAGCAGATACCGTCTGCAACATTATATATAGGAAACTGAGCGCAAGGCCGAGTCCGAGATACATTCCCATGCCGCCTTTTCTCTTCCGCGAGGACAGGGATGCGCCAATGATGGTGAGGATGAAGGAGGCGAATGACGATGCTATTCGCTTATGGTACTCTACCTGATACTGCACCACGTTGCTCGAACCGCGGCTGATCTGCTTGCTAATATACTCCGCCAACTGCGGCGAAGTGAATGTCTCCTGCTGTCCCTTGGAATAGACCAGATCAACCGGTTCCATCATGACTACGGTATCGCGCTCCATACCGCTGACGATTTTCTCTTTCATGCCACGCATCTCACGTACCTTCCAGTTATACAGTTTCCAGTGGTACTTGGTATCTGAGATAGTGTCATACTGCACCTCCGTGGCTGTAAGGTGCGATACGAGTTTCTTATTCTCGAACTTATCCAGGCAGAAGCCGTAACCTTTCTTCATTGTGTTGTCATAATGCTGGATATAGGCTATGACACCTTTATCCACCTGCAACTGCACATTCTCTGCCGACGTATTCTTCTTGTTGTTCTTATAGAGCGACTCAAAATTCTGTCGTATCACCGTGCCATGGGGTATGACATACGATGACAGCAAGAATGACATCACAGATATTATGACACACGAGAACATATATGGCCTCATCATGCGCTTAAAACTCACTCCCGCCGCCATGATAGATATTATCTCACTGTTGCCTGCCATCTTGGAGGTAAAGAATATCACCGCTATGAAGACGAACAGTGGTGAGAACAGATTGGCGAAATATGGTACGAAGTTGAGATAATAATCAAAGACTATCGACTTCCACGGAGCATGATACTGTGTAAACTTAGAGAGGTTCTCATTAAAGTCAAACACAATCGATATGCTGATGATAAGCAGGATAGAGAAGAAATAAGTTCCGATGAACTTACCCATGATATATCTATCCAGCCTGCTCACATAATGGAAAGGATTGATATAGCGAAGATATGACAGATATGGCAACACCTTACGTAAAGATGCTACCAGACGCCACAACCGTTTCATGAAGGCTAACGTCTTCTCTGCATATTGTCTATAACGCTTCTTTTCCATTGAGTAAAGTCACCTTTTATTATATGCTCTCTAGCATCGGTCACAAGACGCAGATAGAAGGCAAGGTTATGTATGCTGGCTATCTGCAGTGCCAGATACTCCTGTGCCTTGAAGAGATGATGCAGGTATGCCTTTGATGTTATCTGATCCACGTCGCATCCGCCTTCATCTATCGGCGAGAAGTCATCCTCCCACTTCTTGTTCTTCATATTCATCGTACCTTCATACGTAAACAGCAGAGCATTGCGACCATTGCGGGTTGGCATGACACAGTCAAACATATCCACACCTCGTTCGATATTCTCAAGTATATTCCATGGAGTGCCTACCCCCATCAGATAGCGTGGCTTATCCTTTGGCAGAATCTCATTGACCACCTCCACCATATCATACATCACCTCGGTAGGTTCGCCTACGGCTAGACCTCCGATAGCATTTCCGTCGCAGCCCTTGTCTGCCACGAACTTTGCAGACTCAGTACGCAAATCCTTGAAGGTGCATCCCTGCACTATAGGGAACAGACTCTGATGATAGCCATACAGTGGTTCGGTCTCTTTCAGCCTCTTGATGCATCTGTCCAGCCATCTATGCGTGAGCGACAGACTCTTACGGGCATAATGCCAATCACTATCCCCAGGAGGACACTCGTCAAAGGCCATGATGATATCAGCACCAATTACACGTTCTGTGTCCATCACACTCTCAGGTGTAAAGAAATGTTTCGAACCATCTATGTGACTGCGGAACTCACATCCTTCTTCCTTTAGTTTGCGTATGCCTGTAAGGGAGAACACCTGGAAACCACCTGAGTCGGTAAGGATTGGTCTCTCCCACCCTATGAACTTATGCAGTCCACCTGCACGCTTGAGAATGTCAAGTCCCGGACGAAGGTACAGATGATATGTATTGCCCAGAATAATCTGCGCCAAAACCTGACGACGCAACTCCTCGAAGTGCACTGCCTTAACGGACCCCACCGTGCCCACAGGCATGAATATCGGTGTAAGAATCTCACCATGGTCGGTGACTATCTTTCCTGCACGTGCCGATGAATACGGATCTGTATGTTGTAATTCAAATGTCATGTATATCTGTTATGCTTTTTCGTTGACCGACGCTTCTTCGGGAACCGTCATATCAAGCGGATTATCCACCATCTCATTGGTCAGGGCGAAGTCCCACACATCATCCACATTTTCTACGTAATGGAATGCGACTCCCTTGAGGTACATATCTGGTATTTCCTCTATGTCCTTGCGGTTTGCGCTGCAGAGCATGATGTCTGTTATGCCCGCTCTCTTGGCTGCGAGTATTTTTTCTTTGATACCACCTACAGGCAGTACCTTGCCGCGAAGGGTTATTTCGCCTGTCATGGCTACGTTCTTGCGCACCTTGCGCTGTGTCAGCGACGAAGCGATGCTAGTAGCTATCGTTATACCAGCCGAAGGGCCATCCTTTGGTGTCGCACCTTCCGGCACATGGATATGTATATTCCAGTTTTCAAAGACCTTTGGATCCACTCCCAGTTTACCTGCATGTGCCTTGACATACTCCAGAGCTATGGTAGCACTTTCCTTCATCACGTCACCAAGGTTGCCTGTCAAGGTGAGTTTTCCGCTTTTGCCCTTACTGAGACTTGTCTCTATAAAGAGTATCTCACCACCCACACTGGTCCATGCAAGTCCTGTCACCACGCCGGCATAATCATTACCCTGGTAGATGTCACGATAGAATGGTGGCTTGCCTATGAGGTCCGTGAGATGCTCGGGGGTAATCTTCTCAAAAGGCAATATGCCGTCACGCGACTTATACATCGCAAACTTGCGGAAAACCTTATTGATCTGTTTCTCCAGTTGACGCACGCCGCTCTCACGGGTATAACGCTCTATAAGAGTCTCCAGAGCATTCTTACGGAATGTCAGCCCTTTCTCTGATGCCAATCCGGTATTGTCCTTCTCCTTTGGCACAAGATGGCGCTTGGCTATCTCTATCTTCTCCTCTGTGGTGTAACCGCTGACCTCTATCATCTCCATCCTGTCACGCAGCGGTCCCGGTATGGTGGATATATCATTTGCCGTAGCTATGAACATGACCTTTGATAGATCATAGTCCATATTAATGAAATTATCATGGAAGGCATTGTTCTGTTCTGGATCCAGCACCTCAAGCAGCGCTGACGAAGGATCACCCTGATGGGTATTCTGTGTGATCTTATCTACCTCATCAAGGATGAATACCGGATTGCTAGTGCCTGCCTTTGCCAATGACTTCATTATGCGACCAGGCATTGCACCTATATAGGTGCGGCGATGTCCACGAATCTCTGACTCGTCATGAAGGCCACCCAGGCTCATACGAACATACTTTCTGTTCAGCGAGTCAGCAATGCTCTTACCGAGGCTTGTCTTTCCCACTCCCGGAGGTCCATAGAGGCAGAGAATCGGTGACTTCAGGTCTCCACGTAGTTTCAGCACTGCTATATACTCCAGGATGCGCTCCTTCACCTTTTCCATTCCGTAATGGTCGCGGTTGAGTATCTTCTCTGCGCGTTTCAAGTCTAGGTTGTCTTCCGAGCACTCTCCCCATGGCAGTCTCAGCACCTCTTTCAGGTAAGACAACTGCACATTGTAGTCCGGACTTGACGGATGAAAACGTCTGAGTCGCTCCACCTCATTATCAAATTCCTCACGGATATTCTTGTGCCATTTCTTTTCTGACGCCTGAGACAGGAGGTTCTGGATTTCCACATCGTCCTCACCATTGCCCAGTTCCCGTTTAATGGTGTCCATCTGACGACGCAGGAACTGCTCCTTCTGCTCTTCCTGTATGGTGGCACGGGTATTATTTTCTATGTCCTCACTCAGTATGGCATACTTCATTTCCCTATCCACCAATGTCTTCAGTTCCAGTGCACGAACCTTTATGTGGGCTTTGGAGAGAAGTGATATCTTCTCCTGAGCTGTCATAGGGAAACAAGTTGATACGATGTTCACGAAATGATTGCCGTGAATGTCATTGCCTAACACGCTGTCCATTTCATCAGGTAACTGATAGTTTCTGCTTTTCAGTTCCTTGAGTTTCAACCATATATCCGTGACCACATCACGAAATTCCTTGTCATCTTCTGACGCAGGGTACTCGGGCAACGCTGTCAGTGAAGCCATTAGGAAAGGACGCTCTGTCTCAGCTCTGTCTATAACACAGCGGCAGACTGGATTGACCATGACCTTATAGCGGTCGGCATCTCCTCCTATCTTCTCCGCCCTCTCCAATGTTGCTATTACGCCATACTCCAGCAGGTCACCAAAAGCAGGGGTTTCTATGGCAGGGTCTTTCTGACAAAATATGGCAAATGTATCATACTCATTGCTTAGCATGAAACTTACCAGTTCTACAGTAGATTTTCTTCCTACCGCGAATGCAGACATCACATCTGGGAATGTTACAAGATTACGCGTCGCGAGAATTGGAATCACCATTCCCTCTCGATATATCAACGTCTCTGTGTCCGCCTCTCTCAGGCTCCAACTATTGTTCTCTTCTATAATGTCAACTGCCACGAAATTCTCCTTTTGACTATAATTTTACTTCTTCTTCTTTAGTTCCAGCTTAGGAATCTTTATCTTGTCACCAGCCTTGACAGACTTGGTACCATTCAATACCTCTACATAGCATTCCATGCCTGGACCAAGTGCCTGCTTAGCAATGGCCTCAAGAGTCTGTCCTTCCTTAACGGTGACTGTTCTGTCTGTTCCTACGATTTTGTATGCGCCAAACTTGATACGTGGATCAGAGTCATACTTACCATTCGAAGCACTTGGTTTCTCCTCTGCCTTTGGTTTTGATTCCTCAGCCTTCTTTGGTTCTTCTTTCTTTTCTTCCTTCACCTCTTTCTCCTCAGGCTTTTGCTCTTCAGCAGACTCTTGTTTGACTTCCTCTGTAGGAGCTGCCTCTTCTGTTGGTGCAGGAGTTGCAGCGGTCTTAACCTTTGTAGAGTCTTCTGACTCTGGCTTCGCCATTTCTTCTGTCAGATCATGGCTAAACCATCCCTTAAACGATGCAAGATATCCGGCACCGAATCCAAGAATAAGGATGATGAGATTTATTATGATGCAATAAGCCACAAACGAATTTGAGACGCCTTTCTTTTCTTCTTCCTCTTCATCGTCAGATTCTTCATCTTCTGCCTCACTCTCTTCCTGAACGTCTTCTGGTTCTGGAGTAAATACAGACAAAGGTACTGACGCTACGGCTGCATGTTCTGCAATTTCCTCTTCTTCAGCAGGCTCTTCTTCAGCAGGCTCTTCGACAACAGGCTCTTCGACAACAGGCTCTTCGATAGGTTCCTGTTCTGCAGCTGGTTCTTCAACGACAGTTTCTTCAACAACAGGTACATCTACGACAGGTGCTGGTTCCTCTATAACAGTCTCTTCAACTGCTGGTTCTTCCTCGACAACAGGCTCCTCGATCGCTGGTTCTGCCTCTGCTACAGGTGCCTCCTCAGCAGGTTCCTCTGTTTCCTCTTCTTCATATTCATACTCATCATCATCATCACGATGGAAGATGCCTGTAATACTATTCCACAGTTTGGTGTACCATGGATCCTCAAAAAACTCAGCATAAGGGTCATAGTCATCATCTGACGTATCTTCTTCGGCATTATCTTCTTCGGCATTATTAGCCACGAAAAGTGAACGTCCTACTGCAGGCTTAGGTGCTTCAGCTGGCTGCTCTTCTTCCACTGGCTCTTCAGAAACCTCAGGTACGACAGGAACCTCAGGTACGACTGGAGCCTCAGGAACGACTGGAACCTCAGGCACTTCAGGTACTTCCAGGTTCTCCGCCTGTATATCCTCTTCCTGAACCTCTTTCTCCAGCTCCTCATCTGTGATAAATTCCTCTTCCGAATCATCGACATCCTCTATGTCTTCAGGTTCTTCAGCATCGTCGTCGTCATCATCATCAGTGTCAAACTGCATGACTGTACCAACAGACTCAGCAGGCTCAGCAACAGTTTCCTGTTCCTGCGCCTCTACATTCTCCTCTACTTCATCTTCGTAGTCATCATCTACGAAAGAGATAGTATGTGGGACATTTTCTCCCTCCACTACCGATGACATATTCGTCAACTGCTCTGCAGCATCCTTCACAGCCTGTGATATAGCTGTTTCTTTGTTTTGTTCCTTCTCCATAAACTCCTCGTCAGACTCGTTATCTAATGTATCTACCGCCAGTGGACTGTCATCATCTATTATCACAGTCTCAAACTGAGCGAATGGTTTGTTAATAATATCTCGCATCACGCTATCCGGAGTAAACGTGACCTTTTCATGTTCCGCTATCACTACACGCTCACCAGTGTTGACATTCACACTGACACGTTCCTTTACCTGTTGCACCTTAAAGGTACCAAATCCCTTTATCTTTACCTGATGGTCTTCCAGCAAGCCACGGTTGATGACCTCTACCATCTGCTGCAGAAACAGCTCTGCATCCTTTGTCTTGATGCCATGTTTCTGTACGAGAATCTTTGATATTTCTTTTATAGTGCTCATTTCAGTTTCTCCTTAAGTGACATAACCGGCTTAAAGTTTGCTACCAACTTTGGCGGAACAAGCATTTTCTGTCCTGTACCAGGATTAACGATTACACGTTCCAAGCGTTTCTTCACTTCAAAAACACCTAATCCACTGATAGCGACAGCCTCACCGTCGCCCATGACATCTACTATGTTACATACAGCCGTATGCACCATGCTTCTGGTGTCCTCCACCCTATAGCCTGATAATTGTGCCAAGGCTGATATGAATTCCTTATTATTCATAATATAATAGTTCTTACACCTTATATATACTACATAATCTCCTTATCCGATAGCATTACAGCGTCGTAGCATAGAGATCAAATTCCTCTGCCCCTGTAATCTTCACATCATAGAAACAACCCTTGCGCAGTGTCTTCTCTGCTACAGGTATCAGCACCTCAGGGTCAACCTCTGGCGATGAATACTCCGTACGAGCTACATACCAATCGCCTTCCCTTCTGTCAACTATAACCTTCAGTGTCTTTCCCACATGCAGTTCCATCAATTCGGCAGAGATACGCTGCTGCACTCTCATAAGTTTGTCGAGTCGCGCCTGCTTTACATCTTCGGGCACATCATCCTTATAGTGACGGGCACTGTATGTGCCATCCTCCTCTGAATAAGCAAAAGCACCCATTCGTTCGAAGCGTGCCCACTTTACGAAGTCCACCAGTTCCTTGAACTCCTCATCTGTCTCACCCGGGAATCCCACCATCAGTGTGGTGCGGAGCGTAATGCCAGGCACTTCTTCGCGCAGGCGGCTTATGAGTTGCATGGTCTCTTCCTTAGTAGTATTGCGATGCATGCGGTCAAGCACATCGTCCGAGATATGCTGCAACGCAATGTCGAGGTATTTGCATACGTTAGGATTCTCCCTCATGACCTTGAGCAGTTCCATAGGGAACTGGTTAGGATATGCATAGTGCAAGCGAATCCACTTCACACCTTTCACATGCGCCATCTTGTCAATCAGTTCGGCTATCTGTCGCTTGCCATAGATGTCCATACCATAGTATGTCAACTCCTGGGCTATAACTTGAAACTCCTTTACGCCATTAGCCACCAGTTCTTCCACTTCGGCTATGATATCCTCTATCGTACGGCTCTTATGCTTGCCTGTTATAATAGGTATAGCGCAATATGCGCATCGGCGGTCACAACCTTCGGATATCTTTATATAGGCATAGTGCTTTGGTGTCGTCGTCATGACCACGCCAGCATCGCCCTTACCTTCTGTCAGGTCAGGCAACTCCTCTGCCAATTTCTTAAAGTCAAACTTACCATAGTACTTGTCCACCTCTGGTATAGACTCTTCCAAATCTGACAGGTAACGTTCTGATAGGCATCCCATGACATAGAGTTTACCTATCTGTCCTTCTTTCTTGGCTTCTGCCAGTTCCAGAATGGCATTGACGCTTTCCTCCTTTGCATCACCTATGAAGCCACATGTATTCACCACGACATACTCACCCTGAGGTACATCCTCATCATGGTGACAGTCATAGCCTTTCTTTGAGAGCATACGGATAAGAGCCTCGCTATCTACAAGGTTCTTGGAGCATCCCATGGTTATTATGTCAACCCTTTTACTTATCATTGCCAAAGAGCGAATCTACAAATTCTGTTCTATTGAATAGCTGAAGGTCTTCCATTCCCTCACCCAGTCCGATATACTTCACTGGCACCTTCAGCTGGTCACTGATACCTACTACGACACCGCCCTTGGCTGTGCCATCGAGTTTCGTTATGGCGAGACTGCTGATCTGAGTGACAGACGAGAACTGCTTTGCCTGTTCGAAGGCATTCTGTCCGGTAGAGCCATCAAGCACCAGAAGCACTTCGTCAGGAGCACCTGGCACAACCTTCTTCATCACGTCCTTGATCTTCTTCAACTCATTCATCAGGTTTACCTTATTGTGCAAGCGACCTGCTGTATCTATAATTACAACATCCGCATCATTTGCCTTGGCTGATGATATTGTGTCAAATGCCACACTGGCAGGGTCAGATCCCATCTGTTGCTTGATGACCGGCACACCTACTCTCTCGCCCCATATCACAAGCTGTTCCACTGCCGCAGCACGGAATGTGTCTGCCGCACCGAGATACACCTTCTTGCCTGCCTGCTTGAACTGCCAAGCCAGTTTGCCTATCGTTGTGGTCTTACCCACACCGTTCACGCCCACCACGAGTATCACGTATGGATGACGGTCTGCCGGCAATTCCCATGAGTCATTATCATTGGTATTATTCTCCTGCAGCAGTTCTACAATCTCCTCACGCAGTATCTTATTCAGTTCCGATGTTGAC
The DNA here is from genome assembly GCA_045617365.1 of Prevotella sp. Lineage (GTDB taxonomy): Bacteria > Bacteroidota > Bacteroidia > Bacteroidales > Bacteroidaceae > Prevotella. Next base: position 30,594 of record JAZLIN010000105.1, on the reverse strand, counting down.
ACATACTTATCACGCGCCACACGCTCTTCTATCCTCTCGATGATCTTGAGAGTGGTGTCCACGCCGACATCGCTGGTAATAAGGACTTCCTCAAGGTTGTCAAGCACATCGTCATCGACCTTGTCCTTACCAGCTACGGCACGAGCCAACTTGTCAAACACACTTGACTTTGTCTTCTCCAGACCCTTGTCAAGCGTCTCTTTCTTCTCTCTACTGAAAAAACCGAATATACCCATGTTTTGAACAAATAAATGTATCTCTAAGTGCATCGTTAAGACACTTTGCACCAATTTGAATACAAAAGTACGAAAAATTTACGTAATCTCTGCATTTTATTACATAAATTTGCAAAAAATCGACATTATTGCACACTTTCACTTGCAAGTGTGCAAAAAAACAATTACCTTTGCATAGTTAAGATGCTGTTATGCATCATTGCATACCATGCACTCACCTTAAAAAACAATAAAAACCTTAGACTATGTTTTCAAGAAAGAAAAAAACTACGATACCCAGTTTCAATGCGTGCATAGAGGACGCCATCAAGAAATACTGGAACCTCGATGCTCTGACTGATTACAAGGGGGCTACACTGCAATATCAGGATGTGGCAATAAAGATTGAGAAACTACACATCATGTTTGAGAATGGCGGTGTCAGGAAAGGCGACCGCATTGCCCTCTGCGGACGCAACATGAGCAACTGGGCCGTGGCATTCCTCGCTACCCTCACATACGGTGCCATTGCGGTGCCGGTGCTACATGAGTTTACAGCAGACCAGATTCATCATATCGTAAACCATTCCGAGGCCAGACTGCTCTTCGTAGGCGATGTCGTGGCAAAGCAGATCGTACCTGACCAGATGCCTAACCTTGAGGGCATCATCAACATACCAGACTTCTCGCTCATGGTGTCGCGTTCTGACCGGCTCACCAATGCAGGCGAAAACCTCAACCGCTTCTTCGGCGAGAAATACCCTAAGCAGTTCGGCAAAGATGACATCGCATACTACAAGGAGCAGGACCCGGAGGAGCTGTGCATCATCAACTACACCTCTGGTACCACAGGTTTCTCCAAAGGCGTGATGATACCTTACCGTGCCATGTGGTCCAACCTTGACTTTGCGTCACAGGTGCTTGATGCAGAACTGCATCCTGGAGACAACACCATCTCCATCCTGCCTATGGCTCACATGTATGGCATGGCATTCGAATTCATCAAGGAGTTCATGACCGGCTGTCATATCTATTACCTCACACGCATACCATCACCTGCTGTCGTGGCTCAGGCATTCAAGGACATCAAACCTATCATCATCATCGCAGTACCTCTGGTGATAGAGAAGATCATACGCAAGAAGGTTTTCCCTAAGATTTCACCTGCCATACGCTTTCTGATGAAGACTCCTATCCTGGGCAGCAAGATCAAGGCAAAAATCAGAACACAGGTCTATGAATCGTTTGGCGGACGCCTATATGAGATCATCGTAGGCGGAGCAGCTCTCAACCAAGAGGTGGAGCAATTCCTCAAGGACATCAAGTTTCCTCTCACCGTTGGCTATGGCGCTACTGAGTGCGCTCCTATCATCTCCTATGCTGACTGGAAGACCCACAAGATGGGTTCATGCGGCCGTCCGGTCGTCCACATGGAGGTAAAGATTGACAGCAAGCACCCTCGTCGCGAACCAGGCGAAATACTGGCGCGTGGTCTCAACGTCATGCTAGGCTACTATAAGAACGAGGAGGCTACTGCCCAGACCCTTGACAAAGACGGATGGTATCACACCGGCGACCTCGGCATAATGGATCGCAAGGGTAACATCTTCATCAAGGGCCGTTCAAAGAATATGCTGCTCGGCCCAAGCGGCCAGAACATCTTCCCTGAGGAGATAGAGGACGCACTCAACTCCCTTCCTCTCGTCATGGAGAGCATCGTGGTACAGCGCGGTCAGAAACTTGTGGCTCTCGTACATCCGGACATTGACGCATGCTCTGCCAAGGGCATGAACAGCACCGATGTAGAGGATGCCATGAAGAAGAACCTGGAGACTCTCAATGAGACGCAGCCTGCATACTGCAAGATTTCGCATATCGAGATACACGACGAGGAGTTTGAGAAGACCCCGAAAAAAAGTATCAAGCGATTCCTATATACATAAAACTACTCGGATAATTACCAACCGAATAAGTCAAAGGGGCACATTAATGACGTTAATGTGCCCCTTTGACTTATTCCTTTTCCTACACGAAACTCTCCGAAATTACAATCCATGAAATGATTTGTTTCATCCGCACACATGGACTTCTTTCTTATTACATTTTTTTGTTCAGAACACGATCGTGTTTCACCTAAAGGCGAACAATAAAAAAAAGTCGCATGGTCATCGGTAAAGATAACCATGCGACTTTATCATATATCACTCAGCTTTAGTCGGTTTTATCTGTTTACGAAAAACCTTATAACCGAACAGCCGGGAAATCATCTGTTCTTCTTGATCTTCTCAACGTATGCATCGATTACTGCAACGGCAGTGATGTTGACGATGTCACGTACGCTAGAGTCGAGGTCGGTGAAGTGGATAGGCTTGTTAAGACCCATCTGGATAGGACCGATAACCTCTGTCTCAGGAGAGAACTGCTGGATGAGCTTGTATGCAGAACTTGCTGATGAGAGGTTAGGGAACACCATGGTATTCACGCTCTCGCCATGGAGACGGAGGAATGGATACTTAGCGTCACGACGCTCGTGGTCAAGAGCAAGGTCAACAGTCATCTCGCCGTCAATCTTCAATGTAGGATACTCTGCCTGCATCTCCTTTACGACCTCTGCCACCATAGCAGGAGAGCCCTGCTTGTCAGCGCCGAAATTAGAGTAGCTGATCATTGCCATACGAGGCTCGTCGTTGAAGAAACGAACAGTATCAGCCGTAAGGCGAGCCATGTCCTTGATGGTCTCCTTGTCTGGGTGACGGTTTACGAGTGTATCAGAGATATAGTATGTGCCACGCTTAGAGTTAAGGATGTGCATGGTACCGAAGTGATTGTACTCTGGACGGATGCCTACAATCTCCTTGGCAGCTGTCAGTGTATCTGCAAACTTGGTATATACACCAGTGATGAACGCATCTGCATCACCAGCCTCAACCATCATCATACCGAAGTAGCTGCGGTCAAACATCTTATCGTTTGCCTCCTCGAATGTATAGCCCTCACGCTGACGCTTGTCGGCAAGCATCTGAGCATAACGCTCACGACGCTCACGCTGCTCATCATGACGGAGGTTTACGATCTCTACGCCCTCAAGGTTAAGGTCGAGCTCAGCTGCCTTCTTCTGGATCATCTCAGTATTACCAAGGAGAACAGGAGTACAGAGTCCCTCGTTCTTTGCCTCTACGGCAGCCTTGATCATTGTTGGATGCAGACCCTCAGCAAACACTACGCGCTGTGGGTGCTTGCGCGCTGTCTCATAGAGTTTCTGAGTAACAGAGGTCTCCTGACCCATGCGCAGACGGAGTTCACGCTTGTATGCGTCCCAGTCGGTAATCTGCTTACGTGCCACGCCTGAGTCCATAGCAGCCTTGGCAACAGCAGCAGAAACCTCTGTGATAAGACGTGGATCGACTGGCTTTGGAATGAAGTAGTCAGGACCGAATGAGAGGTTGTTAACGTTATATACCTGGTTAACGACTTCTGGTACTGGCTGCTTAGCGAGGTCTGCGATAGCGTGAACGGCAGCAATCTTCATCTCCTCGTTGATAGCCTTGGCATTTACGTCAAGAGCGCCACGGAAGATGTAAGGGAAACCGATTACGTTGTTGATCTGGTTAGGATAGTCAGAACGACCTGTTGACATAAGCACGTCACCACGGGCTGCCATAGCGTCCTCGTATGTAATCTCCGGCTCTGGGTTGGCACAAGCAAACACGATAGGGTTCTTTGCCATTGAGCGAACCATCTCCTGACTTACCACGCCACCCTTTGAAAGGCCGAGGAATACGTCTGCACCCTTCATTGCCTCTTCGAGAGTATGAACGTCGCGACGGTCTGTAGCGAAGAACTTCTTCTGCTCTGTAAGGTTAGGACGGTCAGAAGTGATTACACCCTTTGAGTCAAGCATGAGGATATTCTCGCGGCGTGCACCGAGAGCTACATAGAGCTTGGTACACATGATAGCTGCAGCACCTGCACCGCTGACTACGATCTTAACGTCCTCAATCTTCTTGCCTGCTACCTCAAGTGCATTGATGAGACCTGCAGAAGAGATGATAGCTGTACCGTGCTGGTCATCGTGCATTACAGGGATGTCAAGTGACTTCTTAAGACGATCCTCGATATAGAAGCACTCAGGAGCCTTGATATCCTCAAGGTTGATACCACCGAATGTTGGGGCAATCTTCTCTACTGCCTCACAGAACTTCTCTGGATCCTTCTCATCTATCTCGATATCGAATACGTCAACACCGCCGTAGATCTTGAACAGAAGACCCTTACCCTCCATTACCGGCTTACCTGACATAGCGCCGATGTCGCCAAGACCGAGCACCGCTGTGCCGTTAGAGATAACTGCCACGAGGTTACCCTTGTCAGTATACTTGTAAGCAGAATCTGGTGTTTCCTGAATCTCAAGACATGGATAAGCCACACCTGGTGAATAAGCCAGCGAGAGGTCTGTCTGAGTACGGTAAGGCTTTGTAGGCATTACCTCAATCTTTCCTGGACGGCCATTCTCATGATAGAGAAGAGCTGCCTCTTTTGTAATTTTTGCCATTGCTATTTAAGTTTGTAATAAAAATGATTATCCGAATAATAGTTTGAGCGCCTCTTCGACTTTCCTCACCGGATGCAGTCGGATGGTGTATGTCTTACCCTTCAGCGCATTCATATTGCGATATGGTAGCACAATGTCCGTGAATCCCAGTTTCTCTGCCTCAGCTATTCGCTGCTCTATGCGTGCCACAGGACGCACCTCACCGCTGAGTCCCACTTCGCCGCACATGCACCATCCCTTCTCAATAGGTGTATCAACATTACTTGACAACACTGATGCTATGATGCTCAGGTCCATCGCCATATCCGTGACCTTCAGTCCTCCGGCTATATTGATGAACACGTCCTTTTGCATGAGCTTGAATCCTACCCTTTTCTCCAACACGGCAAGAAGCATATTGAGACGACGCTGGTCAAATCCCGTTGCCGAGCGCTGCGGTGTGCCATAGGCCGCGGTGGATACCAGTGCCTGGGTCTCAATGAGGAATGGTCGCATGCCTTCCACTGCCGACGTGATGGCTACGCCACTCATGCCCTCGCTGTCATCGCTGAGGAGCAGTTCGGAAGGATTGGTGACTGGACGGAGTCCATTCTGCAACATCTCATAGATGCCCATCTCAGAGGTGGAACCGAAGCGGTTCTTTATGCTTCGCAACAGTCGGTAGATACCCTGTCGGTCGCCCTCAAACTGTATCACGGTATCGACGATATGCTCGAGTATTTTAGGTCCGGCGATGGAACCCTCCTTGGTGATATGGCCTATGAGGATAACGGGAACGCCACTGGATTTGGCGAATCGCAGTAGTGCCGATGCGCATTCACGTATCTGGGTGATGCTGCCCGGTGCCGAATCCACGGTCTCAGTCTCCATGGTCTGTATGGAGTCTATGATGATGAGGTCTGGTGCCGTGGTGCGAATCTGTTCGAAGATTTTCTCTATGGATGTCTCGCAGAGTATGCTGACATTTTCAGACATGCCACCGATGCAGTCGCCTATTCGCTCGGCACGCATACGCAATTGATGCGCGCTCTCCTCACCGCTGACATACAGCACCTCACGCTCTGGCATCTTCATGATGGTCTGTAGGGTCAGGGTACTCTTGCCTATGCCCGGATCTCCACCGAGAAGGACTATACATCCCGGAACGAGTCCGCCGCCAAGAACACGGTTAAACTCTTCATCGTGGGTGTCTATACGTGGTGATTCCTGAGTAGGTATCTCATGCAGTCGCTGCGCCGTAGTGCGTATGCCTGTATTGAACCCCGATGCCGTACCTTTGCGAGCGGACGACACGTCACGTGCCGCAGCACGAGCACTCTGCTGTCCGCTGTCTGACGAGATGCGGATTTCGCGAAAAGTGTTCCACTGCGAGCATGAAGGACATTTACCGAGCCATTTGCTGGATTCCTGTCCACAGTTTTCACAAACGTATGCTGTTTTATCCTTAGCCATAACTGATAAGCAAGCGCAAAGGTACTAATTTTTCTCAACATACGAAAGAAAACGTAGTTTTTTCCACACCTTTTTGATAAAATACCCTTATTAATATGCACGTATCAAGAATAATTGCTACCTTTGTAGTACAATGAGAAACTTTTTTTATTCTTTATTTGCAATAGCATTACTCTGCATTCTTGCCGGATGCAACAATGCAGAGGAGAAAGGTGTACTCTCCAAGGAGCAAAGAGACTCTTTGCTGAGAGCGGACTCCGCAGCACTTAAGATTGCCGTGCTGCCGACGGAGGACTGCCTGCCTATCGTAGTAGCCAAGGAGCTGAGACTATTTGACACGCTCGGGGTAGATGTTCACCTGAAACGCTATCACGCCATGTCGGAATGCCGCATAGCCCTCACTGCCCCACTGGCGGAAGGAGCTGCAATAGACAGCACTCTCATGAGGATGCTGCAGGGGGATAACGTCGGAGGTTCGGCGAAGTTTGATATCACCCAGCCAACAACTCTCACGGCAGGACCGGCAACTGCATTGACATGGAAATTCGTCACGTCAAAGAAGGCACGCATCAGCCGCACTGCGCAACTGAACAACAGGGTCATTGCTGCCGACAGCCATGGCGAGTCATATCGTCTCGCTGCACTTGCCATCGACTCGTTAGTCAAGAAGAAGCAGCATGTCTTTATCATACAGATAGAAGACCTGAGAATCAGGACAGAAATGCTAATAAACGGAAACATTGACGCTGCCCTGCTCCCCGAGCCTTACGCTTCCAAGGCGTGCAAGGCAGGAGCAAAGGTCATTAACGCAGTGAAATCACAACCGAAGGGGGTCATTGCATTCCGCACGGAGGCATTGGAACAAAAGGGCAGAAAGCAGCAGTATGATAAATTCTGCAAGGCACTGGACATTGCCAATGATTCCATCAAGAAATATGGGAAGGCCAGATACACGACTTTACTCAACTGGTAAGCAGGATACTTTACTATGACACGAAGCACAAAACGCAACATACCGATTTATGTTATCTTTGACTCTCTGCGGGAGAAGTGCAAGGCTTTTCCGCTGGAGAATTTCAGCGCACGACTGGAGACGCTTGAGACGGAATACAAATATATGGGCGACTTTATGATGCAAGGGTATCAGGATAAGGAGCGCAACAACGTATTCCGCAAACTGGTTCAGCGCCTTGAAGAATTGGAATATGACATAGAAGTGAGGAGCACACTGGGAGAGAACTCTTATGTAAAAGGTTGGATGAAGCAGTTTCATACCGATGATACTTCTGCAGAGGCCCTGCAGTCCATGCTCATGCAGGATTGCACGGCTAAGGAGCATCACGATATCCTGACTAAGGTATTCATCGCCCTGCTCACATCCGGCTATTGGAACGAACAGCAGAAGGTGGAGTGGCGTGACTTCATCATGTCCAACAAAACGAACCGAATAGACGCACTGACCATCATCAGCGCCATATCGCTTTCGTGCATGGAGCACATGTGCACTACGAAAGCGCTGTGTCTGGCTGAGATATACAGACAGGCTGACGATGAGGAACTGAGACAGCGTGCGCTGGTGGGATGTATGTTCTCACTGGAGGGGAAGGACATTGACGGCGAGATCATGACCTATCTCATGGAAGACGACAGGACTGCAAGCGAAATTATCGAGATGCAGATGCAGGTACAGAGATGTGCCACAGCGGAGTCTGACAGCAGGAAGATAAACAACACTCTAATGCCTGACCTGATCAAGAGCCAGCCATTCAAATTCACAGACAAGGGCATAGTGGAGCGTGACGAATGCAATGACCCTACAGACCTCAACTCCATGGAACGACAGATGGAGGAAATGGAGGAAAAGATAAAGAAAGTGAGGCAGATGCAAGACAAGGGCACAGATATTTTCTTTGCCGGATTCAAGCAGATGAAGCGCTACCCTTTCTTCTATAAGCTCATAAACTGGTTTACGCCTATGTACATAGAGCACCCAGACATAGCAAGGGAACTGGAAAAACTGGGCGAAAGTAAATTTCTCAATCGCATACTTGAGCAGGGACCTTTCTGTGACTCTGACAAGTATTCGTTTGTCATAGCATTCTCCAGCGTCATGCAGACATTGCCTGACAACGTAAAAAAGATGATGGAGGACGGCGAAATGGGACCTATCGGTATGCAGACTGACAAGGAAGCGACGAAAAGCAAGGCTTTCCTCAGAAGACAATACCTGCAGGATATGTTCAGGTATATCACGCTGAATCCTTTCCAGGCTACGAAGCATAATCCGTTTGTCCATGCAGCGGACAATACTATATGGAAGAGCATACTGCCATACACCAAAAACGCCTACTACAAAGCGGAGTACTACTACCGCACTGGTGATAACCGGTCTGCAATAAAGTATTACTCTGAGCATCTCAGGGAGCATAAGGATCACAAGCCGTCTATGAGAAACATCGCAAGGGCTTATTTCGCCATCGGGGAATACGAAAAGGCTGCATTCTATTTTGATGCTCTGAAGACTCTCGAACCCGGTCGCACCAACTACACTCTGAACTACTGCATAGCAATGGTGAAGCAAAACAGGGCGGGCGACGTGACCAACGAACTCTACAGACTGGACTTTGAGATACCTGGCAATGTGACTATTCAGAACACACTGGGCTGGGCGCTGCTGCACACTGGCAAGGCGGAAAAGGCATACGGAATATATCGGAAAATACCCAAAGAGGAACTGACTAAGGATTACTCTCTGATGCTTAACGTGGCATATTCATGCATGGCCATATCACGATACATGGATGCCGTGGGCATTATCTCTGACTATCATAAGGCTAACCAACGGGCATTGGATGAATTTGTCAGGGAACTGATGGACAGTATGATGAAGGATGCCGAACTCCTTAACATATACGGTATAGACGAAGCCGAGATCAACATAATACTATCAAATATTCTCTTATAGCCGATTAAATGGTGAACAGTTTGAACATGCGGAATGCACCAGAATTGCAAAAGGGCCACTTTTGCAAAGTTAAAGGGCCACTTTAACACTGCAAAAGGGCCACTTTAACACTGCAAAAGGGGCCCTTTAACATTTTCGCGAAAATCAGTCAAGATATACAACATACCCAAGCTTTTAGTATTTTTCAACCAAACGACCAAACCAATGAAAGTAAGTATAATACAATACGACATAAAATGGGCTGACGCAGAATACAACCGACAGCAGGCAGAGAAGATGATGATGCAAGTCGAACAGTCTGACCTGTATGTCCTGCCGGAGATGTTCTCCACAGGTTTTGCCACTTCACCTAATGACATAGCTGAAGAGGGAGACGCACCGCAGTCTCTGACATGGATGCAGAGGATGGCAAACAGACTCAATGCAGCCGTGGCCGGTTCGGTTGCCGTGCATTGCTCGGATGGAAGTTACCGCAACCGGCTGTACTTTGTCATGCCGAATGACGAGGTGACATACTATGACAAGCGTCACCTCTTTACATACGGAGGAGAAGACAAGCGATATACACGAGGTGAGGACAGGGTGATAGTAAACTGGCGTGGAGTGCGTTTCCTCCTACAGGTTTGCTATGACCTTCGTTTCCCTGTTTTTGCCCGTAATACCGGCGACTATGACTGCGCTATCTATGTAGCCAACTGGCCTGACTCACGTCGCCGTGTATGGGATGTACTGCTGCAGGCACGTGCCATGGAGAATCAATGCTACGTGATTGGCGTAAACAGAATGGGCAAGGATGTGGCATGCAATTATGACGGCGGTTCTGTAGTCATTGATGCCTATGGCAAGACTGTTGCCTCATGTAGCGACAACACGGCTGAAGCAGTGTCTATCGACCTGGATATGGAGAGGTTGGCGACTTTCAGGAAAAAATTCCCTGTGCTTCAAGATGCAGATTACCCACTTTATGGTATTGCACAGAATACAAAAAACAACTAACTTTGCACTCAGAAATCAGAGACGGACACCGTCCTTTGGAACGACAAGTCCTATTTCTTTCGTGCGAGCCACAGTTTGCACTCAGAAATCAGAGACAAGGGATTTCAGATTGTACAGGGTTATTTTGTTATTAGATAAAGTTCATAATGTTTTTGTAGAATAAGGGCTGGCTGCGAAGTCAGCCTTTTATTATTTGGGGGCTGATGTACAGATATAACAAATGCCGATAAGGACATTCCATAGAAGTTCCTTATCGGCATTATTATTGTTATAACGGTACTATTACCAACTACATCTTATCAATGCGGAGCTGATGACGACCTGCCTCAAATGGAGTCTTGAAGAACTCGTCAAGAAGTACAGAAGCCTCACGATTGGTAATGAAACGACCAGGAAGCACGATACAGTTTGCATCGTTGTGCTGACGGATGAGGTGGGCAACCTCTACGTTCCATACAAGACCTGCACGAACACCATGATGCTTATTCAGAGTCATAGCCATGCCCTCACCTGAACCACAAATGCCGATGCCGCATGATACTACACCTGACTCAATAGCCTCTGCAAGTGGATGGGCGAAATCAGGATAGTCACATGAGCGATCGCTGTATGTGCCGAAATCCTTGTACTCTATGCCCTTCTCTTCCAGATACTGAAGCACAAACTGCTTACATGGGAAACCAGCGTGATCGCTGGCAACACCTACGATTTTCTTTTCCATATGACCCCCTCCCCGACCCTCCCCCGTTACAAGGGGGAGGGAATATTTAGTGTTTATCCTCCCAGGAGGGTTGTGGAGTTTTAAGTTTATTAAATTTATACCATCCCCATGAACATACATATCGTGTGATATTCACACAATCTCATCTATCACACAAATGCATCCTCTCCCCCTCCCTGATAACGGGAGGGGGCAAGGGGGTGGATCTTAAAGCATAGACTTAACCTGGTTGTAAACGTTCTCAGCTGTGTAGCCGAGCTTCTCGTCGAGCACCTTGTAAGGAGCAGAGAAACCGAAGCTCTCAAGACCCCAGATCTTAGATGCAGGATCAGCACCGATGAGGAAGCCCTGGAGGTTTACTGGCAGACCTGCTGTCATACCGAATACCTTGGCACCTGCAGGGATAACGCTCTGCTGGTACTCAAGAGACTGTGTGCGGAAGAGGCCCTCAGAAGGTACAGATACGATACGTACCTTAACACCATCCTTGCGGAGAAGCTCTGCACCAGAAACGAGTGTAGATACCTCAGAGCCTGAAGCAACACATACTACGTCTGGGTTCTCGTCTGATCCTGCTACGATGTAAGCACCCTTGCGAGCACCCTCGTAGTCGTTACCTTCTGGAAGGTCGTTGATATTCTGACGAGAGAAGATGAGAGCGGTAGGAGTATCTGTGTTCTCCATTGCCATAGCCCAAGCTACGGTTGTCTCCTTAGCCTCTGCAGGACGGAGAACGAGAACAGAGTTCTTACCAGAGTGGTTCTTAAGCTTCTCCATGAGACGAATCTGTGCCTCGTGCTCTACAGGCTCGTGTGTAGGACCGTCCTCACCTACGCGGAATGCGTCGTGGGTCCAGATGAACTTAACTGGGAGCTTCATGAGAGCTGCCATACGAACTACTGGGAGCATGTACTGACTGAATACGAAGAATGTACCGCAAGCTGGGATAACACCACCGTGGAGTGCCATACCTACGCAGCAGCAAGCCATAGTGAACTCAGCAACGCCAGCCTGGAAGAATGCACCAGAGAAGTCGTCCTTAGTGAGAGCCTGAGTCTTCTTGAGGAAGCCGTCTGTCTTATCTGAGTTCGAAAGGTCAGCAGATGCACAGATCATGTTTGGAACCTGCTCTGCGAGTGCTGAGAGACAAGCTGCAGATGCAGAACGTGTGGCATCGTTAGCCTTCTGCTCTACCTTAGACCAGTCAATCTTTGGTGCCTTGCCAGCGAACCAGTCAGCCTGCTGTGCAGCCTTCTCCGGGTTAGCGTCAGCCCAAGCCTTCTCCTCTGCGTAACGCTCTGCAACGATTGTCTCGAGTTCCTTAGCGCGGTTAGCATAGAGTTCCTTAACGTCGTCGAAGATCTGGAATGGATTCTCAGGATCACCACCGAGATTCTTTACTGTGTTAACGAATGCGTCACCACCGAGAGGAGCACCGTGAGTCTTGCAGTTGGCCTCGTAAGAAGTACCGTCAGCCTTGAGGGCACCCTTACCCATGATACACTTACCGATGATGAGTGTTGGCTTACCCTTTACAGCCTGTGCCTTCTCGATAGCGTCACGGATCTGCTGAGCGTCGTTACCTACGATTTCGATTACCTCCCAACCGAAAGCACGATACTTAGCGGCTGTATCCTCGTTCATAACCTCCTTGGTCTCTGTAGAGAGCTGGATGTCATTTGAGTCATAGAACATGATAAGGTTGTCAAGACCGAGTACAGAAGCGATACGTGCACCGCCCTGTGAAACCTCCTCCTGGATACCACCATCTGAGATGTAAGCATATATGGTCTCCTTAGCGAAGGTAGGGTTGCCGGTGTGAGCAGCAAGGAACTTAGCTGCGATAGCTGCGCCGATAGCGTATGCATGACCCTGACCGAGAGGACCGGAGGTATTCTCAATACCACGAGCAATCTCAAACTCTGGGTGACCTGTTGTAGGAGAACCCCACTGACGGAGCTGTGCGAGCTCGTCGAGAGTGAACTTGCCAGCAAGGCAGAGCTGTGAATAGAGCATTGGAGCCATGTGACCTGGATCGAGGAAGAAACGGTCGCGACCTATCCACTCTGGGTTCTTTGGATCATATTTGAGATACTCTGAATAAAGTACGTTGATGAAGTCTGCACCGCCCATAGCACCGCCTGGGTGACCTGACTTAGCCTTCTCTACTGCTGCTGCAGCAAGAATACGGATATTGTCTGCTGCATGATTAAGTGTCTGAATAGAATTTGCCATTGTTAAGTTGTTGTATTTATTATAACTTTTTAATTTTATTTCTGGACTGCAATCACAGCCGACCGACACAGGGGCTGTCATTGTTTGCAAATACAAAGTTACATATATTTCATGTATTACGGTTATGATAGTGTTACAAATACATTCTTATATGTAACCTTGCAGTTATTTTCATTTATTTCTTGCAATCCACAGCAGCCTGAGCCACTGGCAAACATGCCTTATATACCTCGATGTACTTATTGAATCCTTCCACGTCTTCTGGCTTTGGAGCAATCTCCACACCTGTGTTACCACCAAAGACGATGGTCTCAAGGTAGTCAGCAAGGTTCATACCCTTGTTATTGATAAGGTAACCTGCAAGGAGTGCGATACCCCATGCACCACCCTCGCCCGCAGTCTCCATTACAGAGATTGGCGAATTAAGTGCTGCTGCCAGTACGCTTTGACCTACGCCAGGAGTCTTGAAGAGACCGCCATGACCGGTGATACGGTCAACCTTCACCTTCTCCTCCTTGAAGAGGATATCGTTACCAAGCTTAAGCACTGCAACAGTAGCATAGAGGTTGGTACGGATGAAGTTGGCTAGGTTAAACTTATCGTTTGCACTGCGAAGCACCATTGGACGACCTTCCTGCAATCCTGCAACTGGTTCACCAGAGATGAAGTTATATGCAAGCACACCACCGCAATCAGGATCACCTTTCAGTGCGTTATTGTAGAGCTTGCCGTATATCTCATTCATATCAACAGGTATGCCAAGAAGCTCCTGATATTCCTTGAAGAGCTTAACCCACGCATTGATGTCTGATGTACAGTTATTACAGTGAACCATAGCAACAAGCGAACCGTCAGGTGTTGTCACCATGTCAATCATCTCATTTGGCTTGCTGAGGTCCTTCTCAAGCACTATCATAGAGAAGCTTGAAGTACCAGCAGACACATTTCCTGTGCGCTGTTTAACGGCATTGGTAGCTACCATACCTGTACCAGCATCACCCTCTGGAGGACACATTGGGCAACCAGGCTTGAGGTGACCAGAGATATCAAGGCGGTGTGCACCATGCTCTGTGAGGAAACCTGCGTTCTCACCTGCGCAGATACACTTAGGAAGAATATCCTCAAGCTTCCAAGGATAACCTTTAGGAGCCACGAGTTCATCAAACTTCTTAACCATCTCTGCATTGTAGTTCTTTGTCTCAGGATCCACAGGTATCATACCTGAAGCATCACCGATACCAAGGACCTTCTCACCAGTCAGACGCCAGTGGATATAACCTGCGAGTGTGGTAAGGTATGTGATACCGCTAACATGTTCCTCATTATCAAGGATGCACTGATAGAGGTGTGAGATAGACCAACGCAGTGGGATGTTATAGTTGAAGAGTTCTGAAAGCTTTGCTGCAGCCGCACCGGTATTGGTGTTACGCCATGTACGGAATGGAGAAAGGATCTTCTCGCTCTCACCTACAGGTGCTCCCTGACTTGCTACGCCGTTAGGACCAAATGCCATGTAACCATGCATCATAGCAGAGATACCGATAGATGCGAGAATCTCGATCTCACAGTCATACTGCGCCTTGACATTCTTACGAAGATCAGCATAGCAGTCTGCCAGACCATACCATATTGCCTCTGTAGAGTAAGTCCAAATACCATCATGAAGCTGGTTTTCCCACTCATGCGAACCCTGTGCTATAGGCTTGTTCTCTTCATCGATGAGAACTGCCTTGATACGAGTAGAACCAAACTCAATTCCGAGAATGGCCTTACCTGATTGTATTGTTTCTTTTGCTGTCATTATTAAAATTCAAAATTCAAAATTCAAAATTCAAAATTACATTCTAGCACAAATATATATAATTACTCATGTTTCGATGATTTAACTATACTTATGAGTATTGCTCGAATTTCCTGAGCATCTTTCATTATAGATTCATACATTGGCTTTGTGAAATATTGTCCGTTATACAAACGCTCAATCCAATAGATAGTCTCATTCGCTTCTTTTAAAGCAATGTATAACTTATTGATAAAATCGGCCTTACTTTGGGCGAATTGAGACTCTTTAACCAAAGCTCCAATAGAAGTACCACTTCGTAGCAACTGATCTGACAGACGATATTCTTTTTTATTTTCTAAAAGATATCTTCGTGCCTTAACAATTCTATCTGCGAATGCCTCTGTTTTCAGAGCAATGACATTACTTTTCACAAGCCATGTAATTTTGAATTTTGAATTTATAATTTATAATTTCCAACTTACATAAGTGCCTTATTCAGCATATAGTAAACCTCGTTGTTGCGGAGGTTCTGCTTGAAGTTTGCGATAGTAGTATCCTTGTTGATCTCAAGGATCTCTATGCCGAGCATCTCAGCGAAGTCTTCCCAGTACTCCTCAGTGATATCGTAACCGAAAGCACTGTGGTGAGTACCACCAGCGAGAATCCATGCACCAGCACCAATCTCGAATGTTGGCTGTGGCACCCAGAGAGCTGAAGCAACAGGGAGCTTAGGCATTGGCTTTGGCTCAATGCACTCAACCTGCTGTGTTATGATGCGGAAACGATTGCCGAGGTCAACGATTGTTGCCTTAACACCAGCACCTGTCTTAGATGTGAATACAAGACGAGCGGTCTGCTGCTTGCGGATACCGATACCGAGGAAGTGTACCTCAAGTGTTGGTTTGTTGGTTGCGATAAGTGGTGTAACCTCAAGCATGTGGCTCTGAAGGATGGATGTCTGACCCTCAGCAAAGTTAAGAGTGTAGTCCTCGAGGAATGATACTCCATTGGCATTGCCCTGGTTCATTACCCAGATAGTACGATAGAGACATGCTGTCTTCCAGTCACCCTCAGCACCGAAACCGATACCCTCAGCCATCAGACGCTGTGAAGCGAGACCTGGAATCTGGTCGAATCCACAGAAGTTTGGATCGTCGATGTCAGCATCGCCAAGGTCATCGAAGTTTGTTGTGAAGGCTGTAGCACCCTCATCCTCAAGAACTCGACGAATAGCGATTTCCGCCTTAGCTGCATTCTTGACCTTCTCCCAGTAGACTTCCTCACCAGACTCATCAATCTTGATGGTATATTCCTTCTTATAGGTCTCAACGAGAGCGTCAACCTCTGCGTCGGTCACCTTCTTGAAGTAGTCCATGAGTGAAGATACTGGATAATAGTCAACGTGGTAGCCGAAACGCTGTTCGAACTCAACACGATCACCATCAGTTACAGCAACATTGTTCATGTTCATACCAAACATCAGACAGCGTACGTTGTGAGCGTCAGCAACACCAGCAGCAACTCGAGCCCATACAGCAATCTTCTTCTGAGCCTCTTCGCTCTTCCAGTAACCTACCACTACCTTGCGTGGTACACGCATACGTGTGCAGATATGACCGAACTCGATATCACCGTGTGCAGACTGGTTGAGGTTCATGAAGTCCATATCCATTGTATCCCAAGGTATCTCTGCGTTATACTGTGTATGGAAATGGAGCATAGGCTTCTTCAATGCCTGAAGACCCTTGATCCACATCTTAGCAGGAGAGAATGTGTGCATCCATGTGATGACACCAGCACACTGAGGCGCATTGTTCGCCTCCAGCATGATTGCCTCAACCTCCTTGGAAGAGTTTGCTGTACCCTTATAGACAACCTTAACAGGAATAATGCCTGACTCATTGAGTCCTGCTACCATCTCCTGAGAGTGTCCATCTACTATCTTAACTGTCTCACCTCCATAGAGGAGCTGAGCACCTGTGATCCACCAAAGTTCTAAATTATTAAATGCCATAAAAGAACCCTCCTCAGCCCTTCCCTTTCATCAAGGGAAAGACTATATATTTATTCTCCTTAGAGGGACATGGAGTATTAAATTGTTATTGCGAATTTATACTTAAAAGACCATATCAATTTCCCACCCTTCCAACGGGAGGGGCCAGGGGTGGGTCTATCAATGTTTCTGACCTTTCTGACCGTAATAAGCATTTGGTCCGTGCTTACGGTTATAGTGTTTCTCCACAAGAAGTGGATTCATTGTTGTCATAGGATTAACAGAGAAACTGATGAATGCCATCTTAGCACACTGTTCCATCACCTTTGCATTATATACGGCATTGTCTGGAGATGTGCCCCATGAGAATGGACCGTGATTCTTTACAAGAACAGCAGGTGTATGGTCTGGATTGATTTTGCGGATATTAAGAATCTCATCCACGATGACATTACCTGTCTCAAGTTCGTATGCTCCCTCTACTTCCTCCTTTGTCATATCGCGGGTACAAGGTATAGCCTTGTAGAAGTAGTCAGCATGAGTAGTGCCGATGTTAGGGATGTCCTGTCCTGCCTGTGCAAAGGCAGTAGCGTATGTAGAGTGTGTGTGAACAACTCCCTGGATATTTGGGAATGCCTTATATAAAACAAGGTGTGTAGGTGTATCAGAAGAAGGATTGAGTTCTCCCTCTACCACCTTACCAGTCTCAAGGTCAACTACCACCATATCCTCAGCCTTCATGTCGTCATAGCTTACGCCAGAAGGTTTGATTACCACAAGTCCCTTTTCACGGTCAATACCTGATACATTACCCCAGGTAAAGATTACAAGTCCCTGCTTTACAAGATCGAGATTTGCCTTGAATACTTTCTGTTTGAGTTCTTCTAACATAGTATTATAAATTACAGATTACAATTAAAAAAAGTTGATAATAAGAATCGCAAAAAAGAAAAGTTTAGAGTATGGAAGTTTTTACACTCCACACTCTAAACTTATATAATATTTACCAAAGAATGGTATAAAGAATAACAAGGATAATGATAACGCCGAGAGCACCAAAGTTGAATGCATTATCAGTCTTGAAGATATTGATATCAACACCGATAGACTTAACGTCCTCAACCTTATCAAGAGCATTGCTGCGGAGGTAGATACCGATAGACAGCATCATGGCTGCAAGGAAGAATACAGCCTCGAAACCGAGGTTCATCATCTCCTGTGAAGTGAAGCTGTAGAGACCAAGTGCAAGACATACGCCAGCTACGCCGAAGCAGATGTTAGCATACTTGAGCTGAGTCTTGACTGTGTGCTCGTCGAGTTCCTCTGCAACCTTTGTCTTGTTTGACATGAACGAAATGCCAAAGAAGAGAACTACAAGGCAGATGAATACGTAACCCATACGGAGAAGGAATGGTACCTCTGGAAGAGCAAACTTGAAGATGATAGAGAATGCGAATGTACCGATAGCAGCTACTACAGCTGCTGCTCCGCTTGCACGCTTCCACAGAAGACCGAGACCAAAGATTACTACGATACCAGGATATACGAAACCTGAGTACTCCTGAATGATCTGGAATGCCTGGTCAGCACCACCCATGATAGGATATACTGCTACGAGAGCCATGAGAAGAGCACAGATAGAAGTCAAACGACCCACTGCAACGAGCTTTGTCTCTGAAGCATTCTTGTCAATGTAGTGCTTGTAGATATCCATTGTGAAGATAGTAGAAGTACTATTGAACATAGAAGCCAGAGAAGAGATTACAGCAGCAGCAAGGGCAGCGAATGAGAGACCCTTTACGAATACTGGAGTGAAGTTACGGATGAGGTATGGATATGCATCATCCGAACGGTCGATAGAACCTGCGAGGTTTGGAAGCTGCTCCAATACAGTCTGTCCATTGTACTCACCGTTCATGATGTAGAATGCACACACGCCAGGGATACATACGATGAATGGGATGAGGATCTTAAGGAAAGCAGCGAAGATCATACCCTTCTTAGCCTCTGCAAGTGACTTAGCAGCGAGACCCTTCTGGATGATGTACTGGTTGAAGCCCCAGTAACCGAGGTTTGTCAACCAGAGTGCACCTACGATAACTACGATACCTGGAATATCAAAGTATGGATCGTCAGTGATGTTAGGAATGTCTGTATTACGTGTTACTACGAGATTGAAGTGCTTGTCACCGGCAATACTTCCAAGGTGTGAGTAAATCTCAGAAAATGCACCCAGTGCACCACCCTCAATGTGAAGTTCCGAACCGATAACGTCAAGTGCAGCATAAGCAGTGATAAGACCGCCACCTACGAGGAATGTCACCTGCATAACGTCAGTCCATGCTACAGAAGCAAGACCGCCGTAGATAGAGTAAAGACCTGCTACAAGGAAGAGGATGAGGATGATGGTAAGGAGTGTGAAGTCAACTGACATGCCCATCATGGAACCCATAACAGCTGGCAGACCGAGGATCTGCTTGATAGCAAGAGCGCCGAGCCATGCTACAGATGTAAGGTTGATGAATACATAGAGGAAGAGCCAGAAGATAGAGAAACTCAGACCCACGCCGTCATTGTAACGATCGCGGAGGAACTGTGGGATTGTGAACACCTTCTTCTCAATCATCAGAGGCAAGAGGAACTTACCTACCACAAGAAGAGTAGCAGCAGCCATCAACTCGTATGCAGCCATTGCGATACCTGAGTTGAACGCAGAACCGGACATACCGATAAACTGCTCCGCAGAGATGTTGGCAGCAATAAGTGATGCACCTACAGCCCACCATGTCAGTGTGTTACCTGCAAGGAAGTAGTCTGTAGAAGACTTCTCCTCACCTTTCTTACCACGGCTAAGGAATACGCCGAGTCCTACAAGGATAATAATGTAAGCGATGAATACCAGATAGTCAATGGTCTGGAATCCATTGTTTTTTAACGCTTCTAATACGCCCATTGTTGTTTAAGTAGTTATTTGTTTTTAGTTTATATTATATATAATGTATTACCCACCCCCACAATTTTACATGTGGGAGTGGATATCATTTTCTATTGGTTGTTACTTTACAGAGAACTTATAAGCTGCATGGCTGTAGTACTTCTCTCCAGGCTTGAGTGTAGGCTGTACCCAATCCTTCTTGTTTGGAGAATCAGGATACTTCTGGCTCTCAAGACATACGCTTACGTACTGTGGGTACTTACCACCCTTGTGAGCAATAGAAGGTTCCTTGCCGATACCCTGGAAGTTACCAGTATAGCACTGTACGCCAGGCTCGTTTGTATACATCTCCATGAAAATACCTGTCTTTGGGGAGTAGAGGGATGCACACACCTGTGTATCGTCACCCTTACCATCCTTATAAGTATTAAGACAGAAGTTATGGTCGATACCACCATTAGCATTCTTTATCTGATCAAAGTCGGCACCGATGGCCTCCTTGATAGCATGAGGTGTAGTAAAATCGAATGGAGTATCCTTTACAGGCTTGATCTCACCTGTCGGGATATAGATAGTGTCAGAAGGAGTAAAGTTATCTGCATTGAGATAGAGAATCATGTCAGTTCCTACGCTATTAAAATCTCCGTTGAGGTTATAATAGTTATGGTTTGTCTGATTGATGATAGTCTCCTTGTCTGTTGTAGCCTCCCATGTCATATCGAGAGTATTGTCAGCTGTAACCTTATATGTAGTGGTAGCTGTGACTGTGCCAGGGAAACCATTCTCGCCATCAGCAGCAACGATAGTCAGTTTGAGGATTGAATCACCGATCTGCTCTGCATCATATACCTGATTCATCCAGCCCGATGTACCACCACCGTGGAGACAGTTGGTACCATCATTCTGCTTGAGCTGGTACTCCTGATCACCGAGCTTGAACTTACCCATGGCAATACGATTAGCGTAGCGACCTACCGATGATCCATAATCGCTTGGAGAGTTCAGGGTATCAGCATACTGATGGATATTATCATAACCAAGTACTACATCTGTAGGGTTGCCGTCCTTGTCCGGAACTACGAGCGACACCACACGACCACCATAGTTAGTGATACATACCTCCATGCCGTTAGCATTCTTAAGAGTGTAGAGCTTTACAGGCTTTTCATTGATCAGCGTATCAAACTTTGCAGGATCAAGACCAGACTTCAGCTCTGTAGCGACTGGTGCAGAATCACACGCAGTCATCATCGTTGCAGCCAATGCAGCGCAACCGATAATTGTTTTAATTTGTTTCATTTTATATCATTTTGGTTAGTTTACAAAACAATTTGAGTGTAAAGTTACAAAATTATTCTTAAACCGAAAAACTTTTTCTGTACTTTTTTTGCAAAATATTTGCATTTCACAACAACACATACAAAAGAACATACGTTTTGCAAACTCCATTTGACAAAAGGCATATCAAGAAACGTGCGAGCTTTATTAATTAACATTTATAAGGCAAATATTTTGCCAATCGAAAAAAAATAACTACCTTTGCCCCTTAAAAAGGAAAACAAAGAACAAAAAGCAAAATATATTCAATGGAATTAGCAAGCAAATACGCTCCACAGGAAGTGGAAGCTAAATGGTACCAGTACTGGACCGACAACAAACTCTTTTCGAGCAAGCCTGATGGTCGCGAACCTTACACTATCGTAATACCTCCACCTAATGTGACAGGTGTGCTCCACATGGGCCACATGCTCAACAATACCATTCAGGACATACTTATCCGTAAGGCTCGCCTTGACGGCAAGAATGCATGTTGGGTACCAGGTACTGACCACGCGTCTATCGCTACTGAGGCAAAGGTAGTAAACAAACTCGCCCAGCAGGGTATCAAGAAGCGCGACCTCACCCGTGAGGAATTCCTAAAGCATGCCTGGGAGTGGACCGACGAGCACGGTGGCATCATCCTCAAGCAGCTCCGCAAGCTCGGCGCTTCGTGTGACTGGGACCGTACAGCATTCACCATGGACGAGAAGCGTAGCGAGTCTGTGCTCAAGGTATTCGTTGAC
The DNA here is from genome assembly GCA_045617365.1 of Prevotella sp. Taxonomy (GTDB): domain Bacteria; phylum Bacteroidota; class Bacteroidia; order Bacteroidales; family Bacteroidaceae; genus Prevotella. The sequence goes on along the minus strand of JAZLIN010000105.1, from coordinate 8,684 downwards.
CTTTACAATAAGGGTTACATATATCGTGGTCTCCGCATGGTAAACTGGGACCCTAAGGCGCAGACCGTGCTTTCGACCGAGGAGGTTATCTACCGCGAGGAGAAGTCAAAGCTCTTCCATCTTAAATATTATGTAGCTGACGCTGACACCAACCCTGTGGTTCTCACAGGCGAAGAAGGAGAGGTATTCCACAAGGACGAGAAGGGTTACTATGCAGTCGTAGCCACCACACGTCCTGAGACTATCATGGGTGATACCGCTATGTGTATCAACCCTAAGGACGTAAAGAACCAGTGGCTCAAGGGTCACAAGGTTATCGTGCCTCTCGTCAATCGCATCATACCTGTCATCGAGGACCGCTACGTGGACATCGAGTTCGGTACCGGCTGTCTCAAGGTTACTCCTGCGCACGACGTAAACGACTACAACCTTGGTAAGACTCATAACCTCGAAACTATCGACATATTCAATCCGGACGGTACCATCTCCGACGCTGCCGGCATGTATGTAGGCCAGGACCGTATGGACGTTCGCAAACAGATTGCTAAAGACCTGGAAGCAGCAGGACTGATGGATCACATCGAGGATTACGATAACAAAGTAGGTTACTCTGAGCGCAACCAGGACACAGCTGTCGAGCCACGTCTATGCAAGCAGTGGTTCCTTGCCATGCAGCACATGGCTGACATTGCTCTGCCACCTGTACTCAACGGCGAACTGAAGTTCTATCCTTCTAAATACGTTACCACGTACAAGAACTGGTTGGAGAACATCCAGGATTGGTGTATCTCACGTCAGCTTTGGTGGGGTCACCGCATCCCTGCCTACTTCCTTCCGGAAACCACAGAAGGCGAGGAGCGCTTTGTAGTTGCTCTCACTGAGGAAGAGGCTCTGGCAAAGGCAAAGGAGATTGACCCATCAATCACTATGGATCAGCTGACACGTGACGAGGATGCTCTCGACACATGGTTCTCATCATGGCTGTGGCCTGTATCTCTCTTTGATGGTATCAACAATCCAGGCAATGAGGAGATAAATTACTACTACCCTACTGCCGACCTCGTAACAGGTCCAGACATTATCTTCTTCTGGGTAGCACGTATGATTATGGCAGGCTGCGAGTACCAGAAGGAGATACCATTCCGCAACGTATATTTCACTGGCATCGTACGCGACAAACTCGGCCGCAAGATGTCCAAGTCTCTCGGCAACTCGCCTGACCCACTGGAACTCATCGAGAAATACGGCGCCGACGGCGTACGTATGGGTATGATGCTCGCAGCTCCTGCAGGCAACGACATCCTTTACGATGATTCTCTCTGTGCTCAGGGCATGAACTTCTGCAACAAGATGTGGAACGCCTTCCGCCTTGTCAAGGGCTGGGAGACTGCTGACGTTGAGCAATCTGCTTCAAACAAGAAGGCTGTCGAATGGATGACTGCTAAGATCAAGGCTGTATATGCAGAGATCAACGAGGATTACTCTAAGTACCGTCTCAATGAGGCTCTCATGGCTGCATTCAAATTGTTCACTGACGAGTTCTCTGGCTGGTACCTCGAGATGATCAAGCCAGACTACGATCGTGAGAAGAACTGCTCTATGCCTATCGACAAGGCTACATACGATGCTACACTCGACATCTTCGACAAACTGCTGCATATCATCCACCCATTCATGCCATTCATCACCGAAGAACTCTGGCAGCACATCGCTGACCGCAAGCAGGGTGAGTCACTCATGGTTTCTGTATTCAAGCTTGATGCTCCTACAGAGGATGAGAAGGCTCTGATGGCTGACATTGAGGAGGTAAAGCAGATTATCTCTGGTGTACGTGGCGTACGTCAGTCAAAGAACATCGGTCCTCGCGAACCACTTGCCCTCGAGGTTGTGGTAAGCAGCGACAGCGAACAGGTGGTTACCAAATGCCCTGCACTCGGTCCTGTCATCACCAAGATGGCTGGTCTGTCTGGCGTATCATACGTACAGCAGAAGTCTGAAGGCACTATCGCTTTCATGATCGGCACACGTGAATTTGCCGTTCCTATGGGCGACCTCATCGACGCCGAGGCAGAGATAGCAAAGGCAGAAGCAGAGGTTAAGCGTCTCAAGGGCTTCATAATGGGCATCCAGAAAAAGCTCTCCAACGAGCGTTTCGTTGCCAATGCACCAGAGGCTGTCGTGGCACTGGAGCGCAAGAAACTCTCTGACTCAGAAGAGAAGATCGCTGCTTTGGAGCAGACCATCGCAGACTTGAAGAAGTAAGATTTTATTCCATAGAATATGGTGGGTTCTGCCGTTACCCATACGGCAGACCCACCATTTTTCAAACTTTCAAACATTCCATCAATGGAAAAGGGAGACATATACTCAGAGCATTCCTATGCTGCCTGCATCAGCGAGGGGTTTAAGTTTCTTGCCAAACACCTTGCACTGATATGCAAGGTGATGTTACCATACATCGCCGTACAATCGCTGTTCCGTGTATTATCTTATGCCATCAATACAAAGATAAACACCGAGAGTGCAGTTGCATTGCTTACAGGCAAACCAATAGAACTAACCGCATTCGACATCACACTGCCTATCATGCTGATTCTGTGCATACTAGCGTGTAGTGTCATATCATCAGCCCGTCTCGTGCTGCTATACCGAAGGATATTCGGCATCGAGTCTTCGGAGGATGATGCCAACAGCAACAAAGCTAAGGCTGCAGCATGGAAACTGACCATCAACCGTACCTTGCAACTGGCATGGCCTGTCTTCCCTTACATGATACTGCCTACCCTACTCAGTATGCTCGGACTGATACAGTTTGGCGAACTCGGTCTATGGGTTGCTTCCCTCAGTACCTCATGGCAGGTATTCTTAGCCATCATCACTCTGGGTCTCGTCATAGCACTCATCATTTTCCTGGCACCATTGGTACACTGTTACTTCTGTGCGGTAATGCGGCCAACGGACATCCCTGACGATACAGAGGGCAAGGCATTGTTTCAGGAGTATTCCTTCCGCAATGCCTATAAGGCTGGTCTGCGATCCTCAGGAAAGATTATCGGCGTAACCTTGCTCGGAGTATTCATCATCTCCATAGCAAGCATAGTCCCTTTCCTACCCGGTATCATATCATTGAAGGCATACCTCAGTGGCGTGGAGGGTAATCTGGTATTTGGAGATACCACGATAATCCCTGCATCAGGTTACTTCTTCATGATATTCTTCAGCACAATAGCATTCGCATTCGTAGAACTGCTGTCGATTACAGTTATCACAGCGACACTCTATCTGCACGGAGACATCTTCTCGCGCACCATAGCAAAGAAAAATCATCACTTATAAATTAAGGTAACAATTACGACGTGAAAAAAAGAATATTATTCATAGACCGCGACGGTACTCTCATCAAAGAGCCTGCCGACGAACAGATTGACTCGTTCGAGAAACTCGTATTCGTGGAGGGTGTATTCCGCAACCTCGCTTTCATCCGCAAGAATCTCGACTTCGAATTTGTCATGGTATCAAACCAGGACGGACTGGGCACAGACTCCTTCCCCGAGGACACTTTCTGGCCTGTTCACAATTTCATATTGCAGACCCTCAAGGGAGAAGGTGTCGAGTTTGACAATATCCTTATCGACCGACATTTCCCAGAGGACAACCACCCATGCCGCAAGCCTGGCACAGGAATGCTCACTGAGTACATGAACAATCCGGAGTATGACATCGAGGGTTCGTTTGTCATCGGTGACCGTGAGACGGATGCACAGCTAGCAGAGAACCTCGGATGCAAATCTCTCATTCTCGGCAAGGACGGCATGACATGGGAGAAGATTGCCGAACTCCTCTTCGCTGGCGAGCGTATAGCAGAAATCACCCGTACCACAAAGGAGACTGACATCACCGTGCGTCTCAATCTGGATGGCACCGGCAAATGCGACATACAGACAGGCCTTGGTTTCTTCGACCACATGCTTGAGCAAATCGGTCGTCACGGTATGATGGACCTCTACGTACGCTGTAACGGAGACCTGCACGTGGATGAGCACCATTCCATCGAAGACACCGGAATCGTACTCGGCGAATGCATACTCAAGGCACTGGGCGACAAGCGCGGCATAGAGCGCTATGGATATTCCCTCCCAATGGACGACTGCCTCTGTCAGGTAGCACTCGACTTCGGCGGACGCCCATGGCTCATCTGGGACGCAGAGTTCCATCGCGAGAAGATCGGCGAGATGCCTACTGAGATGTTCCACCATTTCTTCAAGAGTGTCAGCGATGCCTCTAAGATGAACCTCAACATCAAGGCTGAGGGAGAGAACGAGCATCACAAGATTGAGGGTATCTTCAAAGCTTTCGCACGCTCCATCCGCATGGCAGTGAAGCGCGACATCTACCACTATCAGTTGCCTTCTACCAAAGGAGCACTGTAAACCCAGTCGCAACCACTCAGAAGGTTAAAAATTGCTAAATATCAAGCGAAACGCTGAAATTCTTTCATCGTTTCGCTTTTTTTTATTAATTTTGCAAAGTGAAGATTACACAAATTGCAATCTAATAGACAAAAGCAGAAAAATGCAAAGTCCTTTGAAAGACTGTTAAATCGCAATACAAAAGAAAAACTAATTTATATTAACAAAATGGCACAGCTTAAATCACTTAACAAGCAGACTGCTCCTAAGAGCGCTGCTCCTGAGAGAATCATCCAGTTCGGTGAGGGTAATTTCCTCCGTGCATTCGTTGACTGGATTATCTGGAACATGAATGCAAAGACAAACTTCAACGGTTCTGTTGTCGTTGTACAGCCTATCGATAAGGGTATGGTACAGTGGCTCAACGGTCAGGACTGCCTCTACCACGTAAATCTTCAGGGACGTCTCAATGGCGAGGCTGTCAACCAGCTTGACCGTATCGATGTAATCTCTCGCGGTATCGATCCATATGCACAGAACTGGGCATACATGGCACTCGCTGAGCAGCCAGAGATTCGTTTCGTGATTTCAAATACTACAGAGGCAGGTATTGCTTTTGACCCTGCATGCAAACTCTCTGATGCACCTGCTTCTTCATATCCTGGCAAGCTCGTTCAGCTCCTCTATCGCCGCTACCAGACTTTCAATGGTGATCCTACAAAGGGTCTTATCATTATGCCTTGTGAGCTCATTTTCCTCAACGGTCATCACCTCAAGGACTGCATCCGTAAGTACATTGAGCTTTGGAAGGAAGACCTCGGTACTGACTACGAAGGATTCAAGGAGTGGTTTGAGAAGTACAACTACGTTTGCGCTACTCTCGTTGACCGCATCGTACCAGGATTCCCACGCAAGGACATCGCTGAGATTCAGCAGAAGATCGGCTACAAGGACAACCTCGTTGTTCAGGCTGAGATTTTCCACCTTTGGGTTATTGAGAAGGCTGAGAACATGACATGTGAAGAGCTCCGCGCTGAGTTCCCTGCTGACCAGGCTGGTCTCCACGTACTCATCGCTGAGTCTGAGGCTCCTTACCACGAGCGTAAGGTTACTCTCCTCAACGGCCCTCACACAGTACTCTCTCCTGTAGCTTACCTCTCAGGCATCAACATCGTTCGAGATGCTCTCCACGATGAGGTAGTAGGCAAGTACATCAAGAAGGTACAGTACGACGAACTCATGCAGACTCTCAACCTCCCTATGGAGGAACTCCAGCAGTTTGCTGCTGACGTGCTCGAGCGCTTTGACAACCCTTACGTTGACCACCAGGTAACATCTATCATGCTCAACTCATTCCCTAAGTTCCAGGCTCGTGACCTTCCAGGAGTGAAGACATATCTTGAGCGTAAGGGTGAGTTGCCTAAGGGTCTCGTACTCGGTCTCGCTGCTATCATCACTTACTATAAGGGTGGTACACGTGCTGACGGTGCTCCTATCCAGCCAAATGATGACCAGAAGATCATGGACCTCCTCACAGAACTTTGGGCTACCGGCGATACACGCAAGGTGGCTGAGGGTGTTCTCGCTGCAGACTGGATCTGGGGTGAGCACGGAGACCTCAACAAGATTGCTGGCCTTACAGACATGGTCGAGGGCTTCCTCAACGATATTCAGTCTAAGGGCATGCTCGAGACTGTCAAGTCTATTCTCTAAATTGTTAATTCATAATCATTTTTCACAAAAGCCTATGGATACTGAGTTGAATAATCTTCTTAAGTCTTTGGCTTTTAAATACGAAAACAAGGAGTTCCTTGATGGTGACCCATCCTGGTTTATGCACCAGGTAGCAGGAGACACCAACAAGGAACTCCTTGCTTTCGTTGCCTCATGCCTAAGCTACGGCAGCCGCAAGCAGTTCATGCCTAAGATACAGCTGTTGCTCGACTACTCGCTAGGCGACATGGCAGGATGGATTGCCAACGGACGATTCAAGACTGACATCCCCGACGACGAAACACGCTGTTACTACCGGCTGTACAATTACTCCACCATGCACCGCATGCTATGTGCCCTGCAGGAGATGGTAAATACGTACGGCAGCATACGCGGCTACATCATTCATAATAAGACACGACTGACGTGCCTTGAGACCTTGGAACTATTAGTACGTTTTTTCTCTAAGCGTGGCATTACAGGCATCATACCCAAAGACACTAAGTCATCATGCAAACGACTTTGCATGTTCCTCAGATGGATGGTGCGCAGCGACTCACCGGTAGATATCGGTATCTGGAGCGACATCATCGACCGACGCAGTCTCATCATCCCCATGGACACTCACGTCATACAACAAGCATGCCGCCTCGGACTATTGAAATCCAAGACGGCATCTATGTCAACTGCAATAAAACTTACAGAGGAACTGAAAACCTGTTTCCCAAACGACCCTGCGAAGGGTGATTTCGCCCTCTTCGGCTATGGGGTAAACAATGTCTGACATCACTGTCAACTGTCAACTGATTACTTCTTTGCCAGAAGATCGCGAATCTCAGTAAGGAGTTTCTCCTCTGCAGATGGTTCTGCAGGTGCAGGTTCGGCAACAGTTTCCTCTTTCTTCTTCTTTAGCGAGTTCATACCCTTAATCATAAGGAATACACAGAATGCTACAATGATAAAATCAACTACATTCTGAACGAACTGGCCATACTTAAGTTCTGCATCCATAACCTTGATGCTGAGAGATGTAAAATCGACGCCACCAGTGACAACACCTACCAAAGGCATAATAACATCATCGACCAAACTAGAAACAATCTTACCGAAAGCACCGCCGATGATAACACCTACTGCCATGTCCATAACGTTACCGCGCATGGCAAATTCCTTAAATTCTGATACGAAATTACTCATTTTTTATAGATTTATTAAAATAATTATGTAATTCTTGTGCAAAATTAAAAAAAAATTTGTAACTTTGCACACAAATAGAGAAAAAAAAGCGCAAAAGAGCAAAAAAACTTCAAAGCGCACTGAATTCTCCCACAAAAAAGAAACGTTGGATAACAGATTACATAATTATTTAATCTAAAATTTTTAAACAAAATGGTAAAAGTAGCAATTAACGGCTTCGGTCGTATCGGTCGTCTCGCTTTCCGTCAGATGTTTGAGGCTGAGGGTTACGAGGTAGTAGCAATCAATGACCTGACATCTCCAAAGATGCTCGCTCATCTTCTCAAGTATGACACAGCACAGGGTGGTTTCGCTGGCAAGTTCGGCGAGGGCAAGCACACTGTAGAGGCTGGTGAGGACAACATCGTTGTTGATGGCAAGAAGATCACTATCTACGCTAAGCCAAACGCAGCTGAACTCCCATGGGGTGAGCTCGACGTTGACGTAGTTCTCGAGTGCACAGGTTTCTATACTTCAAAGGCTAAGGCTGAGGCTCACATCCAGGCTGGCGCTAAGAAGGTAGTTATCTCTGCTCCTGCAGGCAACGACCTCCCAACTATCGTTTACAACGTAAACCACAAGTCTCTTAAGGCTGGTGACACAGTTATCTCTGCTGCTTCTTGCACAACTAACTGTCTCGCTCCAATGGCTAAAGCTCTTAATGACTACGCTCCAATCCAGTCAGGTATCATGTCTACAATCCACGCTTATACTGGTGTCCAGATGATCCTCGACGGTCCACAGCGCAAGGGTGACCTCCGCCGTTCACGCGCAGGTGCTCAGAACATCGTTCCTAACTCAACAGGTGCTGCTAAAGCTATCGGTCTCGTAATCCCAGAACTCAACGGAAAACTCATCGGTTCAGCTCAGCGTGTTCCAACACCTACAGGATCTACAACAATCCTCGTAGCTGTAGTTAAGGGAAAAGATGTAACAAAAGAAGGAATCAATGCAGCTATGAAAGCTGCTGCAACAGAATCTTACGGATACTGTGAAGATGAAATCGTTTCATCTGACGTAATCGGAATGAGATTCGGTTCACTCTTCGATGCTACACAGACAATGGTTAGCAAAATCGACGATGACACATACCAGGTACAGGTTGTAAGCTGGTATGACAATGAAAATAGCTACACTTCACAGATGGTACGTACAATTAAGTACTTTGCTGAAAACTGCTAATTTTTATTAGTTCATAACAAAAAAAGACTTCCTTCGGGAAGTCTTTTTTTTGTTTAAATAGCTATTTTCATTGTCATTCGATTAAGACGCTCGGAAAAGCTCCTTCATCGCTTTTCCTCGCTCAGGTACGAAAACGAAAACAGC
>JAZLIN010000104.1:0-3027 GCA_045617365.1 Prevotella sp. | reverse complement strand
CCGCCACCATTCGTGCGGTATTCACGGACCACCGCAGCATAGTCCATCGTTTCTTGTCTTTCCATTTGCATGCCATAATTTGTTCAGCGATGCCGCTCGGCCGTCTCCTCTATTCAATAAACAATAGAAAAGAACGCTTTGCTTGCAAAGAAAGGTAGGGCTTAATCACGAAGGGGAACGGCTTTGAACGAGATTGATTATCTCGGGCAAAACGGCTCAGTGCCGCACTCGGATGGTACGAGGATGGAAGAAATTCCAGCCGAAGCAGCAGACGCCAAGTGCAAAGGTGGGGGGCTTTGTTGGAGATTGATTATCTCGGGCAAAACGGCTCGGTGCCGCACTCGGATGGTACGAGGATGGAAGAAACTCCAGCCGAAGCAGCAGACGCTAAGTGCAAAGGTGGGATAAGGCGGAGATTAGGACGTTTACCCCTCATTCGTCGTGAGACGCGTGAGGGTATTTTCATACACGTATAAAGTACTCAAAAGAAGTCCCTCTCCTGAGGAACCTCTTTGACTATATCAACTTTTCTATGTTTAATGTTTTAGATGGTGACCGCCTAATCAACTTTCTTCCTAAAGCGATAATTTAGGAGACTCCTCAGCGACTCGCACCATTCTCTACATTCAAGGCACTCTTCTTGCGTACACAGAGTTGGCTCATAATCAGCCTTCTTACGTAATGGTAACATCTTATCACGAAATAGATCATTCACCTTTTCTACGTCCTTACGACCTGTTAAGCGCAAAGTAATGTCCTTTAATGTACGTTCATGAATATCTTCGTCCAAAGGATTCTGGTCCTCATACGCCATCGGGCGCAGAGACGAAACCGTCAATGAATACCACATCTTTTGAATGACAGAGTAATAGAAACAAGCAATGCTCTGACTATACTGTCGTTTGGAGAGCAATTCCAAACCAGCCCTATAATATGTGAGTTTTGATTTCTTTTGTAACGGCTAATCTGTTTTGCCCTCCTTTTTGGGTCTTCCACGCTTCTTGCCAGGCTTCCTTGGCTTGTAGTTGGGTTCGCAGCCCTTGGGTATTTCAAAGCCGAAAGCCTTGCAGATATCCACCTGAGTGCCGACGAATGGAGTAATGTGCTTAGCATGTCCTTTGTGCTCCACGCACCTGATAGACCTCATCTCGTCAAGTATGTCAAGGGAAGAGTCAAATTTGTCCTTTAGGCGTGTGCTCTTCCATTTGTGTCTGACAAACGAACCGAGAATCAACGAAACAAACAGAATGAACAAACGGCCGGTCTTTCCATCCTCTGACCAGTTGCGCTGTCTGTCTGAATACATCTCAGACTTCATCTGCTGGAAGTATTTCTCCTGCTCGTCTCTGAGTTTGTAATTTGCCAGCGCCTCTGGTGCTGTCATGTTGAGCTTATGCGTCATGTTGGCAAAGAAGCCCATTGTGATAGTTGCGTCTTCGTACTTCTTCTCGTTGAGACTGTAAGACTTTATGGTATTGTCTGTGTTGAGCTCAATCTTGAAGAAATCATGTTCGCTTGCGAACCCTTTCTCGTCAGCAATCTCTTCTTTGTTGGCAATCGCTATTTCTAGCGACTGCTTCTGGCCAGCAATCTTGACGTCAAGATTCCTCTGCTGCTCACCTCTCAACGCAGAATTGAAATACAGGTTCAGCTTGAGTCTGTCTGCCTTCTTGATTGCTTTGCCTTTGGACATCACCTCGTAGTCAAGATCGTACTGTCTGTAGTACAGTTTTGAGACAACATCAATATCCATCCCGTCGGGTTTGGCGGAAAAGCTGCCAAGCTCCTTGATCTTGTCCAGGACAATCTTCAAGCCAACCTTGACACACATTATAGCGCGCTGATCCTTAAGTATATACTTCTCAATATTCTGGATGCTAGTGTATCCTCTATCCGTTATGAACACGAGGTCATGGAATCCCGCATGTTCCACATCAGTCATTATTGTGTCTATGGATCTGGAGTCGGGCATGTTGCCCGGGAATGTCCTGTAATAGACAGGCATGTGCTCGTTGAGCGTGTAGATTACAACCTCAAGAGTCTGTGGAAGGGCCAAACCTTCTTTGTTGTGTCCCCATCTTATATCAGTAAGCGAATCACCGTATGCGGTGCGGCTTGTGGAGTCAACGCAGCACATCTCCTCCTTTCCAAGGCGAGCAGCCCGAAGTCTGAGCAGCTCCATCCGGTGTTTCTCTGTTATGGATTGAGTCAGTCTTGTAATGTCACACGGAGCAAGAATCCGTTTTGAGGGAGACTTCTCAACCTGCTGCCATCGTGCAAGCCGGTTGTAAGAGAAGTTTGTTATGTACGGAAACATTGCCAGCGTCATGATGTCATCTACTATATCTTTGTTCCCGTCAAACACCTTTTCAAGGTCGTCACGGATTCCAGTAGCCTCCGCAGCTCTTTCAAGGAGCCATGTAGCACCATATAGTCTATTCTTGTCCTCTTCTGATGATGCTGGCCTTCCGGCTTTCCTGTTCGATGAAAGCTTGTCCAACTCGCTGAGGTCCCAACCATCAGGGAAGATGTATTTCTTTCGTTCTTCGATAGGCAGATATATGAATTTTGCATTCGGCATAAACTTGAAGTCCTCTGTGACCGTACCCCAGTGAATGCTCTTGTTCCCGTTCTTCTTGCCTGCCTCCGTAATCACACGAGGACGTGTGGATGCATATCTGTATGCTCCGTTTATGTGGAGTGTGACTTTGTAAGTCGTTTCTTCTTTGATTGGTCTTGCCATTGTAACGTTTATTTCTTTAGCCGTTACAAAAGTAGCAATAATGTTTGGAATACACAAGGGATTTACAATAAATATACCACTGTATTACTGAAAATTAACATATTTTACAAGAATGACCGTTACAAACTAATTCAAAACTCACATCAAACTTGTGCGACGGAATGAACTGATGGTCAAAATCAAAAGTCACTTCCTCGCCTGCCTTTAGAAGTCCCATTGCTTTAATCATCTTGAGCAACAATACATTAAGCTTTTCGGCGGTATTGAAATTATACGACGCTCCA
>JAZLIN010000103.1:0-25242 GCA_045617365.1 Prevotella sp. | reverse complement strand
CTTGGAGTTGATGTCAATGGCAGAGTTGGTCACCCACTCGCCACCCAGCACCTGAGCCAATGAACTCTTGCCAGCACCCTGTTTGCCGATGAAGACAGGCATGAACTGGAGGTTGCACCCGGGTTCGAAGATGCGCTTCACAGACATGACCATGAAGCCAAGGGCAGCCTCACGGTAGAGCTGTGTGTCCTCCGCTTTCAGATGGTCAATGAAAAGGCTCTCTATGCGTGGAATGCCATCCCACACAAGGGTGTTCAGGTAATCACGCACAGGATGGTAGCTGTTCTCATGGGCTACAATCGTCAGAGCCTTGGCAATCTTCTTGTCGGAGAAACCGCCCAAACGATAGCCTTCAAGATAGCTGGCGAGGTAGGCATCACTGGTATCGTTCCAGGGAGCCACCTCCTGTTGCCAAGGCACATCGCGTACATCAATGACAGTGGAGAAGTCATTGTGACGAATCTTGCCTTTGAGAAGTGGATCGTTTGTCAGGATAGCAATGATGTTGTTGATGCTTCCTGCCACCTTGATAGCACCCTTGCCGCTCTTCTCCCATTTGAGGTCGAACTTCCACCTCTGCTCGGGAGGTGCGCTCTCCCTCTCATCTAATGAAAGGGGGAGCCAGATCTCGTTGTCTAACATCATACGCGTACATTATTAGGTTTACGACGATGAGAGGCGAGGATCGAGGCATTCATCTCCTCTTGTGTCAGAGGAACAGGATTCACACGACTTGCCTCTACCCACATATCCAACTCATCCTGATAGAGCACCCATCCCTTGGCAGGCTTGCAACCTGGTATGTCACCTCCTGCAAGTTTCTCATAGATGGTGGACTTGGGAATCTTGAGGTACTCCGCAGCGTCCTCTATTGACATAGGGATGTGCTTGTCCTTCTTCATCGACTCTCTCATAAGTTGCAGCATCTCTAACTGAGTCTGCTTCATGCTCGCTACTTCATCCTGAAGCCGAGCAACGACCGTTGGAAGATCGTTGAAAGTTATTACTTCTGCCATAAGCATAAACGTCAAAATCAGATTTGACGCTGCGAATTTCGCAAATGATGTAATGCTGGCACCTGCCATTTTCAGTCAGCAGGAAATCAGTATGGAATCAGTACAAAAAAGTTTGACGGGGTGAGTTTCAAGCTACAAAATCTATTGAATAAGAGGGAAAAAGACATAAAAAAGCCCCGACTCCGTTTGATGGGAATCGAGGCTGAAAAGACTCGTGCTGAGTGTTGTTTTCTGTTTTAGATGCTTTGCTCCAGCAACTCGTAATGAAAGGCTATGTTGTCTTCATCTGGTTTGTCATACTTGATATGACCTTCTTTTGGTCTTTCCTTGATGTTTTTATAAATGGCAGGTTCTTCCAGTTGATGACATGTCTCAGCAAAAAGTGCTTTTATAAACTGAGATCTGTTATGCCCCAAGTAGTTTCTGCCGAGTCTCTCACTTATGTTACAGATGAGGTGGCGGGCATCCAAGGTTCCGAATTCTCTATATACGTGGACACCTTCTGTTGGAATATATTCAGGATCCTTTATCCATTCAAGCACTTCCTGACATAGTCTTTCAATCTGATCTTTGGGCATGAATGGTGGCATGGCAACCTTCAGATATGCCATGATGGCATTCACCTTATCCGCCTCTCTCTTCTTGCGTGCCTGTTCATGGGCAGCAATGGTGTCCAGATATGACTCACCTCCAATCGTTGTATCTACATCCGAAATATCTGCAAAAGGTGCTGCTGATGTTGGTTGGGGCACTTCAACATTTACTACAGGAGGCTCAACCTTAACTTCGGGAGGTGTAACATTGATGGTCGGTGATTCTACGTTGACATCGGTAGGAGCCTGGGCTTCGGCATTGGCTTGGGCAGCAGCGTGTGCAACTAATATAGCCTCGACCATGTTGACATTGTTGTTGGTGATGTCATTGACCACATTGTTTACAACCTCGGTATTGACCTCGTTGATGATTTCGTGTTGGTTGACGATGGTGTTCTGGACGACAATCTGAGGTTGCTGCGGTTCTGGGCGTGTTACCTTATAGCTCTGTACCTCTGCCAGTTGCTTCTTGCGAGCTTCCTCTGCAAGTTTCTCTGCCTTGATGCGCTCGCGTTCGCTCTTGGGAACCATGTTTTCCAGTTGCGAGAAGATTTGCCATACACACGCACAAGCGAATACTGCGATGCCTACGGTGCTGATAATCGCTATGAAATAATCATGGGTCTTGTCATACAATGCTACATACACCACTGTTGACATGATGATGCACGCCACCCACAAAGAAATAAGTAGCCAGAGATTACCTTTCTTGTTGTTTACCATAAGTTTATAATAGATGAGAAACGACTATGCTTGTAAGTATAGCAATGGTGAAACTTGCGAGTGTTCCGATCAACACATATTCTGTCGTGCGAATTTCTTTTGCCTTATTCAACTCGCCAAAACGGAAGACGGACTTTGCTGCCAGCAAGAAACCTACTCCTTCCATACTGCCAACGAGAACAAATGTAAGTATCAGGATTCGTTCAATATAGCCAATCCACTGTCCTGCATTTGGCAGGCTCTGGGTGTTTGGTGATGCAGGAGTCCACTTGTCAAGGAACAAACTCAATAGGATGGATGAAGGCTTTAGCATCAGTATGTACGCCATGCCAACAAACCAGACTTTCGAAGAGCAAGGACATGCCATACAAGAAAGTTCAATCTTTTCACCGTATAAGAAGAACCAAAGTATTCCAATGACTATGATATGAGCGAACTGGTCTGTAAGGAATATCGTAAGGGAATCTTTATGGAGCTTACACTTTATCTCATCTATGAGGAAGTGGCTCACGAGAATGACCACAGGAATTTGCCAACAACACCACTCTGCAACAAACAGATATGCTACAATTGCGTGGATCATACTGTGTAGGATCTGGTAGCCCAAGCCCTTGCTTCCAGACTTACGCTTACCATTATTAATTGCATCTGTCTGAAAAATAAAGTCTGAACACAGATGGGCACAAAGAAGTTTTATCAAAACAATGAACGCTTCCATATTAGTGTTTGATGAATTGTGAAATATGTAATTTGTTATATTCTATATAGTCCTGGATTAACTGGATTCTGGCAGATGTCCAATGTGAGTTGAAGTTCTGCTTTGTCAATCCTAAGTCTGCCGCCATATCTTTCTGAGTCTTAGGGAACAGCAATGAGTGATATGCAACTTTTGACTGTTTGACAGTCCATGAAGATACAACATCATCTGCGAAGCGTGTAACAAGTTCCATTGAATTGTTGAATTCTAACCACGGTGTGGTTATTGTCAGTTTTTTCTTGCCAATAGCGTCAAAAGCTCTACCTGACAATCTGAAAGCCTCGCCATCACTGGTAACTATATTGTCACTTTCGAAGGAAACATCACCGATTCCAACAGAAATTCTGGCATCCCAAATCTCCTTCTTTTCGGGTGTAGAAGCACGAAGTTTTGCCCTAATTGCAATAGCTATAGTCAGCGAGAGTTCAGGATTGTCCACAACGACCTGAAAACTATCGCCTCTGTACATCTCTATTTTTATTGGAGTCAGTGGCAAAAAGTCAGTGACACACGCATTTAATGCATCTACAACAGTCTGTCGCCATTCGACTGCAATATTGGTGGAGTTGACCAAATCTCCTGTAATAACACCTTTAATCATAGATATAAACTATTTGTTGATGCAAAGGTAACACATTTTCTTGATTAAGTCAAGCGATTATGGTTGATTTTGCAAAATCAAGCTAATTTATTTGATTTTTTAACATATTATGATAGATCTATCTTGCACAACACAAGATTTATCATACAAAATCAAAGGATTTTACTTGATTTCAAAGAATCAACGGAATTAAGTTGATTTGTGCCGATAGTAAAATTTAAGGGAGAACATTTGAGCCCTCCCTTACAATGTAGTTTCTAAAGCAATCTTCATAATCCATTAGGCACTCTCAGCAGAGGTAACCTTTACTGGCACTGGTTCCTCTGGTGCTGGCACGGGACTAGTTGTTGACTTCAAGGTGATACGGTTTACAGAAGCCTTCTTAGTCTCATCACTCATGTCTGCATAGATCTGAGTGGTCTCGACATTCTTGTGCCCAAGCATCCTTTGGATGGCATAGATGCTCGTTCCTGCATCTGCCTGAAGTGAACCGAAGGTATGGCGAGAGCAGTGGTAGCTGATGTGTTTGGTGATGCCACTTGCGTCAAGCCAGTCCTTCAATGGTTTCTGTGTCATACAGTCTCTCAGCCCCACAAATACTTTGTCTGTAGGTTTACGGTCGGCATCCTCATCGTAGAACCCAATGAGTTCAAGTGCTTCCTCGCTGATAGGGTTCTTTATGAGCTGCTTGGTCTTCTGCATACGTACAGTGATAAACATGCCTCCATCACCATATGGCTGAATCTTGTTCCAAGTAAGTGCCATGATGTCGCTCTTTCTGAGTCCTGTGAGGCATGAAAACAAGAATGCTTCCTTCAACACCTGATGCTTGCATGGAGTCTCTGCAAGAGTGATAAGTTCCTGCTGGGAAAGATGCTCTTTTTCGGTTGGGATGGTGTCAATCCTGTCAAGGTAGCCATTAGGATTGTCCTTAATCTTGTGCTCACGATAGGCTGTGTGTAGTACGGCACGGAAAGTTGACCAGTAGCCGGAAGCGGTATTGGTATGCAACTTGACTGTAGGATGCTTCAACTGAGTCGTTGTAAGCAGAAACTCCATGAACTTGACACATAGGTCAACGTTGATTTCTTCAAAAGTGCACTTTCCTTCTACGAACTTCTCAAAGTACTTGTACACATTCTGC
The DNA here is from genome assembly GCA_045617365.1 of Prevotella sp. Classification (GTDB taxonomy): domain Bacteria; phylum Bacteroidota; class Bacteroidia; order Bacteroidales; family Bacteroidaceae; genus Prevotella. The sequence goes on along the minus strand of JAZLIN010000103.1, from coordinate 20,408 downwards.
CACTTGGTGTTCTTCTTGTCTGCTTTCTTTTTGAAATAGTCAAGGAAACTGCCACGGAGTTTGTTGCGGTCAAAGAAGTCGTATCGTTCGTTTACAATGCTCTCGAATCGGTTGCAACGAACGGCTTCTGCTTTCTCAGTCATGGTCTCATTGTAAAGTTTCTCACGCTGATTCTTTGGCTTGGCATAGATGTAGATGCCGAGCGATTCATGACGGATGGTCTTCATGCTTTCTTCATCACGATAACCAGGATAGTAGTCGAGATAAAACGAAAGTTGTGTACCGTTCTTGATAGGTCGGGTACGGAGGGTTACTGTCTTGCAAATATTCATAATACAATACGGTTAAAATTGAACATACGAGGCTAAGGCTCTCTTAGCGTCGGCAAATTTCGGAAATGATGTAATGCTGACAACCGTCATTTTCAGTCAGTACAGAATCAGTTTAGAATCAGCATGTCTTTCTGAAATTTGTTAGACCTCAGACCTGTAATCCCTTCATTTTTCGTTCATTCATCACTCTTTCAATGTCGGTTCTGAGAAGTAAGTTTCTCACTCCGACCTTGACTTTTTCTACCTTATTATTACGGACAATATGACTGATGTTCGCTGCGGTAAGTCCATACATTTGCTTTACATCCTCAACCGTCATATAGCGTTCGTCGTTCGCCAGATCCATGCGGCGAAGTTCATCAAGATGTTGCTTCGAGTAATATGTTACACCATACTCTCGCTTGCTTGGGATGTGGTGGCGGTTCACATATGCTCTCACTGCTTGCGGATGCATTGAGTATGTTGAAGCCACTTCATCCGTAGTCAGCCATTCGGTGATATTGCTTACGTCAACACCGCTGAAATGCATGTCAATATGTTGTTTACTGTAATATGTCTTGCCTGCAACCTTGCACATAGGTATCTTATGAGCTTTGGCGCGACTATATAACCAGGATTGCTTCACCTTATAGATGCGCATGACATCTTCTCCAGAATAGTAGTCAAGAACTTCCTCGGCATCCTGATAGATGGATGCTGGCTTCTTTACATCTGGTTTCTTTCCCTTTGGTTTTACCATAGGGAGAATTCGCTCGTATGGACTTGCATCAAGCATATCCTCAATATCAGACTTCTTTATAAGAGACATGCGTCGGCTTAGACGTGATGCTTTCAGTCTTCCTTGACCGACTAACTTGTAAATGTATTGGCGAGTGCAACCCATGAGGATGGCTGCATTTGCAAAAGTCAGGTACTCCTGGCACTGAACCATAGCCATCGGTTCTATTGCCTTGAACATCTCACGCTTCTGCTTCTTCTTATTTTGCTTTGCAGTATCAGCACACTGTTCACAGCAATACTTCTGACTGCCTGATTGTGGAGAAAACTCCCTGCCGCAATGGGCGCATTTCCTTGTGATATTCATTGTTTGCGAAGATTAGAGATTTGTACATCTTTTCATATCGCCACCGCAAGTCACTCCAAGTAAACCGTTGTCAACACGTGTAAACTCCTCGCACGATGTTGCAAACCGCATCAACTTGCCCCTAGTTTGTCAACCATTGTAAACGCTCGTCATCCCGGGTAAACTGGCTTCACAAAGTGACAAAAATAAAGCTCCGAAGATTCTCCGCGGTAGAAATACGATGCAAAATTAGGCGGAAAATTCGGAACTAACAAATATGAACCTTGAAGTGTTAAAATTTAGGAGAAGCTGATATTCAGTACTTTAGTTAGAGTTGTTTTGTGTTATTCATGGTTATTTAGGTATTGCTACATACTGTTAAAGAACGCAAGAATTCCAATACTGGTGACGCTGTTTGGAATGGTGATGCTGGTCAGACCACTGCAGTTTTGGAACGCATAACTTTCGATGCTGATGACAGAATACGTGGTACCATTATACGTAACGGAAGACGGTATGGCTACTTCACCGGAATACATTTGACTAGCTGAAGTTACCGCTACAGTATTCTTACTCTTATCGAAATAATTATAATAAATTGCGACTCCGTCCTCACTCTTTACGGTAAAGTCGTAGGCTTGCACTCCTATGCTGAGACAAGCAAAGAATAATAGGAATATTAGTTTTTTCATACCTAATTGATTTTCAAAATATTCATGTATGAGTTTTTTAATTAACACTTGGTTCTTGTCGTCATGCCCATGTCATTATAATGTAATGTCCCACCCAGCCGCGCATCCTTTCAGATGGCGAGGCATAGGCTACGACAATGCAAAGTTACACATTTTTCATCAAACACAAGCGAAATATTCTTGAAACATGCCCTCAAACAGTCAATATTAGTGTGAATCAGGAAAAAAAGTGCACCAGAATTAACATTTTTCATGAGTAAGTAATCAGTGTTGACCGGTCAACACTGCTGTGTTAGGGGCTTAACACTGCTGTGTTAGGGGCTCAACACTGTTGTGTTGGGGGCTCAACACTAAAGCGAAACGAAAAACACTATATCACGAATGCCTTTTCATGAAATCGCTTGACAGTTTTTAAGTGATTAAACTAAATAACTTGTCATTGTTTGGTATGTCATACTAAATTACTTGACAACATTTCTATGTCATAGTCTATGATTTGGCAAGATCCCGAAAATCAAATAACCTGTGCAAAGAGAAAAAGCCGTTACACTGTTACATTTTTCCACTGAAAGCACAAAATAATCGTATCAATTAGGTATGCTGATGTTACATCTGCCACACATTATATATAACTATTGCACGATTATAGAAAAAAATCATTAACTTTGTATTCCGAATCTAAACAAGAAATCAACTTACCATTAACAAGCAAACTATGAAGCGTAAACTATTAACCTATGCAATAGGTTTGACAGCCATATTCTGTTTTTCAGATATGTCGGCTCAACAATTTCCTTACCAGAACACGGCACTGTCAGCCCGTGAGCGCGCTGTCGATTTATGTTCCCGACTAACACTCGAAGAGAAATCACTCCTCATGCTCGACGACTCGCCAGCCATACCCAGATTAGGCATCAAGCGCTGGCAGTGGTGGAGCGAAGCGCTGCACGGATATGCCAATATGGGCAACGTGACAAATTTCCCTGAACCAATAGGCATGGCAGCATCATTCAATGAAGGATTGGTATATAAAGTCTTCGACGCTGTCAGTACCGAAGCCCGTGCCAAGTGGAACGAACTCATGCGCAACGGTGATGACGTAACCCGTTTCCATGCCCTCTCAGTCTGGACCCCTAATGTCAATATATTCAGAGACCCACGATGGGGTAGAGGACAGGAGACATACGGAGAGGACCCATACCTCTCAGGCATCATGGGCAGCGCAGTAGTACGAGGCCTGCAGGGACCAGAGGATGCCAAGTACCGCAAACTGTGGGCCTGCGCCAAGCACTATGCCGTACACAGCGGTCCGGAATGGAGCCGCCATACAGCTGACATCAACAACATCTCAGCACGTGATCTCTGGGAGACATACCTGCCTGCATTCAAGACTCTCGTAGAGGATGCCAAGGTACGCGAGGTGATGTGTGCCTATCAGCGTTACGACAACGAGCCATGCTGTTCAAGCAACAGGCTCCTGCAGCAGATACTGCGTGATGAATGGGGATTCAAATATCTCGTGGTCAGCGACTGCGGAGCAGTGACCGACATACACTCATCGCACAAGGTATCAAGCGATGCCGTACACTCTGCAGCACGTGCCACACTCGCCGGAACTGACGTAGAGTGCGGCTACGACTACGCTTATCGCAGCATACCAGAGGCAGTAAAGCGTGGTCTGCTGACTGAGGAGGAGGTTGACAAGCATGTCATCCGCCTTCTGGAAGGCCGCTTCGATCTCGGCGAGATGGATGCCCCGTCGGTAGTGGAGTGGAGCAAGATACCATCATCCGTGCTTGAGAGCAAGGAACATATCAATATTGCTCTTGATATGGCTCGCCAGTCAATGGTGCTCCTGCAGAACAAGAACAACATACTCCCTCTCTCCAAGAATGACAAGATTGCCGTCATAGGTCCTAACGCCGATGAAAAGACCATGATGTGGGGCAACTATAATGGTACTCCTACTACGACAGTAACCATCCTCGATGGCATCGGCGCCATCAACAAGAAGGCTAAATACATAAGAGGATGTGACCTAACAGACAACAAGGTAGTCACAGATCTCTTCTCACAGTGCTCATTTGAAGGCAAGAAGGGTTTCAAGGGTACATTCTGGAACAATACCAAGCGTGAAGGCAAACCTGTCGCCACACTCTACCACACAGCGCCATTCTTCAAGACCACCGCAGGCAACTACCAGTTTGCGCCTGGTGTCAACCTCGTGGATTTCAGCGCACAATACGAGACAGTCTTCCGTCCTGAGAAATCAGGAGAGGTAGTGCTCAATGTAGAGTCTGTCAGCAATTTTGACGTAGTAGTCAATGGTGAAACCAAGGTAAAGCATTCCACATGGCGTGTAACACCTACTCGCACTGTACTACAGGTAGAAGCTGGCAAAGAGTACAAGATTGAGATTCATTTCTCGCACATCCATACTTACGGTGCAAGCATCAAAGTCAATATAGGAACAGAGTCTATTATCAACTACGACAATATCATCAAGCAACTTGCCGGAATAGACAAAGTGGTATTCGTAGGCGGTATAGCACCAAGCCTTGAAGGCGAGGAAATGCCTGTACACATTGACGGATTCAAGGGTGGCGACCGCACGCACATAGAACTGCCAGCCGTTCAGCGCAACTTCATCAAGGCTCTCCACGATGCCGGCAAGCACGTTGTTTATGTCAACTGCTCAGGTTCTGCCATCGCCCTGCAGCCTGAAAGCGAGAATTGTGACGCCATTCTTCAGGCATGGTACCCTGGCATGCAGGGAGGAACAGCAGTAGCAGAGGTACTCTACGGCAAGATTAACCCAAGCGGCAAACTGCCAGTGACATTCTATTCCACATCATCACAGCTGAAGGATTTTGAGAATTATGACATGGAAGGTCGCACATACAGATACATCCGTGACTTCAAACCTCTTTACCCATTTGGCTACGGTCTCTCGTACACCACATTCCAGATAGGCAAAGCATCGCTCTCATCAAGCATCATGGATAATAACAAGGTAGAACTTACTATCCCGGTTAAGAATCTTGGCAAGGCAGATGGTACCGAGGTGATTCAGGTATATGTGCGCAACCCAAAGGATGTAAACGGCCCTGTGATGCAGTTGCGTGCATACCAGCGTGTAAACGTAAAGGCTGGTCAGGATGCCAATGCAACTATCTCGCTTTCAAGGAAATCATTCGAATGGTTTGACGAAGGTTCTAATACCATGCGCGTTATGCCAGGACAATACGAAATACTCTATGGCAACAGTTCCAAGAAGGAAGACCTGCAGAGTTTATCAATAACAATCAACAACTAAATGATAATAATTAACTATGAAAAAAAGATTTCTGAGTATATTGGCGCTTAGCCTCTGCCTTACAGGGCTCATGGCGCAGGACGTAGCAAAGTTCTACGAAAAGAATCAGGTGCTCAACTACAGCGATGGCGAGAAGGCCGCTGGAGAAATAGAGCAGCCTACAACCTTTGACCCTAACTTCCATATATACCTCTGCTTCGGACAGTCTAACATGGAAGGCAATGCACGCATTGAAGCCCAGGATCGCCAGGGCATCAATACCCGCTTCCGCATGATGGCAGCTGTGAATATGGATAATACCGGAAGAAAAAAAGGACAGTGGTATGCTGCCGTACCACCTCTTTGCCGTGCATGGACCGGTCTCACTCCAGCCGACTATTTCGGACGTTCACTCGTAGAGCAACTGCCGGAGGAGATAAAGGTCGGCGTTATCAATGTTGCCGTGGGCGGCGCAAGCATCGACCTTTATGACGAGGATAAGACCACGGACTATATATCCAGACAGGCAGACTGGTTCAAAAATTTCTGCAAGGACTATGACAACCAGCCTATGCGAGTACTCATGGAGTGCGCCAAGAAGGCACAGAAGGTTGGCGTAATCAAAGGCATACTCCTACATCAGGGATGTACGGACAACACCCAGAAGGATTGGCCAGATCGCGTAAAACTGGTTTACGAGCGCATGCTCAAAGAACTGAACCTCAATGCAGACGAGTGTCCGCTTCTTGTGGGCGAACTGATGACTCAGGAGGATGGCGGTTGCTGTTTCGCACACAATAGCATAATAGACCGCATCAATGAGACCATACCTACTGCATACCCTGTATCTGCACTGGGTTGTCCAGGACGTCCTGACAAACTACATTTCACAGCAGAGGGTTACCGCATTCTGGGTCGCAGGTATGCTGATGTCATGATGTCTATCCTCAACAAAGGCACATTCAAGACTGCAGACACCACCGTACCATGCCAGGAATACCCAAAGATAGATAAGGACGGCCGTGTAACCTTTGCGGTATTTGCTCCCGAGGCAAAGCATGTAGCAGCAGACATCTGCGGTAAGAAATGGCCTATGGTCAATAATGGTAAAGGAATGTGGACTGTCACCACAGCACCTTTGGTATGTGGTAATCACTACTACTTCCTCAACATTGACGGCATCAACGTCATCGACCCTGCATCAAAAGCGGTATATGGTTGCGGAAAGATGTGTGGCACTATTGATATAGATGTAAACATATCATCGAATGCAACACTCCTCGCTACCATGCATGGAGCTACCATGACTGATGAGGAGATAGCTCTCTATCGCCCTGACGCAAATGTAAAGCGTGGTCAGGTACGTGAATGCCGCTACTGGTCGTCCGTGGAAAACCGTGAGCGCCGCTGCTTCGTATATACTCCTGCAAGTTATGAGAACGGCAAAGGCAAATACCCTGTACTGTATCTTCAGCATGGCATGGCTGAGAATGAGACAGGATGGAGCACACAGGGCAAGATGCAGTATATCCTTGACAAACTCGTAGCAACAGGAAAGGCAAAGGAAATGATAGTCGTAATGGACAATGGCAATTGCGACTACGGATTCGGTTCCAAGAAGGGAGAGTCACGTGATCAGTTTGGTGCATCATTCGGCAATGTGCTCACTACCGACATAATACCATTCATAGACAAGACATTCCGTACAAAGACTGACCGCCTCAACCGCGCAATGGCGGGTCTCTCATGGGGAGGCAAGCAGACTCTTGACATTACAACAGCTAACCTTGATAAGTTTGCATATATCGGCACATTCAGCGGTGCCATCTTCGGCCTTGACCTCAAGACTTTCAATGGAGGTGTCTTTGCTGATGCCAAGAAGTTCAACAGCCAGGTGAAGTATTTCTTCATGGGTTGCGGCACAGAGGAGAACTTCGGTACAGAGAAGATGACAAATGACCTTAAGGAACTCGGCATAAACGTAACATACTATGCTTCGCAGGGCACTCACCATGAGTGGCTCACATGGCGTCGTTGCTTTGCAGAGTATGTTCAAAAGATTTTCAAATAATCCATCAGCGTTATTCATCCTGTCCTGTTGTCTAACAACATATTGTGCAACAGGACAGGTTTTTATTATCAAAATATGAAAAGAAAACTATCTACAGCCTTGCTTTGCATTGCGGCGATGTCTGCAAGTGCACAAAATCCAGTTATCCGCAACCAGTTTAGTGCAGACCCTACTGCACGCGTATTCAACGGTCGCGTATATCTCTTTCCATCACATGACATAATCAGTCCAATAGAGCCTGAGCGCAAATGGTTTGCCATGGCTGACTACCACATGTTCTCATCTACAGACCTCACGGAATGGACTGACCATGGAGTGATACTATCCCAGGAACAGGTGCCATGGGGCAACCCTACAGGTTACTCTATGTGGGCTCCTGACTGCGTGGAGAAAGATGGCAAATATTATTTTTTCTTCCCTGACGGCACAAAACCTAAGGAAGGAGAGAAACGCTCAGGATTCGGTATCGGTGTTGCTATTGCCGACAACCTCTTCATGGGTAAATTCAAGCCACAGCCAGAAAACATAAAGGGCGTGATGGGTATAGATCCATGTGTACTACAAGCCAGTGATGGTACCAACGTACTCTTTTGGGGTGGAGGTGGACTGGTACAGGCAAAGATGACTAACGACCTTCTCTCCATAGAAGGTACTCCACAGCGCATCACCAATCTGCCAGAGGGTTTCAAAGAAGGCCCATTCGCATTTGAGCGCAATGGTAAGTATTACCTTACGTATCCTTGGGTGCGCAAAGAAGGAGGTACAGAATGCCTGGCTTACGCCATGAGTGACAATCCTATGGGACCTTGGGAATACAAGGGTATCATAATGCAGGAGCATGCCAATGGTTGCTGGACCAATCACCATAGTATCGTGGAATTCAAGGGGCAATGGTATCTGTTCTATCATCACAATGACTACAGTCCTTCATTCGACAAGAACCGATCCGTTTGCATAGACTCACTCTTCTTTAACCCCGATGGCACCATTCAAGAGGTGAAGCCTACACTTCGTGGCGTCGGTATCACTGACACCCGTCGCCCAGTACAGATAGACCGTTACAGTGACATCGGCGGTGGAGCTACAATAGATTATCATGACACTCTCAACTGTTTCCAGGGATGGAAAACGATAATGCCGAAGGGAGGTTGGGTATTATATAACAAGGTGGATACCAAAAGCAGCGCTGCAACAAATGTATGCCTGAAGATGCGCTCCAAGACAAAGACTAGTTTCAAACTCGACCTCGGCACTTACTCCACCGAGTTCAATGCTCCTTCTACCGCTGGAGAATGGAAAGAATTCAACTGCACAGTAGCAGAGATGCCGGAAGGGGTCAACGATCTCCGACTGACGCTGACAGAAGGTAGTGCTGAGATTGACTGGCTGACCCTGACAGATGCTCCTCGCAAGGAGTATTTCAAGAAGGCGGAATCAAAGACCTCTGCTCCTGATACGGATGGATTCATCCGCCGCTGGTGGTTGCGCGAACCTCTTGACAAGCCAAACAGAAGCAACACCGTCTTTGTGGATAGCTATCTCAAGGAAAACCTCACTGCTCCTGCCATCAAGCCAGAAGGCAACGACTGGCACGCTCTTGAGAGTAATGCGTATAACGTAAAGTTATTCCGTTTCGCAGATGGTTTAGAGAAACAGGTCTATGGTGTTATCTTTCAGTGCATAACATACATTGACTGTAAAGAAGAAATACCTAACGTCAGACTTGCTGTAGGCAGCAACTCTGCATCACGATGGTGGCTCAATGATGATGAGGTACTCATGCTCTCCGGCGACCGCCGTATGGTTAAAGATGATGTAATCTCGCCTCGCATAACATTAAAGAAAGGACGTAACATACTGCGCGGTGCTGTCATCAACGGACCTGGAATGTCTGACTTCTGCGTGAGATTCATAAATGAAGATCTGCAGCCAGTAACCAACTACACTATAACACAAAAGTAATCACGGTAGGATAAACCACATACTATATATGTACACAATGAAAAAGAAGAATATATTTATCTCAGCGCTGTCTGCACTTTTGCTTTCAGCAACATACGATGCCTCGGCACAGACGGGACAACCTTGGATTCATGACCCTTCCACCTTGGCATACGACAACGGCAAGTGGTATACATTCGGCACTGGCGGTGGCGGACTGATATCTGACGATGGATGGTCATGGCACAGTGGCGCTGAGCGTCCTGGTGGTGGTGCAGCACCTGACGTGATACGCATCGGTGACAGATACCTCGTAGTTTATGGAGCAACAGGAGGCGGACTGGGAGGCGGTCATAACGGACGCATCCTGACAATGTGGAACAAGACCCTTGACCCAAAGTCCCCAGACTTCAAGTTCACCGAACCTATAGAGGTTGCATCAAGTGATGGTCTGGAAGACAATGATGCCATTGACCCAGGAATCCTTCTTGATCCAAAGGACGGAAGGATGTGGGTGTCTTACGGCACATACTTCGGAAACATACGCCTCATCGAAATAGATCCAGCGACCGGCAAGCGTGTTAAGGGCAACAAGGCACTGGACATCGCCATTGACTGCGAGGCCACGGACCTCATTTATCGCGACGGATGGTATTATTTGCTTGGCACACACGGCACGTGCTGTGACGGTGTAAACTCTACATACAACATTGTCTGCGGACGATCACGACAGGTCACAGGACCATACATAGACAATGTTGGCAGAGACATGTTTAACGGTGGCGGAAGAATGGTGGTAGGCGCAGAAAGACGTCGCACAGGTGCCGGACACTTCGGACGTACCATCATTGACGAAGGGGTAGAGGTGACTTCATTCCACTGGGAGGCTGACTATGACCAGTCTGGACGTTCTGTACTCGCCATCCGTCCTCTTTTATGGAAAGATGGTTGGCCGGAAGCAGGCGAACAGTTCCGCGAGGGTAACTATGCCATAGTTTCAGAACGCCGCGGATACTCTCTTGAGATTTCCGTTGATTTCATACGTCAGCAACAAGAGCGCCAGCGCCACTGGAACATAGATCCTAACGAACCACTCAAGAAACTGCCTCTTCAGACACTTGAAGAGGTTGCAGGTACATGGGAGCAGGGAGAGATCGGTGTGAGAATAGGCGACTATATGTTCCGTCCTCACCAGCGCTGGACCATCACTGCTGTACCTGAAGCAGGTGGTTACCTCAGCAATCCTTACTTCCGCATCACGATAGAGGGCACTAACCGCGCACTAGCGGCAACCGCATCCATGGAGGTTACCACACTGCAGGATTTCACAGGCGAAGACAACCAATTGTGGCGTATAGAGCAACTTACTGATGGTACATTCCGCATCATGCCGAAAGCCATCCCTGGCAAAGAGGGTATCAATACGGAATATGTACTTTACTCTATAGGCGACAGTACACCAACACTCGCAAAATATGATTTCAAGAGCGACAATTCAAAGTGGCGTTTCAAGGATTTCATAGCGAACAAAGAGTAAAAGAATCCATAATTAAATATTAAAGTGGCACTTTAACATCGCTAAAGTTGCCCTTTTACACTGCAAAAGTGCCCCTTTAACATTGTTAAAGGGGCACTTTTACTTTTGGGGAGTGAAAGACACAAAAATTTCTTTTACTTCTTCTTGCTTTTCTTACTCAGCACTTTCACTAACTGTTCCACTATGCCGGGAGTGCCATTGTATCCATCGAGCATGAGGTCACAGGCGAGGGTACCGTTGCTGTAGTGATTGTGGTCAGTAAAGCATTTTATGATTGCCTGAGCCGCAGCATCACGACTCTCATAGCCGTTCTTCTGGTAGTCGGCGACGTAGGCATTGAATATCTTGTCGGCATTCATGCCAATCTCCACAAAACCCATATATAGAGGATCGTTCTGAAGACGTTCGTCGGCAATCTTGCGTGTTATCACATCATAGCTGTCACGACGGTAACTATCAAATGTCTGCGTATCATTATTGTAACCCTTCACCCAGCGTGACACCGCACCATGAGGAGTATAGCTATTCAGGATTACCCTTGCTCCGAAACGCTCTACCGCATCTATGTATATGTTCACATCCTCATCAAACGTTTTGTTCATACCGTTTGTGCCGTTGTTGCCAATCATCACCACATCACCAGGATGGATGTCGCACAGCACCTTGGCGAGTCTTGCCTGCTGATAATATGTGCGCAGGTTTCTGCCACCAGCACCATCGTTGCACATCTCGCAGAGTTTGGTCAGTTCGCTATATTTTCCTTCCTTTATAAGCTCAAGCAGACGGTGCATCCACGATCCCCTGTTGGCAGATGTCGAGTCGCCTATGTGGTGTACCTTCTTCTTTGTCCTTACCTGTTTTGGGGACTGCTCCGAAATGTTTATGTAGGCTATGTGTGGTGTTGCACCATTGCCGGCGGTAACTACGAAGTCAATCTTGCCATCTATGCATGGCACGGAATAGGTTAGCGTGTCAGCCTTCTCCTGTCTGCCAAGTTCATAGCCCGACAGGTCCTCGTTGAGGTAGTTAGCCATCAGCACACCAGTGTATGCTATCCTTACGTCATACACCTTGCCGCCCTCGGCCTTTATCTCTATACGCTGAGACTCGTCTGCTGCGGCAGACTTGTTCTCCTCTGGTGCGGATATTGAGGCAACATATTTGCTGGCAAGATATTTTTTATTGTCAATGATCAGCGTGGCTGTCATGTTGCCAATGAAGTTCATCGGAGTATTCCTCAGTTCGAAGGATGTAGTGAGACTCTGTGTTCCGTTGGCAGAGAATGCACCGTATGAGTCACAGTACTGTCCCTTGGTATCGTTCTCCGTTTTGAATCCATCAATGTCCCATACCACCGTAAAGTTTTTCTTTAGACTAGAGGCATCGATGACATTCCCCTTGTCATCCTTCACCTTGAGCACGTATCTATTAGAGAAAGCCGTATCGTGATCCTTGCCAGAAGTCATGAACTTCTCTCCTTCGATTTCGACAGATGCAATATTCTGCGCCTTGGCACCTGAAGCTGCAAGTGCCAGCATGGTAATAAAAAGTGTATGTTTCATAATTCGTTGTTTGTAAGCAGGTGCAAAGATACGAATAATTATTGAATTACATACCTTTTGTCAGGATTTTTTATTGTTTAGCGACATCCTTCCCTTTGCAGAAACTAAAAAAATATACATTATCTTTTGGCAGAATCAGAAATAATGCTTAACTTTGTAGGGAAATAATAAAAACTCTAATTTATGCCAGCAGAAACAAATACCACCGGCAGACGCCGCAATTCGCGTCAGCAGCAGAGCATCGACACGTCTCTTGGTCACATGCCTCCACAGGCAGTAGATATAGAGAAGGTGGTGCTCGGAGCCCTAATGATAGACTCTGATGCCTTCTCGCTAGTCAGCGAATTACTCCATCCGGAGACATTCTACGAACCACGCCATCAGAAGATATTCCGTGCCATACAGACCCTGAATATCAAGGAGAACCCAGTAGATATGATGACCGTATGTGAGGAACTCAGACGCGAAGGAACGTATGACGAGGTTGGTGGTGACACTTATATCATAGACCTTACTGCAGCCGTCGTATCATCTTCCAACATAGAATACCATTCGCACATTCTGGCGCAGAAGTATATTGCGCGTCAGTTGATATCATATTCGTCAAATGTGCAGACCAAGGCATTTGACGAGGCACAGGATATAGAGGAACTGATGCAGGAGGCGGAGGGCTCACTCTTCGAACTCTCCCAGAAAAATATGCGTCAGGACTATACGCAGATAGATCCTGTCGTGCAGCAGGCTCGTCAGATGATAGAAAAAGCAGCCAATAACACCGGAGGTATCACGGGTGTATCAACGGGATATACAGACCTTGACAAGGTGACATCCGGATGGCAGGCATCCGACCTTATCATCATAGCTGGTCGTCCAGCCATGGGTAAGACTTCGTTTGCACTCTCGCTGGCTAAGAATATCGCTATTGACAATGGTGACGCCGTGGCATTCTTCTCTTTGGAAATGAACAACGTACAGTTGGTAAACCGTCTTATATCAAATGTATGTTCTATTCCTGGCAATAAGATTCTGAATGGTCAGTTGACACCTGATGAATGGAGTCGTTTTGATAACAATATAGGTAAGATGGAGGGCAAACCACTATATGTCGATGACACCCCTGGCCTCTCCGTCTTCGAACTACGTACTAAGGCACGCCGACTGGTAAGGGAGAAAGGTGTGAAACTCATCATGATCGACTATCTTCAGTTGATGAATGCCAACGGCATGAAATTCAATTCGCGTCAGGAAGAGGTATCCACCATCTCGCGTTCGCTGAAAGGTCTCGCAAAAGAGTTGGATATCCCTATCATAGCCCTATCACAGTTGTCGCGTGCGGTTGAGCAGCGTCCGGGCGAGGACGGCAAGCGTCCACAGCTCTCCGACCTTCGTGAATCGGGTGCCATAGAGCAGGATGCCGATATGGTAATCTTCGTGCACCGTCCTGAGTACTATCACATCTATGAGGATGCCAACGGCAACGACCTGAGAGGCATGGCCCTTATCTGTATAGCCAAGCACCGTAAAGGTTCGACAGAGGATGTAACCCTCCGTTTCCGCGGCGAATATACACGCTTTGCAGATCCAGAGGAGTTTGACCCTTACGATGGAGTAGGGGGAGCATTCTCTTCCGACGGCAACATGCGCAGTTCCGGTCTCAACTCCATGGACGTAGATGATCCTATTCTCGGAGCCGGACCTATACGCAATGATGTGGACTTCTAAGATTCCTTCAGAAACAATAAAGACAACAGACAATGGAAATAAAAGACATAATATCTAAGGAACTCTCCCTGTCGGGAAGGTCCGTAGAAGGTACTCTGGCACTCCTCGATGAAGGATGTACCATACCTTTCATTTCACGATACCGTAAGGAGAAAACTGGTGGACTCGATGAAGTCCAGATCGGTAATATAGCACAGATGTATGAGAAGCTGAAGGAACTCATACATCGAAAGGAGACCATCGTCAAGACCATCACCGAACAGGACAAGATGACTCCCGAACTCGAAAAACGTATCGCCGAATGTTGGGATGCCAATACATTGGAAGATATATACCTGCCTTATAAGCCTAAGCGCAGAACACGTGCACAGGTAGCACGAGAGTTGGGACTGGAGCCACTCGCTACAACCATACTCCTGCAGCGTGAGCAGAATCCTTTGAGACTGGCAGAGAAATACGTCAAGGATGGTGTCAAGGATGCAGAGGCTGCCATCAAGGGAGCGCAGGACATAATAGCCGAAGTGGTGAGTGAAGACGAAACCACACGTAACAGACTGCGTGCCACCTTCAAACGTGAGGCATTCATCACATCTAAAGTGGTCAAAACCAAAGCTGAGACTGATGAGGCAGCCAAATACTCCGACTACTTCGACTTCGAGGAACCATTACGTCGATGCAGCGGCAATCGTCTCCTTGCTATGCGTCGTGGTGAGTCAGAGGGAATACTGCGTGTGAGCATTAATGTAGATGATGACTATGCGGTTGAGAAACTCACTAATCAATATGTTCGAGGCAATGGCGCCTGCCAGACTCTTGTGGAGGAAGCTGTCAAGGATGCATACAAGCGTCTTCTCTCTCCATCCATAGAAAATGAGTTTGCTGCGCTCTCCAAGCAGAAGGCTGACGAAGAAGCTATAGGTGTTTTCGCAGAGAATCTGCGCCAGCTCCTTCTCGCAGCCCCTCTTGGACAGAAGCGTGTCATGGGTATAGATCCTGGCATACGAACAGGTTGTAAAGTGGTTTGTCTGGATGCTCAGGGAAATCTGCTGTATCATGATGTCGTTATGGCTGTAGGAAGCCAGAGCCACGCACAGAGTGCCGGACGCAAGTTTGCAAGCATCGCCCGCAAATATGGAGCAGAGGCCATCGCCATAGGTAACGGTACTGCATCTCGAGAGACTTCTGACATAGTCAAGAAGGCGGATATCGGTCTGCCATACTATGTGGTAAGCGAAGATGGTGCCTCTGTATATAGTGCTTCCAAGGCTGCGCGTGACGAGTTTCCTGATGAGGATGTAACGGTACGTGGAGCTGTCAGCATTGGCCGTCGCCTTATGGATCCTCTTGCCGAACTGGTTAAGATAGACCCCAAGTCCATCGGAGTGGGACAGTATCAGCATGACGTGGACCAGAGTCTGCTGAAGCAAAGTTTGGACCGCACTGTGGAAAGTTGTGTCAACCAGGTCGGTGTAGACGTCAATACCGCAAGCGTACATCTTCTTACTTATGTCAGCGGACTGGGACCTACACTTGCCAACAATATTGTAGAATACCGTAAGGCAAACGGTGCTTTTACCTCGCGTGCACAACTGAAGAAGGTGCCACGTCTGGGGCCGTCAGCCTTCACACAGTGTGCCGGATTCCTCCGCATACAGATGCCAAGTGATGCCAAAGTCAGATATAATCCCCTTGACGGTAGCGCAGTACATCCTGAGAGTTACCACATTGTGGAGCAGATGGCTAAGGATAGCGGTTGTACTGTAAAGGAACTGATGGCATCTTCTGAGAAACGCAAGAATGTCAATCTCCAGAAGTACGTCACTGCTGATGTAGGTATGCCTACGCTCAAGGACATCATGGCCGAACTGGAGAAACCTGGTCGTGACCCACGCGCGGAGATAGAGACATTTGAGTTTGATCCAAACGTTCATACACCTGAGGATCTGGTAGAAGGTATGATTCTTCCTGGCATAGTTACCAACATCACCAAGTTCGGAGCTTTTGTTGACATCGGTGTTCATCAGGATGGTCTGGTACATATCTCGCAGATGGCAGACAAGTACATTACCGACCCATCAGAAGTAGTACATCTGCATCAGCACGTCAAGGCACGTGTCTTGGAGGTGGATCGTAAGCGTAACCGTATATCTCTGTCACTCAGGAATGTATAGAATGCAATAGAACAACTCGCAAAGCGCAGAAATAATAAAATCCTAAAATCTTGACTTTCCATTCATCAAGATTTTAGGATTTTTCTTTTCTGTCGATAATGGCAACTATGAACCCATCTTTACTGTTCCTCTTCAGGGACTTTGAGGATAATTGATGTGGCACCAATAGTGAATAGTGTATCATGCTCTATCACACGGCGCTCGCGGTCACCGAGAATCTGATTGTCAACAAAGGTACCCGTGTAGCTTGGACCATCACGGAGGACGTACTTCAGTTTGCCCTGCTTGTTACGAGATACATTGATGATGCAATGGTTCATATCAATAGAAGGATCGTTGGTCTCGATAGGAGTGTTGCATTTCGAACCCTTCATATAACGACCAATGATATTGTCGCCCATATGAAGAGGCAGCACCTGCTTGTAGTGGAAAACGTTTTCTATTACCACGATAGTGCCTACGCCCTCATCAGCCTCCTCGGATGTAGGGTTTTCATCCTTCTGTTGCTTACGCAGTTTTGACACACCGATGCGGATACCGAACTCCTTGTAGCAGTCTGGACATTGGAATACCAATGCCTGACCTGGCTGATATTTCGTTTCATCAAAAGTGATGTAGTTGTCGCACTTTGGACATCTGACTCTTTTCATATTCTTTCTTTAATGATTTTGTACACTTACTTATGATTAAAGGCGACTATTGCATAGCCGCCTGTAAAAGTTAGTGTATATTTTATATCTCAGCTATCCATGCCTCAGACATCTTACTGAATGAACTGCGTATGTTATGAAGTGCTTCGATAGCTTCTTTCTTGTCTTTGAATTTTCCGCAGAGAACTCTGCGTATGTTGCGCTTGTCCTCTATACGGACGTTTTGAAGACCTTTTTTCTTGAGTGATTCAACAAACTCGTTAGCTCCCTTACGACCTATCTTACTTGCCAGGACTATTGTGTAGCGCGCTTCCTCTTCATCAACTTCCTCCTCCAGTTTCTTTTCATCAGGTGTAGGTTCCACCTGAAGAGCAGCTACACTGGCTGTTGCTACATTCGCCTTTGGAGTTACAATGGAGGTAATCAATTCTGTATCTATAATCGAACAGGTGGTTACCTTGCCGCTTCCACGCCCTGCCGGGATGCTGTTGAAGAAAATAAAACAGAGAAGTATGGCTGCTGCAGCAATCTTCTTGAGCAGCGGTATGCTGATAGATATAGCGTTGTCACTATAGAGGAAATTCTTTATCTCTACCTCTTCTTCCTCGATTTCCTCTTCATTTAATGTCTCGGCATCTTGCTGTACAGGCACATCCTGAGCGATGGTAACGCAAATGGCATCCTGTTCAATAGCTTTATCCAGAGTATTGAACTGAAATGTGTTCAGCGCATAGAGTGAAGGTGTGAGTAGTCCTGCAGTGCAAGGTTCGAAGATGTACTTAGAGTCGGCTGTCAAAGTAATAGTACCTATGCCATGAAATTCATAGTTGCCATTGATTGCAAGTGCCTGCTTTACCTCTTCCACCTCATTTTCAATGAGTCTTACCGCTTCAGGATAACTGATGTCGTAAGCCTCTACGTAAGACTGTGCAATAAGCGAATCGTTGAGTTGAAGTTGAGGATTGAATCCTAATGTGCGTTGTGGTGGATAGAATGCCCTGAGTTCCTCTGAAAATTCTGCAGGTCTATGGTGAGCCATAAACCCACCAAAACCCGGCACGATAACGCAATCGTTGTCGAGCAAAAGTATTTCTATATGTCGGGACAATTCTGTCATATTATTGTAATTGCCGTATGGCATGAGTGCTATTTATTAAAGTTTTGTTTTACCCTGAACAGTCAGAGAATGTTTCTTATTTACTTACTTATTATTCCCTCATGAGAGGTCGGATTTCTTTTGCAAAGGTACAAAAAAAACTTTTATCGGCAAAAGAAAATGAAAAATAAATATAAAAAACACATTTATTCTTTTTTCTTTCCAAAAAAAGTTGTAAATTTGCAATAAATCTATATTTTAAAAAGATAGAATGACCTTAAGAAAACATACATACACAGCTTTATTTATTGTAACACTGATACTTACAGCACTTTTAACATCGTGCAAGGACAATTCTGTACCCAAAGAGATTGTACAAGATGATGTCTCGATGAAGAAAATGCTGCAAGGAATGTGGGTAAATGACCTAGAGGGCAACGTGGTATTCGCCATCAAGGGGGATTCTATTTTCTATGGTGATTCGCTCAGCAACCCTACGTCATTCAGAGTATATGGTGACACTATTTACGTGGAGAATCACATGATGGTGAAGTATCCTGTAAAGAAATTGACTGCATCTAATTTGTGCATCATCAATGCAGATGGTGACGAGGTCGAACTTGTCAAGTCTGACCAGGCAATGAAACCAGGAGAATACCGTGGTTCTGTGAACCCGATACAGGGAAGAGTGGTCAAGGTGGACACTGTCGTAATATGCGGTAGCCACAGATACCATGCCTATTCTCAGGTAAATCCTACTTCGTATAAGGTTTACAACCAGACAACGAACAGTGATGGTCTTACCGTTGAAAACATATATTTTGACAACATCGTACACATTGCCGTGTACGAAGGAAGCAGAAGGACATTCGGTCATAATATAAAAAAGGAGATGTTTGCCAAATACGTGCCTTCCAGCTATCTGGAGAAGGCAGTGCTGTCTGAGATATTGATAGAGGGAGCAAAGGGAGACAATGTGGAGTTCGTGGCAATTCTTTCGATGCCTGATTCATACACCAACTACAGGGTAAACATCGCTGTTAGCCCTGACGGTAAATATTCAATGTCGCTATGAGGTATCAGCCAATAGACAGAAAGGACATAAGGAATAAGATTAGGGAGTATGTATGGGGACAGCGTAACTTCCGACGCTTGAATCTGACTACGGATATGGTAGCTCAGGCGGTAGGCATATCACGGGCCATGCTTATCAAGGTGCTGCGTGAGGAGTTTGGAATGTCGTTTCATGAGTATCTCACTCAGGTAAGACTGCGCAGGGCACGTCATCTGATAGTAACCAATCATGGCAAATTCTCCATGACTCATATAGCACTAGTGTCAGGATTTGCTACAGCAGTTACACTAAACAAGAAATACAAAGCGGTCTATGGGGAGTTGCCTTCTCAGACCGATGCTGAAAGAATAAAGAAAATGGAATTTAATTACAACGGCGAACGCTTCGCTGACATACAGATGCTGCGCTATCAATTGCCTGGATTTGAGCAATTGACAGCACGACAGAAAGCGTACATATATTATCTCTCCGAGGCAACCCTCTGGGGACGTGACATAACATTCGACCAATTTGGTAAGTACAACCTCCTCATACGTAAAACCTTGGAGGCTATATATAAAGAAAAGTACGTACGCGAAGATGCTGACGGCAAAATTACCGATAGCGAGGCGCAGCAACTGATAGTATATCTGAAGAGAATATGGTTCAGCAATGGTATATACCATCACTATGGCTGTGAAAAATTTCAACCAGAATTCTCACAGGCATTCTTTGAACAGCAGGTAAGAGAGACACCTGACAGCAAACTTCCTATGCCAGCAGACGAACTGTTGAAGGAGATTTGTCCAGTGATGTTTGATGCCTCGATTCTTGGAAAGCGTGTGAACAAGGCGAGCGGTGAAGACCTTGTGCGTACCTCTGCATGCAACTACTATCATGGGGTGACACAGCAGGAGGTCGAGGATTTCTATGGTGCCATGAAGGCTGAGCAGAATCCCGAACCACCATCATACGGACTGAACTCTACATTGGTAAAGGAGAATGGCCAGTTGAAGGAAATAGTATGGAAACTAGACGGAAAGTATGGCAAGACCATCAGTCGCATATTGGAGTGTCTGGATAAGGCAAAGGACTATGCAGAGAATGATCAGCAGCGAAAGGTAATAGGACTGTTAATGGACTATTATCGTACGGGTGACCTGCATACATTTGATGAGTATTCTATAGAATGGCTCAAGGAACTGGACGGACGCATAGACTT
>JAZLIN010000102.1:0-7856 GCA_045617365.1 Prevotella sp. | reverse complement strand
GGCTCCAGTAGAACTCAATCTTACTGGAGTTGACCTGCACAGCAGCCTTTATCTGCTGCTGTCGGAATCGTTTTTCGATGTTGCTAATCCATTGCTTGTACTCAGGATCTGTTATCGCTAATTGAATATTGCTCATATATTGAATATGTCAGTTAACTTACTTTTTTATTTTCTTAATCTACTGTTCGACGAATTCGTCGATATCGACCTCAAGTACCTTCGTGATTTTAATAAAGGTTTCCATTGGAGGCTGGCAATCATTTGTTGCTTATACTTTCTCTCATATTATATGATAGTGCAAAGTTAATATTTTAATTTCAAATATAGTCGAAAATATGTCATTTTCTTTAGGTCGTAAAGCATTTTTATATAATCTACACCACTTTTAAATCCGCAAGTACTCAAAATTTAACGATTTCTAATCCGAAAGTTACTACTCAGTTAACCACCTGGGGCCTCCCACGAGCGAAACACGAAATAACATCTTGGATTCGGAATACGAATTACAACAGTTTTTCTTTAGAATACGAGTAATCTCATGAATCTACCGAATTTTTATTGTCAACGGAAAACACGGATTTCACGGAAATTTAAATTCGTGCCATTTGTGAGATTCATGTTCGCTACAATGCGGACGGATTCCTTTTTCGTGTCTTCCGTGAAATCCGTTGTTTAAATACAATCGCGGTGTTGTTATATAGGAGCCCCCCCTAAGATAAGAGTTGTTATAACCGAAAATATCCACTAATCTTCCAAAAAATTTACAAAGATATTTTTATTTTAAAATTTTTGGATAATCGCTGGTAATTTTTGGTTTGTATCATAGGGTGAGTAGTTACCAGGACTGCGACTACAAGTAACGACTTGACCTGTACAAACGAAAGAAATTAATCAAATTTTGTTTGTATTTTGTATGATTTTTTTCAACATCACATGTAGTTGCCATTCAATTTTCGTGAAAATTGAATGTTAAAGGGCCCCTTTAGCAATGTTAAAGGGCCCCTTCAACATTGCAGAAGGGCCCCTTTAGCAATACTGGAGGTTTCTTGGCATAAATGTTTGGATGAAAAGTGACGAAGTGACATCTATAGCGTGAAAGGTATCGTATTTACGCTGGCTGGGGCGGTAACACTTCATCTGAAAAGTGACGGTAAAGTGCCGCTACATGTGTCACCGTACATGCAGGAATAATGAAGGTGACACTTCCGCTACACTCGGGTGACACTAGATTTTAAAGCTGTCATCCTTTAATCAACTATAAGGCAAGCTATTACACACGCTAGTGACACTTCGCCACATTATGCATTGTGGTTCAACAATAATTAATATTCATCCGCGTACACCACGTAAAACTTCCGTGTATTTACATCCGAAAAATACAGATGTAATGGCTCAACACCTTCATGTAATGTCGAAAAAGTTCTGTTAGCCGTTCCATTTTAGTATTAAGTGATGCGTTTATTGGCGAAAGTGCTTTTTTTTTGTTGGATGTGACAATAATCGGGATTATTTTTGTAACTTTGCAAATATTTTATGAAATATGGTATGGGCATATATATAGTTAGACACGG
This sequence comes from Prevotella sp., assembly GCA_045617365.1. Taxonomy (GTDB): domain Bacteria; phylum Bacteroidota; class Bacteroidia; order Bacteroidales; family Bacteroidaceae; genus Prevotella. Next base: position 6,285 of record JAZLIN010000102.1, on the reverse strand, counting down.
ACAGACGGAGGAGAACAACCAGAAGATCCTGCAAGGACATCTCCCCGGTACCCTGACGGAACAGGGTAAGGAACAGGTGCGTCTTGCTGCAGAGAGTCTCGCACAGAGGAATGTTGATTACAAGTGTATCGTATCAAGCGACCTGAAGCGAGCCATGGACTCTGCAAGCATCATTGCCGAAAGGCTCAATCTTCCTGTCGTACCCATGGAAATACTTCGTGAGCGTGACTGGGGTGAATACACTGGTATTACCATTCAGGAAGGCAAGGCGAAGTACTTTCATGATGGTCACTGGGACTTCCCCGGCGTGGCAGAGACAGATGAGGGTATCTTTGAAAGGGCTAAGAAAGCCTTGGCGACTCTTGCTGAGGAGTATGGGGACAGCAACATAATTGTTGTGACGCATGGTCAGTTTGCAAGAAACCTTCTTGCTGCCAACATGGGGTGTTCTTACCATGAGATACCTTCGTACGCTAATGCGGAGATACGACTGTTGAATGTATAACCTGCAGATGAATACAAAAAAACATATAGAATGGGTGGTGCTCGAAAGTGAGAACATTAGTAAAAGATCATGGCAGCGCCTCTCAGGACATATTGGGCATTATACTGCCTATTGACAATGACACGTAAGCAGACCACATCTATATTATTGTTGGTGGCATCAGTTATCTATGCTATGATACCGACAGACATGATTCCGGACGTTCCTTTTATAGGATGGCTGGATGATACTCTTGTTACTTCATCCGCAGCAATAAACTGTCTGCAGCAGTTCTCTGACGGAGACAATGAGATGGCCCAACGCATAATGAAGTTGGTGAAATGGGCGTGTCTGCTATTGGCTATCCTGATAATACTTGTAGTGCTTCTTTTATCAAGCCTATTGGTATCTCTCCTGAAGTAATCATAAATATTAGTGGGAAGATCTATAGTTAGCATAGTGGGTTCTTGTATAATCCGTAAAACCTAGAAGGTATTAATTCCGACCGCTCACCTGAAAATAATTTTGTATACCGGCTTATTGCTATATCCTTATTGTCATTATTTCATTAATATCCGTCAGGTAGTTTGGACTCCGGTGTTCGCATTTCACCTTCCATGGCTGTTTGGCTTCGCCCTCCACGCCCAGTTTGATGGTCTTTACACCGTAGCGGTGATTGATGGAGTCTATAGCCTTCATCAAGTTCTTCCGTTCTGCACGGTCGCGGATAGGGTCAAACAGATCCAATGCGATGGGACAGGCAGGAACAATGTCCCCAACTATTACACCGGAGCGCTTGTACTTGATTCCTGGCATATAGATGGCTTCAAGGCATCGCAGTGCCGCACTGGTTATCTCCAGGGTATCAGATGTTGCGGTGGCGAATGTCGTTGATGCAGCATTCCCATACTGTGGCAGGTCTTCACGGAAATGGTTAGAATCTATGAATACCGTCACTGTCCTGCAGCACGAGTTCTGACCGCGTAGCTTGTTGGCACAACTGCCGGCAAAGGTGGCAACGCTTGCCTTCAGCGATGTAAGGTCGCTGACCATCTCGCCGAAACTGCGACTTGTGCAGATGTTCTGATTACGCTTCGCTTCGCTGGTGTCTATGCATGCAATGCCGTTCAGCTCCAGCCATGTCTGCTGTCCTGGCTTCTTGAAATGGCTCTTCACCCACGACTCACTCTTCTCTGCAAATTCCAAAGGAGTGTGTATGCCGTAGTAGTTGAGCGTCTCATAAGTCCTCCGGCCTATGCCCCACACATCAGCAAGGTCAAAGAGTTCAAGTGCCTTCCTGCGCTTATCGTCTGTATCTATCATGCACACACCGTGATACCCTTTGTACTGTTTGGCAAACTTGCTGCCCATCTTTGCCAATGTCTTTGAAGGTGCGATGCCAATGCTGACAGGGATGTCTGTCCACAGTCTGATGCGCTCCCTGATATCGCGCATGAGTTCTGTGAGGTCATAGTGCGCTTCGTAGCCATTGAGGTCGCAGAATGATTCGTCTATGCTGTAGTTCTCCACATGGTGTATCGACTTTCGGAGTATATTGGTCACTCTCCTGCTCATGGCAGCATAGAGCATCATATTAGTGGAGAATACCTCTACTCTGTAGCGTCTCACTAGTCCCTCGACTTTGAATATAGGATCGCCTCGGTGCAGGCCTATAGCCTTTGCCTCAGGAGTCAACGCAACGATGCATCCGTCATTGCTTGAGAGAACAACGACGGGTTTGCCTTCCAGTCCCGGATGGAAAACCTTCTCCACCGAGCAGAAGAATGAGTTGCAATCGACCAGTGCGTACATGATTTACAACGATAACGATTTGGTACGAATACTATTTTGAGTGTGGTTTATGGATTATGTAAGTCACGGTTCCCCAGATGGAGAAACTATCATTCGGGGTTATCTCAATCTCTGGATATTCAGGATTGGCAGGAATCAGCCACCCCCTTTCTCCTCGTTTGACGAAGCGCTTCAGTGTGTATTCTCCGTTCAGTTCGCAGACTGCCACTTCACTTTCAGAGGGGTTGCGGTTGCTCTTGTCAACTATCACGATGTCCCCGGAGTGAATGTTTGCATCTATCATGGAATTGCCCTCTACTCTGATGAGGTAGGATGATTCCGGATATGGACATAGCATCTGCAGGAGTTCTATGTTCTGAGCCCTCTCATCATTGTCCAGTGGAATAGGGAAGCCTGCCACGATGCCGATGTCAAAGAAATTGATGTTCATCTCCTTGACCTTGATGGCAGGATATGTAGAGCCTATCTTTGAGAAGTCTGGTTCCTCTCCTGAGATTGCTTGCTGGATGGCAGCCTTGATAAACTCGGTCCTGTTCTCCTCGGCATCCAACCTGTCTGCCAGTTTGCCTCCTGCCCTGAATGTGTAAAGCTTTGTCGGTTCGGTGCTTTTAGGTCGGCCAGCGCCTTCCCTGCGCCCTCCTCTGTGCCCCTTGTTCGTTTTCTTTCCCATAGTAGTATATGTTGAATTTTGTGCAAAGGTAATAAAAATATTTGAAATGTGTATTACGTTTATCAATTTTAACATTTCACCCCCATGCTCGGCATTTTTTAAACAATTTTGGGTTCAAAAATCATGAAAATGTGCCTTGACATGCATGTTTGTTCGTTCAAAGGGATAATAATCGAAATTATTTTTGTATCTTTGCACGTGATTGTGGAGTAATCGCCACCTATCAGTTTAACTCAATATTGGAAAATATAATAATAACTTTTTAGCAAGATGATCAGATTGAATTGTTTTTTCAAGGCTAACTCAGCCGAAGATTACAAGAAGGCGCTCGCTGCCGCAGTGAAACTTACAGAGAAGTCGCAGAAGCATGAGGGAAACATCGCTTACGATACATTCCAGAGTGCAACACGCTCTGATGTGTTTATGATTTGCGAGACATGGGAGAGTAAGGATGCTCTTGACAAGCACTCCGCTACTCCGGAGTTCGCAGAGAATGTCGCTATCATTCAGGCGTGCGGTGAACTGAAACTGGAGTCGTTCAATTTCTAAGTCCACGGTTTTCGTATGGTCTTATACATAGTGAGACACTGACAGACGGAAGAGAACAAACAACAAAATATAATCAGATATGACAAAGCAAGATATCAGCGTACTCGGCAAAGAGAACGCATTTGAATTGATTGGTAAGGAGTGGATGCTCGTTACCGCTGGTACAGAAGAAAAGTTCAATACCATGACTGCATCCTGGGGTGGGGTAGGAATACTTTGGAACAAACCCGTAGCATTTCTCTTTATACGTCCTGAGCGTTACACTCATGAATTCCTGGAGCAGAATGAGCGTCTTACACTATCTTTCTATGGCGAGGACTATCGCAAGGCATTGCAGATTTGCGGCACTAAGTCAGGACGTGATACTGACAAGGTGAAGGAGTGTGGTTTGACTCCGTTGAAACTGGAGTCTGGTGGAATGACATTCGCAGAGTCGCGTATGACCCTCGACTGCCGTAAGCTCTTCAAGACAGAGATGACCGAGGCAAACTTCATTGACCGTGAGATAATCGACAAGCAGTATGGCGCACATGGCGGCTGGCATACCGTTTATGTAGTTGAGATAGAAGGTGTTTACACAAAGTAATCCATGGACATTGAACGAGTTAGAGATTACACACTCTCCATCAATGGTGTTACCGAAGACCAACCGTTTGGTGATGACATCATAACATTCCGCATCGAGGGTAAGATATTCCTTTGTCTGTGGTTAGGTGGTGGTGAGCACGACATGAAGGATGCTCAGCCAAGATTTGCACTGAAGCTGACCCCTGACAGGAACGAGGAACTGCGAGAGCGTTATTCCGCCATCCTTCCTGCCTGGCATTGGAACAAGAAGCATTGGAGCGATGTATATTACGAACAGTTGGAAGACGAGTTGGTCGAAGGCTTGATCAAGGAATCATACAACCTCGTCGTTTCAAAACTCCCTAAAGCCGTAAGATGTAAATACCTGTAAACGCTTATGTGACAATTCTGTAGTTCCATATACTAAGTAGGTGTAAGTAATCGATCAAAATTAGTTTTACTTTGAGTATTGTAAAATGAAAGCATGGAGACAGGCAGAAATTTACTAGTAAATTCTATGCAAAAGTTATACTTTTAGAATTAATTTACTAGTAATTTTTTGACTAAATACAAGATCTATATCTGTAAAATACGAACGAACTGTTGAGATACAATGAAAAATAAACTCGAATCTGGATGTTGCCCCTATTGCGGTAGCGAGGACATTGAAGAATATTATGACAGTACTGCAGAATGCCATGAAGGTCGAAGAACTCGGCGGCTCGAAGAGGAAAGCCAATGTGGCGCAAGGTGGTACTTGAGATGTACATATTAAGAAATCTATTATGAGTGATGTAATATCTTTCCGCAATGCCACCATAGATGATTCCCTTTTCATATCGAGAGGGTTTCACATGGCGATGCTCTATGACGATGCATCAGAAGAGCAGATTTCCAACTTCGCCCGAAACATATGTGTTCGCGAGAATGTTCTTTATTCATGGCGAAACACAATAATTGCTGTAGTCAACGATAAACCTGTCGGTATGTTGACAGCATACGACGGACGCTACTATCATGATATGCGAACCCGAACAATGACTCTTGTTAAGCAATATCTCGGAGTTGAGTTTCCTGGAATGGAGGATGAGGCAGTAGCTGGTGAATACTATCTTGATAGCCTTGCAGTATTGCCAGAATATCGTGGCAGGGGAATAGGACGACAATTACTGCAGAAAGGCATTGAAGATGGTAAGTCACTCTCCCTTGACGTCACCTTGGCTGTTGACCCTATCAATGACACTGCAAAGAAACTTTACCGTTCGCTTGGTTTCAAGCCTTCAGGCACATTATTCATATTCGGTCATGATTACGAGAAAATGATAATCATAGCAAAACAAAGTGGCGTAATCAATGTGGATGGGGTTTACATAGACATACTTTAATGAATGCTATTAATCCTGAGAGTAACGAATGGCTCAAACCAGTAACTGACGAACAATACTACGAAGCAAACAAGTGAATATGCCTGATATACGCACCATAGTACAAACAGATAGTCGCATCACGGAGTTCCAGCGCAAGGTGTATCTTGCCTTGCTTGACGTTCCTCGTGGTGCGACCATCTCTTATAAAGAGTTAGGGGAAAAGGTTGGGTGCAAGAGTGCTCAGGCAATAGGACAGGCACTAAAGCGTAATCCCTTTGCTCCTGATGTACCATGTCATAGGGTTGTCTGTTCCAATGGAACTGTAGGAGGATTCCATGGACAGCGTGACGGTGAAATGATTGACAAGAAACTGAACCTGCTAAGAACAGAGGGTGCAGAACTATTTCCCAAAGTTTCGTGAGGCGAATGGCAATGCTGTACGGAGTGCGGTATGCCAGTATTCCCAGGTGTGGCCTCCGTCACGAACGCGTAACTCATCCTTTATCTTCCTGTCACGCATGAGCTGATGAATCTTTACGGAGAGATCTAAGAGGAAATCATCGTCGCCGCAGTCAAAGAACCATTTTACGGTGCGCAGCTTGTTGATGTTATCCTTTCCGGCGTTCTCTACAAACTTGATGGCAGAATACTCCTTCATTGCCTGAGAAACGAGATAGACCTTGTCATCAACACCCTCTGTGCGACGTTTCCCTCCATCACTCTCGAGCCACGCACTCATGGCGTAGCAGGATGAGAACATATCGGTGTGACGCTGAGCGTACATAGTGCTTCCACCGCCTCCCATTGAGAGTCCCATGACGGCACGATGTTCCTTG
>JAZLIN010000101.1:0-15987 GCA_045617365.1 Prevotella sp. | reverse complement strand
AATCTGTTCCTCATCCTCTACGGTCATAATCTCTAGCAAAACTACAAAATTAAAACCGTTATTGCAACTAAATTTCAGACTTTAACATCTTGCATTTAGAACAATTTCTATAATCGAATGCAAAGGTAAGAGTTGAATTATGTTTATATTGGCACTAGCCATGGCAAAGGTACGAACATTTCATCTACCATGCACCATGTCCACATAGTTTTCTCCTTATCCTAAGGTAAGCCTTTCTACTCGCCACAACCTAAGAAAAAGAAAGAAAAGTTTGGTTATCTCCTGTTTTTTATATAACTTTGTAACCACATACAACCAAACAACCAAACAACTAAACAACTAAACAATTAAACAACTAAACAACTAAACAACTAAACAATGATAGAAATAATAAACCAACTCAATGACATCCTTTGGGGCTACATCGTCATAGCCATGATGGTAGGTTGCGCTCTTTACTTCACATTTCGTCTTCGCGCAGTACAGTTTACCAAGATCGGCGAGATGCTGCATCTGCTGACACACTCATCAAAGACTGACGTACCCAAGAAACTTAAAGACACGATGGAGGCAGGATATGCCGAAGGTTCTGATGAACAGCACCGCAAAGCCATTTCGCCATTTCGTGCCTTCGCCGTAGGACTGTCCAGCCGTGTAGGCACAGGAAATCTTGCCGGTGTGGCATCAGCGATATTCATTGGCGGACCAGGTGCAGTATTCTGGATGTGGATAATGGCACTACTGGGAGCCTCATCATCGTTTGTGGAATCTACTCTCGCTCAGCTCTACAAACGCCGTGATGAGAAGACTGGCATATACTATGGCGGCCCGGCATACTATATGCAGTACGGCATGCACAAACGCTGGATGGGCATCATTTTCGCTGTGCTGATAACACTGAGTTACTCCCTCGCCACCCAACTCATACAGAGCAAGACTATGGCAGATGCCTTCTCTGTAAGCATAGACATGGCTATGGGCAATGCACCTGGCACCAGCACCATCTGGGTCGGCATAGCCGTGACGATAGCCACAGCCCTTATCATATTCGGCGGCATACAGCGCATCTCACGCTTTGCAGCCATAGTGGTGCCTATCATGGCGATAGGATATCTGCTTATGGCTATCTATGTCATCATTACCAATATCATGCTCATCCCTGACATCATCGCCCTCATAATCAAGAGCGCCTTTGGCATGGAACAGGCTGCAGGTGGCATGATAGGACTCGCGGTCATGCAGGGTGTGAAGCGCGGTCTGTACTCCAACGAGGCAGGCGAAGGTACCGTACCTAACGCAGCTGCCATTGCAGAGACATCACATCCGATAAAACAGGGACTACTGCAGGCACTGGGTGTATTCTGCGATACCATAATCATATGCACATGCACCGCATTCATCGTGCTTATCTCTGGCCTCTATACCCCTGAGCACGGCATGGACGGAATCCTTCTCACCCAGGCCGCACTGGAACAGGAGATGGGCATCGCCGGCAGGTATTTCCTCACCATCGCCATACTGATGTTTGCATACAGCACCATCATCGCTGGCTATTTCTATGGCGAGACCAACCTCCGCTTCATCTTCGGCACCAATGCCAACCCTAACGGAAGCGGAAAGAAAGAGAAGATCGCCATCTTTTTCTTCCGCATGGCTACCGCACTGGTCATACTTGCCGGAGCCATGATGACACTGCAGGATTCTTTCTCTATCGTTGACCTCCTCATGGGTCTCATGACCGTAGCCAATCTCATAGCCATCATATGCCTCTCACCTCGTGTGAAAATGTTGCTCAATGACTACCTGCGTCAGCGCAGCGAACACAAGGACCCTGTTTTCTCAAAGGAAATTCTGCCAAAGGAACTGCAGGACGACGTAGCATGCTGGTAATACTTCCGGCATTTACATAACATTATGCGCAAGCAACTTATCCATTGATGGTTGCATGCGCATAATTATAGGTTCCAATAAAAAGCATGTGAATGTGATGATATTTTAAAAGGGAGAATAACCACTACCTTTGCACCCATATATAAATACTAATTCAACTTGAGCTTGAGCTTGCGAAAGTTGAAATACTAACTGCAAATCTAAGACATTATCCATTATGAAAAGAACGATTCTAATCATGTACGCCCTCATGGCCGTAATGCTTACCTACGCAGGCATGACACCCAACATCATCTCTGTCACGGAGAAGGCTGAGAGCGGTTCGTTTCCTTTGAACAAAACTGTAATTTACACAGACGATGCCGACTACAAGGTGGTAGGAATTGCTGCTACGATGCTGGCTGACGATGTAGAACGTGTCACTGGTACAAAGCCACGATTGTCAACAGCTTCATCACTGAAGAATGTGCAACACAAGGTGGCCGTCGTAGCAGGCACCATAGGCCATAGCCGTATCATCGATGAACTTGTAAGAAAGGGGCTGATAGACGTATCGCCTATCAAAGGAAAGTGGGAATCGTACATCATCACCGCCATCAACCTGCCAAAACAAGGCGGACAGTTACTTGTGATAGCAGGAAGCGACCGCCGCGCCACAGCCTTCGGTCTGACGACACTGTCTGAGGCAATCGGTGTGTCACCATGGTATTGGTGGGCTGACGTCACACCAAAGCGCAAGGACGCTCTCTTCATTGCTCCTGTAACATTCATACAGAAAGAGCCTGCTGTGCAGTATCGTGGTATTTTCATCAACGACGAACGCTTCGGCGGCTGGGCTCGCTGGGCCGAAACGCACTTTGAGAAAGAAACTGGCAAGGTGGGGCCAAAGACCTACCAGAAAGTCTTCGAACTCCTACTCCGCCTCAAGGCCAACTACCTGTGGCCTGCCATGCATCCCGGCACTCAGGCATTCAATGCCGATCCAGAGAACGCACGCTTGGCCGACGAATATGCAATTGTAATGGGTACGTCACACTGCGAGCAGATGCTGCGTAACAACGAGGGTGAGTGGAAGGCAGTCAATGAACTGGCAAAGAAGGAAGGACGTACTCTTCCTCTCGGTGATTTCAACTATATCACCAACCGTAAGACTATGCAGGACTACTGGGAGACACGCGTCAAGACTAATGGCAAGTACGAGAACACCTACACCCTCGGTCTTCGTGGCATTCACGACTATCCTATGGAGGGCGCTAACACTACTGCCGAGCGAGTAAAACTCATGCAACAGGCCATCGATGACCAGCGCGACATGCTCAGACGCAACATCAAGCGCCCGATAGAGGATATTCCGCAGGTGCTCTGCACATACGAAGAGGTGCTCGATGCATACCACCATGGTCTGCAGGTGCCTGACGATGTGACCATGCTCTGGAGCGACGACAAACACGGATACTGCCGTAATCTCTGCAATCCGGAAGAGCAGAAGCGTCCTGGTGGCGCTGGCATATACTATCACCTCTCATATCATGGCGATCCTGCCAGCTGGATATGGCTCAGTCCGCTGTCACCAGCCTTCCTCAGCACAGAACTGACCAAAGCCTATACCTTTGGAGCAAGGAAGATATGGGTATTCAACGTAGGTGACATCAAACCGGCAGAAAAGGAACTATCGTTCGTGATGGAACTGGCATGGGACCTTGACAGATGGACTCCTGCCGAGGCACACAACTACATCGATTATTGGGCAGAGAAAACATTCGGCAGAGAGTTGGCCCCGGAAATTGCAGACATTCAGGATGGATACTACAGGCTGCAGGCTGCAGGCAAGGACTCACACGTATGGTTTGTCAACTACAGCGAGGAGCAGATAGAACAACGAATAGCTCAGTGGCGTGCCCTTGCTGCACATGCCATGGACATTGCCCAGCGAATTCCACAATCACTGCAAGCAGCATATTTCGAACTTGTAAGTTATCCTGTACGCGGAGCTGCTATGATCAACGAGTATCAGTTACTGGCTCGCCGCAGCATGGTACGTGCCACAGCAGGAGACAAAGATGGCGCTCTTGCTGATGGAAAGCGCGTGGAAGAGATGTTCAACGAACTTAACGCTTGGACTAACCATTATAACAACGAACTGCTCGATGGCAAATGGCATGAGTACTTCAGCTGGCAGCCTTACCACTGGACACGTTCGGAGAAGATTGAGCAGCCTTACTGCACACCTGAACTTTATGCCAAGACACAGAGCGGTCCTATTCCACGCTGTCTCTCTGTCGCTGACGCACTCTCTACCGAAGGTGTAAGCATTGAGAGCGACACCGAGGGCGAGATACCGCTGTGGATTGAGGCCCTGACACCAATACGCAATTTCTCCAAAGCTCCTACTGACAATATCTTCTGCCGTATCAATGCAGGAGGCATGTCATTCGATGCCTCTGCCACACCTATTAATAATGTATGGCATGCCCCATACGTAGGTCCAATGTGGAGCTGCGTGGGAACCATAAAGCTTAGGAAGGGCACCAACCGCCTCAACATCACTGACCTCAAGACTGATGCACGTATCGATCATATTTACATAGGACTTTATCCACCATTTACTGACGAGCCACGTGTAAGGATTCCTGCGGCTCTATATCAGAACAGCAAGGGCAACGTTACACGTGTGAAGGGGCTTGGATATCACGATGGCGTGCTCGTTCAGCCTTTCAACACTCCATCTTATCAGAATATCAAGGATGCACCTTATGTGGAATATGACCTCGACATATTGCCCACAGACAGCATCTTAGAGGTACGTACTCTTCCTACGCTCCATGTCTATGAGGGACGTGATGCCCGCTATGCAGTACAGATAGGGACTGACACTCCGCAGGTATTCTCTATCCATGCAGACGACTTCACTGCCGAATGGCGCTGGAATGTTCTCCGCGGATATGCCTCACGCTCCGTTGCCGTCAAGACATCTGGACGCCAGCGCATCCGTATTTATCTCCTTGATCCAGGCATCGTACTTCAGGAGATATTGGTTACGCCGTAGCGTTAAGTGTAACATTATGAAGCAAAAAGTTTTCATCAATATTTAATCGCATGAAAAAGATTTTTTTTCCAATAATAATGCTGGGCGCCCTCTGCTGTATGCCTCTCATGGCACAACAACGCCAGATGCTCAATGAAGGCTGGACTTTCGGCCAGGCACGACAACCCAATCGTTATCCAGCCCAAGTGCCGGGCGTAGTACATACCGACCTGATGCGTCATGGACTCATCGCTGATCCTTTCATTGCTCTCAACGAGCGCAGCGTACAATGGGTGGACAAGGAAGACTGGGTGTACGAGACTACGTTTCAGACAGACCTGACAAACGAAAGATCAATCGATCTGTGCTTTGATGGCCTGGATACTTATGCAGATGTGTTTCTCAACGATTCGCTCGTCATCAAGGCAGACAATATGTTCCGCCGTTGGCGTACGAACGTGACTTCCATTCTATGTAAAGGAGACAACAAACTACGTGTATATCTTCATTCGCCTATCAAGGTTGACATGTCCAAATGGGAGAAGACCCCTGGCGTTTACCGTGGTGCCAACGACCAGTCGGAAAACGGAGGCATCTTCGACAGGCACCTCAGTGTATTCGCCCGCAAGGCAGGCTATCACTACGGTTGGGACTGGGGGCCACGCCTTGTCACATCTGGCATCTGGCGTGACGTTTATCTGGAATCATGGCATGATGCACGCATAACCGATGTACACTTTCGTCAGCGTGAGGTGACAGCCAAGAAGGCCGACATTACAAACATCGTTTCTGTCGAGGCTGCTGCTCCAGTCAGCAATGCCGTCATAACTATAACCGATGAGCGTACGGGACAAATCGTAGCAAAGGGAAAGCATGCCCTCAAGCAGGGAGAGAATATCCTTCCGCTCAACTTTACCATACGTAACCCTCGTCTGTGGTGGTGCAAGGGACTCGGCAAGCCTGAACTCTATACCTTCAAAACCACTGTCAGCGTAGGCAACAAGATACTGAGTGAGCAGAGCAAGCGTATAGGTTTACGAAATGTGCAACTTGTGATGACGCCAGACAAAGATGGATTGCAGCAGTTCTGTTTCATACTTAATGGTGTTCCAGTATTTGCAAAGGGCACTAACTACATCCCACAAGACAATTTCCTCACCAATGTTACTCCTGAGCGCTACCGCCAGACTATCATGGATGCCGTGGATGCCAATATGAACATGATTCGTGTATGGGGCGGTGGCATCTACGAGAACGATGTCTTCTATGACCTCTGCGATGAGATGGGACTCATGGTATGGCAGGATTTCATGTTTGCATGCAGCACATACCCTGCAGAAGGAGAATGGCTGGAGAGCGTACACGAGGAGGCGGCAGACAACCTGCGTCGCCTACGCAATCATGCCAGCATCGTAATATGGTGCGGTGGCAATGAGTGTACAGATGCTTGGTTCAACTGGGGCTGGGGCTATCGCATGAAACAGAGCGCCCCCGAGACTGCAAAGGTTGTAGAGCAGCAACAGGAACATCTCTACTATGATGTGCTGAAGGAGATTACCAACCGTGAGGCGCCTGACGTTGTCTTTACTGTAGGCTCGCCTTTCAGTGTACGCGGCCATGGCAGTGACGGCGTCAATGGCGACCGCCACTTCTACGGCGTCGGACATCGTCGCATGCCTGTCAGCAGTTATAATCAAGAGAAGGCACATTTCTTTTCGGAGTATGGCATGCAGTCGTTCCCTGAGTATAATACAGTCCTGCGCTATGCTCCTGACACAACGACCCACGACATCACAAGCGAACTAATGATGTCGCATCAGCGTGGCGGTGTCGAGGCTAACAAGGTTATAGAGTCTTATGTAGAGAGTGAATATGGTCATCCCCACAACTTCCAGCAGTTCCTATATGCATCCCAACTCCTGCAAGGCGATGCTATGCGCACTGCGATAGAGGCTCATCGCCGCGACATGCCTCATTGCTGGGGATCGCTCCTCTGGCAGCACGATGACTGCTGGCCAGTGGCATCATGGGCTACACGTGACTATTACGGCAACTGGAAGGCTGCGCACTACATGGTGCGTCATGCCTTCGAACCTCTCATCTGCTCTGCAATAACAAAGGGCGATACGCTCCAGGTTTATGCAGTAAGTGATTTGCAGAAGAATCAGGATGGCAAACTGAATATAGACATTTACAATCTCGATGGTGCTGACGGCAAGTCGTCAGTAAACAGCTCTGTAAGCATCGCTGCAAATACCTCGACGCTACTTTGCGAACTTCCTTTAGATAAGATCCTCAATGGTCGCCAGTGCGAAGACGTAGTGCTTCACATGACAATATCAGCCCCTGGCAATACCTACGAGACGAATGTCTTCCTTTGCTTACCAAAGAATCTGCATCTCAGCATGGCCAATCCGGATGTCGAAGTGACTCCTGCCAAAGATGGTTGCATGGTGACACTGAAGTCCGACAAATTCATCCGTGGTCTCAGCCTGGAGGTTGAAGGTGCCGATGCAAAGGACATACGCATGAGCAACAACTATATCGACCTACTCCCGGGCATACCTGCACAGATACTCATCAGCACTCCCCTCTCTGCCGACTACATCAAGAGCAAACTGAAACTACACAGTCTCTGCGAACTTGCGCATTAAAGAAAATGTATAATGCATAACACATAAGCATAACAATGAAACCATTATTCCGAACTATCCTGCTGACTGCATGTCTCGTCTCGGTTTCCTGTGCCGAGGCAAAAGACTATACAGTCAAATCACCTGACGGACACCTCTGCGCTACCGTCAATGACGACAATGACCTTACATGGAGCATACGTCGTAACGAAGTAACAATACTCAAGCCTTCGCCGATGACCATCGTGACATCCGATGGGAAATGGGGCAACAGCCGCTGCATCAGCAAGGCTACAACTCGGGAAGTCAAGCACACAGTGAAGCCCTTAGCCTACAAGCGTGCTGAAATCAACGAACAATGTAACGAGATGACGCTCAGCTGCCGTGGTGGATTCAACATCATCGTGCGTGCCTACAACGACGGCTGTGCCTATCGTTTCGTGAGCAAGATCACAAAGCGCGTACGCATTATCAACGAAGAGACCGGATTCGCATTTGCCGGCGACTACCAGGCGTTTGTGCCATACGTCAACGACAACCGTGGCGGCGAGCGCTATTGCTATTCCTTTGAGTCTTACTACGACGAGCAACCACTGTCCCAGATGTTTGCCGATTCACTCGCTATCACCCCACTCGCTGTCTCCATGCCTCAGGGCATGAAGGCCGTGGTTATGGAGACTGCCGTTGAGAACTATCCTGGAATGTTCGTGAAGCGCGACGCAAAGAATGCCAACAGCCTCACAACAGAATTTGCACCTTTGCCTCTTGAGACTGTAGTAGGCGGATTCGACCGTCTGAATCTGATGCCAGTGAAGCGTGCCGACTATATCGCCGAACTGTCACCTCGCCAGGCTCTGCCTTGGCGACTAGTACTGGTAACGACCTCTGACATCGGACTTCTAGATACCGATACTCCTTTCTGCCTGGCTCCTGACTGCCGACTGACTGACACGTCATGGATTCGTCCAGGCAAGGTGGCGTGGGACTGGTGGAACGACTGGAACATTTCCGGCGTGGACTTCCGTGCCGGCATCAACACGCGGACATACAAATACTATATCGACTTTGCACAAAAAAACGGTCTGGAATACATCATCGTGGATGAGGGATGGAGCAGCGAGGAAGACTTGCTGACATACAGCAACGACGAACTCTCAATACCTGAACTCGTAGCATACGGCAAAGAGCATGGCGTAGGTGTCATTCTGTGGAGCTCATGGCGCAACCTTATCAAGGATACCGAACGAAACATGAGCCACTATAAAGCAGTCGGCGTCAAGGGATTCAAGGTGGATTTCTTCGACCGTGACGATCAGGAGGCTATCCGTTCGTCGTACGAAATAGCAGCAGCCGCAGCACGTCATCAACTACTTGTGGACTTTCACGGTCTGAAACCTTCAGGTGTACAGCGCGCATATCCTAACGTCGTCAATTTCGAGGGTGTCAAGGGACTTGAGAACTGCAAATGGGAACAGCGTGTGGGCAATGGTCCTCAGCACGACATGCCTCGCTACGACGTATCGATTCCTTACCTCCGCATGCTCCCTGGCCCACTCGACTACACCCCTGGTGCCATGCACAATGCCACTCGCCGCAATTTCTTCGGCAATAATAGCAATCCTATGAGCATGGGCACACGTGTTCACCAGATGGCCATGTACGTAATCTATGAGGCACCTCTGCAGATGCTTGCCGATAGTCCTACACACTATATGCAGAACCAGGAGTGTACCGACTTCATCGCCGCTGTACCTACTACTTGGGACGAGACACATCCACTGGTTGGTGAAATGGGCGAATACGTTGCCATTGCTCGCCGTAAGGATACACAATGGTTTATCGCAGCGATGAACAACTGGGAGCCACGCACCCTCACACTGAAGTTTGACTTCCTGACTGCTCCAGCCACAATAGATTGCTTTGCCGATGGTATCAATGCCGAACACGAAGCCACCGACTATGCTCACAGTAAGCGTACGGTGAAGCCTGGAGAATCCATCACCGTCACACTCGCACCTGGAGGCGGATGGGCCGCAATGACAAAATAAACACCAATATTGGTGTCCGATAAAATACAACAAGTCTCCTGTAACCATCACGATTACAGGAGACTCGTTTTATAACCATCCTCTATAAGCTGTTACAGTTTGAAGCTTACTCCTCCCATGAACCAGAATCCTGGCTGCTTCACGTTCGCTATGTCATAATAACTGCGGGCAGTGAGGTTGTTGGCCTTGAGATAGACAGTATAGTAACGATCCACCCACTGTAGCTTCAGGTCGAGATGCGTATTGGCACCGTAGTCCTGACGCTCACCGGTCTCGGCATTGTCAAACCATCCCGTGCGCTGCTTTACTATCATCTCCCACTGGGCAGAGAGCTTGCTCACGATGCGGTGACTGAGGCTGAACACAGCCTTGTGGCGCAGATATACCAGCTGTGAGGCGTAGGTGCTGGCCTGCTCCTTGTTGACACGCTCCTGATTGTTGTAGCAATAGCTGACGTTTGCCTGACGCAACCAAGAGTCCTTGCCCCAGAGGCGGGTGAAGTCAAAGAGTGCCGAAGCCTCATATCCCATATTGTCTATGTCACTGTTGGCGGTGGTCCATACCTTGGCACCATCCTTCTTCACCCAGTCTATCATGTCCGTACCCTTGCGATAGAATCCCTTGACCTGAGCAGAGAAGGCTCCCGTACGGTAGCTCCAACCGAGAGAGAAGTCTGTGCTCTTCTCTGGTTTCAGACTGCTGTTGCCCTCCAGTCCCGGACCGTTATAATACAGGTCGGTGAAGGTCGGTGTGCGCATACTCTGGTTAAACGAAGCATAGATACGCATACCACCGATAGGACTGTAGCTGACATCGACACCAGGATAGAGGCGCATGCCACCCTCCACGCTGCTGTTCTTGTCGGCAAGGAGACCGAGCGAGAAGGTCCAATGGCTGAGGACTACATCATGCTCAAGATAGATGCCGATGTTGTCGCGACTGTCCTTGTATTTATATCCAGGATACTTCACGAGTTCTGCCGCATCCATCGCCTTGCCCAGACGTGTGCTCATGATGTTCTCACTGCGATACTCCACACCCAGCGCCGTCTTACCCAGCGCCCATTCCGTCCATGCGTTGACATTGGCACCATAGACATTGGTGAGGTGGTAGTTCTGGTAGGCTGCCGGATTGCTGCGTGTCCATACGTAGTGATCATACGAACGGTTCCAATATACCTGTGGCAATACGTGTATGCGCCCTTTGGTATCTGCCTGCAGGGCAAGGAGGTAACGGCTGTTCTCCTCGAACTGCGACGTACTGCCTGTGCCGTAGAATGTGTTGGCACCGTACTTCATGGTACTCATGCCTGCCTGCAAACGCACATCTACCATGTCGCTGCGGTAACGCTCATCAAAGAAGGCATGTGCCTTGGTAAAATCGCTGTTGGCTGAAGCGCCGTCGCTCTGGCTGTAGCCACCGCTGATGCGATGACTGAAGTCCGTTGACTGAAGGTTGGCATGACCGTCAGCGCTGAACGTTCCATACGAACCGCCTGA
Organism: Prevotella sp.; assembly: GCA_045617365.1. Lineage (GTDB taxonomy): Bacteria > Bacteroidota > Bacteroidia > Bacteroidales > Bacteroidaceae > Prevotella. The sequence goes on along the minus strand of JAZLIN010000101.1, from coordinate 4,892 downwards.
GAGATCTACCCCCGCAGTGGTACGTTCCTCCGTCTTGGTCACGATATTGACCACGCCGCTGAAGGCACTTGATCCATATACACGACTGGCACCGCCTTCGAGCACCTCTATGCGCTCTATGTCGCTGACTGCTACCGGCAGGTCAACGGTGAGGTGGCCGGTATGAGGATTGCTGATGTTCACACCGTTGAGCATCACGGTAAGCTGATCCTCGTTGCCTCCGTTGATGCCGATGTCTGTCTGCACGCCGAATCCGCCACGTTGGCGCACATCCACTCCGGCACATAGCTTTAGGAGGTCATTGACTGTCTGGGCAGCACTGCCCTCTATATCCTTGGCAGAGATCACCTGCACCAGACGCACCGCCTTGTCGGCTGGGAGTGGCACACGTGTAGAAACTACTTCTACCTCTTTGAGTGTCAACGTATCAGTTACTTCTGCATGGGCAGCGCCACACACTGCCGACAGCATGGCACCACATGCCACGCTCTTCTTTATATCGATTTTCATATTCTTTCTTTTTTTGTTGTTTGGTGGTTTTGTTGTTTTGGTGGTTTAGTTGTTTGGGGAGTTAGCCGGTTGCCAGTTCAGGGGGGCGGCCGTTTGCCCGTTTTGGGGTTCGGACGCTTGGAGAGTTGCTCCCTCTGCCACCGTTCCTTGCGGTTCTCCGCAAGGCCACAACCCAACCACTAATAATAACGTTTTACTATTTCTATCTCCTCCGAACGAGAGATGGCTCCCGGATTGGTGCCAGGCTCGCCTTCCGGCACTTCACGGCCGTGGCGCGCATAGACATCCTTCCAGAACTGCGTCACCTGTCCTGTCTTGTCGTGAAACGACATCGGTTGCTGCGGGAAGACAAACGAACCGTCTGCCCTGCGAAAGGCATAATGCACCAGTTCGCTGCAGTAGATACTGTCCTCCGACTCTCCAAAGAGATAGTCATACGGACGACCGATGTACTTCATGGCACGACTGACGGACTCCGCCACCACACTCTGGTCACGAAGCCTGCCTACAAGCACCAGGGGCTTACCCTCCGGACTGTGGTCAGCATGTACAAAGAAAGAATCGATGGGATTCAGCCAGACGCCGTGTTTTCCTGATGCCTCAAGGGCATACGTCTGACCCGCATGTCGGCAGACAATGGCGACATGCACTATTGGTTCACTCGCGACCCCTTGGGTCACATCTGCGATGGCACCGCCCGTGCCACGCCTCTGGGCAACTGCATTAAACAGCAGGTCGCCCGACTGAAGGATTGTAAGATCCGGCTCCTCGTCGCTCTCGGTCAACGTCTCCGTTGCCCAGACAGCATTGTCAGCAACAGACATCGCCATCACGCTATGTCCACCAGCCGACGCCGAGGGAGCTGCCGTAGCAAGCGTAGCAACACTCAGCACACCTATGCGTATCTCCTTATGCAAACTGGAGAATGCGGCATAGCCACGGCGAGTGAAGTGACGCCAACAGACGCTTTCAGCCTTCAGTCTAAGAAATGTTTTGTTCATTAAAAAATAAAAACTAAAATTGAATGTATTTTCAAAATCGTCTGCAAAATTACAAATAATTTATGAAATGACCAAGAGATTATCTTATTTTGTTCTTTCCACTATCCCTATGCATCCCACACCGAAAGAAAGACCCTGAAGGAGTTCTATCAGACCCTGAAGGAATGCGATGCCGACGAGCGCTTTGTATTCATCACGGGCATTACAAAGTTATCGCAAATAGATCTTAATCTCACAGACATTTCCATGACGGATAGGTTTTCCTCAATATGTGGCATAACCGATAAAGAATTACATTAAGTATTTAACGACGATGTCGAAATGCTGGCAAAGCCAAACAATCTGTCAAGAGAGCAGATGTATGCAAAACTAAAGGATATGTATTATGGTTATAACTTTAGTGACAAATCAGAGACTGTGTACAATCCTTACAGCATAATCAGAGCATTTCTCCAAAGAGAAGTACGTCACTTTTATCAAGTTTGCGACACACCGAAGCATCTCATCTGTGAACTACTAAACAGGAAATCTATTGACATTCAAAAGTATGATGGAGTTTATGCACATAAAGAGGAGTTTGATCATCATGTTGAGAATATGAATGATGCCAAGCCACTGCTATACCAATCAGGATGCCTAACCATAAAGGATTACAATAACATTACAAATAGTTACGTTCTCGGAATTCCCAATACAGAGGTGAGGACAGTATTGAATAATTTCTCCCTTCTATCATCAATGGAATAAAATGCGGCGCACGCTTCGACATAAAAGACCGCACGCTGAAGGACTGGAAGTTCGAGGTGTGTGAATAAACACAACATGCGCAAGCAACCGCAGACTGTTGCTTGCGCATTGTCGAAGTCAGGACGAGGAGAAGCCTAAACCACAAGAAAAAAGAAAAAATCAGCTTACAATGATTGTTTTTTCTAAAAAAATGTGTATCTTTGCAAAAACATTTGGTTATAGCACCATTTGTGATACCAATAAAGAAACTAAAATCGAACCGTAAACAATACTCCTTTGTGACGATAACATTATGAGTGAGGTTAATAACAAACAGCTATTTATCAGTCATTCAAGTGCTGACAATGATATAGCAGATCAGATATACAGATTCTTTGAAAGCAAAAGAATCGTTTGCTGGATGGATAAGTATGACATTGTGCCAGGTGTTCCTTATGCAAGGGCTATTATGGAAGGGCTTGAGGAGTGTCCGGCTTTTGTCGTATTATTATCTTCTAACAGTATAGAGTCTGATGATGTCTTGAACGAGATAGATCAGGCACACGCATATAAAAAACTATTGATTCCCGTATTTCTTGAGTCTGATCTTAAGTTACCTCAGGATTTCAGTTACTACTTAAAGCGTCGTCAGTGGATATATTTGAATGATAGTTTAGAAAATTGTATTGATGAAATATGTGAGGCATTAAGTTCTAATCTTGGTTTGAAATTTGATGATTCAGAATCCAGAGATAATGTTGTTGCAAATGGGAGCGGACAATGCTATTTGCTGAAGATTAAGCCCAACGAGGACTGTATGGTTCTTGTTGACGGAGATGACATGGGCATCGCCGAACATGAGAAAACCACAAAATTCGAACTTAGACCGGGAGAATACGAAGTAATATGCAGATGTATAAAGACCAATGAGGAGATAGAACTTGATGGCATAGTAATTTCGAACAAGGATTTGCTTCGCAAGCCAGAGTTTAAGAAAGAATGTGTCAAAGAAGAAATACCTTCCATAGTCGGTAAAGTAAAGGATATAGAGAAAACTATCACATCTCTATCCAAGCTTTGGCTATAGAGAAGGTCTGAAAATTGTAATATTTAGTGACCACTGTGTCATTCCTATGTATGAAGACTGTTGTGAGAATTTCGGCTATCTCTAGTATAATTATCTGTCGAAGAGGCTTTGATTTTTCTTAAAATATATCATAATTTTAGAACTAAAGAAGGGACTATGTCAAACGAAAAAATCTTCATATCATATTCCAGGCGAGACAAAGATAAGGTCTTTGCTATCTGTGAGGACATCGAGAAAATAGCATCAGCTAAATGTTGGATCGACTTGAATGGTATTGAAAGCGATCAGCAGTTTGTTGACGTGATTCTGAATGCAATAAAAAGCACGGAGTGTTTCGTCTTCATGTACTCACCTAACTCTGCCAAATCTGAATGGACGAAAAAGGAACTTAACTTTGCTGCCAAAAAGGGCAAGAAGATAGTCTTTGTCAATCTTGATGGAGGGGTATTGGAAGACTGGTTCGAATTTCATTATGGTGAGCATGACATAATAGATATAAACATCAAGGAGCAGAAAGATAAATTCTTACATAACCTCAAGGAATGGTACGGCGAACAGGAAGAGTCTATTCCTGAGACATTCTTTTTGAAAGTTAAACCTAACCGTACATGTAGCGTTTATTTGGACGAGGAAGAAGTTGGTGTTGCAGAAGCAAATAAGCTGACCAGGTTTCCTCTGTCAAAAGGCGAATATACATTTAGGTGTATTGCTGAGGATAGTGGAGAAGAGATAGAACAGGAAGATGTCGTCATTTTAGACTGTGACATTCTTAGAAAGCCTTTGTTCTCAAAAGAAAACCAGTCAGAGATTCAAACTCATTCTACATCCAATGAGCAGAATGCTAAAGAATCTGTAGATGAAACTGACAAAACGGTAGGATGCTCTGAAAGTGTTATTGTTCCCCCTACCTCCTCCGAATCTGTGCTAAAAGCAAATAAAGACAAATCTGAGAATATTCAAAAAGTTTCGGGGGCTTCGGATGTCTTTTACGATGTTGTGCTCATAGAACAAACGGAGAAAGTGAAAGGATGGGGAGAAATATTGGAGGAGTTTTATGTAGATGGAATGCCATTTGAAAAAGATTGGATATATGCGGAAGAACTGCCAATGATGTTTAGATATCATCTTAGCAAATCTGATGCTGAGCAAATGTGTGCTTCAATACAAAAAGTCGGTTTTAAAACTGAAATGGTAGTCTCTGAGATTCCTGTTATTGAGATTTTGAAAGTAGAATCTAATGGTAAAAACAAAATAATTATTGAATCAACCTTATCAACCAAATACCCTCCTGTTTTGGGATTCTATAATGCTGATGTATATTGTGGGGATTTGATTGATGAGTTCGGAGCCGTTACATATTATGATGATGGTTCTCAGCGGCACTATACAGAGATAAACCTGAATGACATTTCTGGTATACCTAAGACGTAAGCATTCGTACAAGTACACCTTGTAAGAATGCTCGTATTTATTATAGTTACAGCGACTATCACTTCATGTAGGATTTGATAGTCGCTGTTGTTTTTTGTACCTATATGTTGTAGCCTTGCTATACTTCATCACGCAGC
>JAZLIN010000100.1:0-63232 GCA_045617365.1 Prevotella sp. | reverse complement strand
GGGTTGTTGCACTTGATGATGCCCTTGAGTTCGTCAGGAGTCTCCACCATTTTCTTCTCGATTACTGTAAAATCCTTGATGATACTCAGCACGACCTTAGGTGCAACAACAGAGAGACGTGAAATCTCTTCGTCGGTGAAGAATTTGTCAGACACCTTGATCATGCCCTTCTTACCCAGTTTTGCAGAAGGGAAGTTGTTGCCTATTGTTACAGGCTCATCAAGTTTGTCGAGTTCCAGCAGAGTAGCGACCTGATAGGTCTTGTCTGCTGGGATATGGTCTATTACGGTACCGTTTTGTATAGCGGCAACGAGTCTTTCTTTCTTGTTCATTATTCAATGATGGTTTTATCGTTCTTGATATCTTCGAGACTTATACCGAGGCAGTGGCAGAAGATGGCCTCACGTGCATAGAGACCATTCTGGGCCTGTTGTATGTAGTATGCATGTGGATCGTCATCCACGTCGTATGCTATTTCGTTGACCCTTGGCAGTGGATGGAGGATCTTCATATTATCCTTACACATGCCCAGCATGCTTCTCTGCATGATATATACGTTCTTGACGCGCTCGTATTCCATTAGGTCAGAGAAGCGTTCCTTCTGTACGCGTGTCATGTAGATGATATCGGCGTCAGCAATGACCTGCTCGTTGAAGTCTGTGTGCTCCACATACTTGATATTGTGCTCTTGGCAGTATATCTTATACTCCTGCGGCATCTCCAATTCCTTAGGTGCAACGAAGTGAAATGTTGGATTGAAGTGTCTCATGGCAGTGATGAGCGAGTGTACTGTTCTGCCATATTTCAGGTCGCCCACGAGATAGATGTTAAGATTCTCCAGAGTGCCCTGTGTCTTGTAGATAGAATATAGGTCAAGAAGACACTGTGATGGATGCATGTGTGCACCGTCACCAGCATTTATGATAGGTATTGGTGCAACCTCTGATGCATACTGTGCAGCGCCCTCTATGTGGTGGCGCATGGCTATGACATCTGCGTAGTTAGACACCATGAGAATGGTATCCTTCAATGTTTCGCCCTTTGTGGCGCTTGTCACCTTGGCATCGCTGAATCCTATTACGCGAGCACCGAGACGGTTTGCGGCAGTCTCGAATGACAGACGTGTTCTGGTACTTGGCTCGAAGAACAGAGTAGCAACCACTTTGCCTTTCAGCAGTTCGCGGTTAGGATGCTTTTCAAACTCCTGGGCCATTTCTATGAGGTACATTATCTCCTCTTTGGAAAGGTCGGCAATAGTTACGAAATTTTGCTTTTCCATTTATGTAGTGTCGTTAAATTTGCTAATTGAGTGCGAAGTTAGCAATTTTTTTTCATAAAACCTTATTTTTCTCAATTATTTATTGTATTTTTGCATTCTGTAAGCAAAAAAGATGCAAAATGAGAAAGAAATTCGTATATTTCCTATGGACATTAATCGTTGGTGGCACACTATTTTGTGTTGTCATGTTTTTCTTGATATGGAATGGTGTCGTAGGAAGCAATATGCCCGACATGGAGTCGCTGCAGAACCCTATAGACAGATACGCCACTCAGATATACAGTGCTGATGGTGTGGTGCTGGGTACGTGGAACAGAGATAGGGAGAACAGAATACACGTAGGTTTCAGTGATATCAGCCGTCACATGACTCAGGCGCTTGTGGCTACGGAGGATGCTCGATTCTATGATCATTCGGGTGTAGATTTCATAGCCCTGCTTCGTGCTGTCGTCAAGCGAGGTATCTTTGGTCAGCAGAGTGCAGGCGGTGGTTCTACGATAACACAGCAGCTAGCAAAGCAGTTGTATTCAGACAAGGCAGAGAGCACATTCGAACGCATGTTGCAGAAGCCGATAGAATGGGTGATAGCCATCAAACTGGAGCGAAACTTTACCAAGGAGGAAATCATAACGATGTACCTTAATCAGTTTGATTTCCTGCATAATGCCGTAGGTATAAAGAATGCTGCCAACACATATTTCAGCAAGGAACCATCGGATCTTAACCTGGAGGAAGCTGCTCTGCTCGTAGGATTGTGCAAGAACCCTTCCTATTTCAATCCTGTGCGCCATGAAGAGCGCTGTCGTGAGCGTCGTAATGTTGTTTTGCAGCAGATGCTCAAGGCCGGCTACATCACCAAGGCGGAATATGATGAGACATCGTCAAAACCTATAGAGTTGCGCTTTCATCGTGCAGACCATAAGGAGGGAGCGGCTACGTACCTGCGTGAATATCTGCGCAGATACCTGATGGCAGAGAAACCTGAGAGGTCACAATATCCGGATTGGCAGAAGGTACAGTATGTCGTTGACTCCATAGCATGGGTTAATGACCCTCTGTATGGATGGTGCAATAAAAATGTAGATAAGGATGGCAAACATTATAATATATATGATGATGGTCTGAAGGTCTATACCACGATAGACTCGCACATGCAGCAATATGCAGAGGAATCAGTATATAGTCATGTAGCTAAATATCTTCAGCCTGCTTTTGATAGGGAAAACAGAGGTAAGCCTAATGCTCCATTCTCGGATGTGTTGACGCCGAAAGAGATAAACAATATCCTCAACCGCAGCGTAACACAGAGTGAGAGATACCGTTGTATGAAGTTGGAAGGCTACAGCGAAGAGGAAATAAAAAAGTCTTTCAATGAAAAGATAGAGATGACGGTCTTCACGTATCATGGTGAAGTAGATACGATGATGACTCCAATGGACTCTATACGTTATTATAAGAAATTCTTGCGTTCGGGTTTCTGTGCCATGGATGTCAAGACAGGTGAGGTGAAGGCATACGTTGGAGGTTTGAATTTCTCGCATTTCCAGTATGACATGGTGATGGAAGGCCGCCGTCAGGTAGGTTCCACGATCAAACCACTCCTATACTCATTGGCGATGGAGAATGGTTCTACACCATGTGACCTTGCACCTAATGTGCAGACCACATATACGGTAGCAGGTCAGCCATGGACACCACGTAATGCTTCTCGTTCACGTTATGGGGAGAATGTTACTTTGAAGTGGGCATTGGCTCAGTCCAATAACTGGATTTCTGCATATATTATGTCAAATCTCAGTCCCGTTCAGTTTGTGTCGCTTCTGCATGAGTATGGCATAAGCAATCCAGACATTCATCCTTCCATGTCATTGTGTCTTGGTCCGTGCGATGTTACCGTAGGTGAAATGGTAAGTGCATATACTGCCTTTGCCAATCATGGTGTACGCTGCGCGCCGTTGTTTGTGACTCGCATAGAGGATAACGATGGTCATGTGCTTGCTCGTTTTGAACCGCGTCTTAATGAGGTGATCTCCGAGGAGTCTGCTTATAAGATGCTTGTTATGTTGCAGGGCGTAGTAGATGGTGGAACGGCAGGTCGTCTTCGTTTCAAATATGACATACGTTCGCAGTTGGGAGGTAAGACAGGTACCACTAATCGCAACTCAGACTCATGGTTTATTGGTGTCACCCCAGGTCTTGTAGCAGGTTGCTGGGTAGGTGGTGAAGACCGTGATATACACTTTGATAATATGACATACGGTCAGGGTGCTTCGAGTGCCTTGCCTATCTTTGCTTATTTTATCAAGAAAGTATATAAGGATAATAGCCTGCCTTATCGTGATACAGATGTGTTCGATATACCTGCTGGATTTGACGCCTGCATTCAGGAAACAGATAATTCTGACGGCGTTAGCGTAGAGGATGTTTTTGAATGATAAGATTATGCAGACATTGTTAGATGTACATACGCATACCATAATGTCAGGACACGGCTATAGTACGTTGACAGAAATGGTGACAGAGGCACAGCGCAAGGGATTGAAAGTATTTGGCATTACAGAGCACGCACCAGGTATGCCAGGGGCATGTGGTCCTATATATTTCTGGAACCTGCATGCCGTACCGCGTCAGTGGGGAGACCTTCGTCTCCTGCTCGGTGTGGAACTTAATATTCTTGATATAGAGGGTACTCTCGATGAAGATCAGGATTATTTCCATAAAGTAGATCTGCGTATAGCCGGCATACACAAACTTTGCTGGAAAGGGGGCACTAAAGAGGAAAATACAGAGGGAATGATTAAGGCGATACGTAATCCATGGACAAATATCATATCCCATCCGGGTGATGGTACCGCTGATTTATTCTTCGAACCGATTGTTCTAGCTGCCAAAGAGACGGGTACATTGCTTGAGATAAACAATTCTAGTCTGAAGCCATGTCGCGGTAAGTGTGACAAGGCCATTCCCAATAATAAGGAAATATTGACTCTCTGTAAGAAATATGAGGTACCTGTGATATTGGGTAGTGATGCTCATATACACTTTGATATTGCCAATTATGAGAATATTTATCCTTTGTTGAATGATACGGAATTTCCACAAGCTCTGATAGTCAATGATAAGCCTGATACCTTTTTGCAGTTGTTAGGAAATAATGATAGGTTGACATCGGTCAAATAATTCTGCTTGTTTATCTAATTTTTCTTGTTATTAGTAGTCCTTTTGCTTGATTATTAGTAACTTTGCATTCGTAAAGCAATTATGCTGATCATTAAAAGAATAATTTCTATAAAAGGTAAAAGGATAAAAAATGGCAGAAAAGAAAACAACTAAGGCAGCAGCAACCGAGAAGGCAGCTGCTCCAAAGAAGGCAACAGCCAAGAAGGCAACAACTGCTAAGACTGCTGCACCAAAGGCAACGAAGGCAACGAAGGCTTCAGTTATTTATGTTACTTCTGAGAATGCAGGTTTCCGTGCAGGTGATATCTATCAGGCGCTCGCAGCTGCAAATGCTCCTCTCTCAGTTGAGGATCTTGCAAAGCAGGCAAATGTAGCCAAGGAGGATATCTATCTTGGTCTCGGCTGGCTTCTTAAGGAGGGTAAGATTACTTCTACAGAAGATAATAAGGTAATCCTTGCGTAATACAGCAAAGATTTATCACAGGCAAATATTAAGGCGAAGGATAACAACAAAGTGATTTTGCTGTGTCCTTCGCTTTTTTTATTCATGGGTGGTCTCTTTTCCACCATTCATATTGAAAAATGTATCTATGGTGAAGTACGAACGTGAAATACTCCTAGTTCTGAAGGAGGCAGGTCCAAAGGGCATGCCTCTCAGGCGCATCGTGCTCAATGTTTTCAATATGACTAATACTTTATTTGAGCACCATTCTCAACAGGATATATATGATGCAGTAGGTGCCTTCTTGCGTACACAAAGTGTTATTAAGGGCAGTTCCATAGAAAAAGCCGATACCCGTGGATGGTACCGGCTTAATATAAATTCTACGATGGTGCGTCAACTCTTCATAGAGTTTCAGATAGATGAAGAGGACGAATGGATGCTTTAGTTTGTTGTCTGGTAGTTTTGTGGCTTATAGTAATAATACCAGTAAGTACCGAAGAAAGCATCGCGAAGTGCAGAGTTGCGCTTTATAGGGTCATGCGTACTTCTCATGAGTTTTAGGAAGTCATCAAAGTCTGTTGCCAGAGCATTGTTCTTCAATGAGTCAAGCGGAGCGTTTGCACATACATTATTATACAGTAGTACAGCCTCCTTGTAGTGCTTAGGCAGACTATCATTGATGTCGTAATATTTTTTTAGAGTCTGTGCAAACGCCTTCAGGTTTCTATCCATAAGGTAACCACACAGCAGATAATCCTTAGCGACGGGACGTATGCGGTGTATTCTATTGCCGCTATCTACACTCAGAGTGTCTGCTTCGTCTATAGCTATCTGCCTCTTCAGAAACTTTATTACTGGTTCTGAATAGTTGCGAGGCACCTTGCCGATAGTCTGCCATAGGGAATATCCGTCACTGATGATGAACGAACTTGACAAATCCTTATTTGGAAATAATGATTGTGATCCTCCGGTTATCTCGTAGGAGAAAAGGGCATTAGGCAATTCCCCTTTGTTTGCCAGAGCCAGAGCTCTCAGCATAGTCAGTGAAGAGTCATTGTCATATTGAGGCATACCCACATTGAGCGCCTTATCCCAGTCTCCTTCATAGCAGTAGCGTTCCACGTCTAACCGTGTGTGTAGCGTTCTGTTACTGTTGCCCATGATAAATACCAGGGCAAACATGGCAACCATCATCAGTAGGTTTGACCACCATATCTGTGATAGAAACCCTTTGCTGCGCAGAGGCACGAGGAAAGGAGACAATTGAGATGCCGTGTTCATGAGTATGAAAACGGCGATTATCAACAGTGGTGTGGCTATGAGCCATAGCGTAGATGTACATACATTATAGCCATCCCTCTCCACCGCAGTCATCAATCCTACAAGCAGGAGTGATGGAGCATAGTTGAGTGTAAAGATACGCTCAGGCAGCTTTCGGGTGAAGAATGCGGTTACGGCTGCTATGGCTACAGCTGTGACAGTAATTATAGCAGCACCCACAGTGACGTTATAATGTGTCATACCACCCGACCATGCATACTGTATCATGCACAGCAGTCCACCTTGGAAATAATATACGTATGAAAATACAAATATGACAAAAATGATAGCACTTACTATCTTGATGATAGTAGTGCTACCCTTTGGATTATTGTTCATTAATTATAAATAATTTTGCACACCTTATATATAACAAACTTGTTATTGTAGCATTTTTTTTATCCCCCCCTCCCATTTAGGAGGGGGCATTGGCCTAAGTTCCCCCTTAGGGGGCTAGGGGGCTTCAGTTTTTCTTCAGCACTACGGCAGAGCGAGCAGGTAGGTAGAGCTTAAGCCATTCCTTTCTGTCCTGCAGGTATGTCTCATCATAGTTTGTGATGTGCGTGATGGTGTCATCAGCAAAACCAAAGCCGCCAAACTCCTTACTGTCCGTATTGAGTACAACGCTGTATGAGCCCGTAGGTACGAGGAATCCATAGTCGGTATATGAACGTGTAGGAGAGAAATTGAACACGTAGATGAGGTCGCCACGCATGAATGCCATCACCTGGTCACCCTCATTGACCCATATCTCCACGACAGGAGTCTCGTTGAATTTCTTCTCCATTTTCATCACCTCTATCATGCGGCGGTCAAAGTCACCAAGCCAGTGATAGCACAGTTCCTTGTTATCTACAAGATTCCACTGACGGCGGGCATACTTACAGCTCCATCCGTTTCCTTCGCGAGGGAAGTCTATCCATTCTGGATGTCCCCACTCGTTGCCCATGAAGGTGAGGTAGCCTCCACCCAGAGTTGATGATGTCACGAGTCTGATCATCTTGTGCAGTGCTATGCCACGTCTGGCAGTGTCATTCTCATCACCCTTTTTGAAGTGCCAATACATGTCAGAGTCAATGAGGCGGAAGATGATAGTCTTGTCACCCACGAGAGCCTGGTCATGAGATTCACAGTAAGAGATGGTCTTCTCATCACTGCGTCTGTTAGTCATCTCCCAGAATATGTCGCGAGGGTTCCACTGTTCATCGCTCTTCTCCTTGATCATCTTGATCCAGTAGTCTGGGAGACCCATTGCAAGACGATAGTCAAATCCAAGACCGCCATCCTCGAACTTTGCTGCCAATCCAGGCATACCCGACATCTCCTCTGCGATTGTGATAGCGTGAGGGTTTACCTCGTGTATCAGTTTGTTAGCTAGAGCGAGGTAGCACAGTGCGTTATCATCCTGACCACCGTTAAAATAGTCTGGGTATCCATTAAAATCTACGCCCAGGCCGTGGTTATAGTAGAGCATAGATGTGACACCGTCAAAGCGGAAACCATCGAAATGGAATTCGTCAAGCCAGTACTTACAGTTAGAGAGCAGGAAGTGCATCACCTGATCCTTGCCGTAGTCAAAGCAGAGACTGTCCCACTGGTTATGGAACTTCCTGTCACCTGGATAGAAGAACTGGTCTGGGTCACCGCAGAAATTGCCCAATCCCTCAATCTCATTCTTTACAGCGTGAGAGTGTACGAGATCCATGATTACAGCTATGCCATTCTGGTGAGCAGTGTCGATGAGGTCTTTCAGTTCTTCAGGAGTACCGAAACGGCTTGATGGAGCAAAGAAATTGCTGACGTGGTAACCGAAGCTACCATAGTAAGGGTGCTCCTGTACCGCCATCATCTGTATGCAGTTGTAGCCAGCTTTGATGATGCGTGGCAATACCTTATCCTTGAATTCTGTATAAGTACCGACCTTTTCCTCATCCTGTCCCATGCCTACGTGGCATTCGTATATGAGCAGTGGCGAGGTGTTAGGTTCGAATGCCTTCTTTTTCCACTTATATTCTTCTTCCGGAGCCCATACCTGAGCAGAGAATATCTTGGTCTCTTCATCCTGTACCACACGTCTTATCCATGCTGGTATGCGCTCTCCTTGTCCGCCTTCCCATTTTATGAGCAACTTGAAGAGATCGCCATGCTTCATGGCTGCCTTAGGCAGTTTCAGTTCCCAGTTGTGAGAGTCCTTTATACGTTTGAATGCGTACTTGTCATTCTCCTTCCAGTCATTGAAATCACCGATGAGGTATATCTCTGTGGCATTAGGAGCCCATTCACGCAGTACCCATCCGCCTCGTGTGTTACGATGCAGACCATAATACAGATAACCTGTAGCAAATTCAGACAGAGACATCTTGCCATTGTTGGTAAGTCTGTTGATCATCCATTCTGCATGATCATGTCTGCCGCGTATAGCGTTCTCGAATGGTTCGAGGTAAGGGTCATTCTTTACCAGTCCTATGTGTTGTGGCTCCTGCTGTTCCAGTGGAGTGTTCTTTTCCTGAGTGTCCTGTTGCTCCAGTGGTTTTGATTCCACAGTCGCTTTCTTGGCAGTGCTACAACGGCGGGTAGTCTTTTTTACTTCCTTCTTTGTAGTTTTGCTCTTGGTGTTTGTTTTCACAGCCATAATAATAAAATGTATAAGGTGGTAGGTAGTGTCTATCTTATGCTGATATATGGTCGGGCCTTACGCCTTAACCTTGAAGATAGCCTTCTTTATCTCCTTGGCATTTGAGATGCAAGGAGCGTGTCCGTCCTGTGGGAAGAATATAGCCATCATGCCAGGGCGGCAAGTTACGTAGCTTGAACCTGGCTGGTTAGGGTACTTCGTGATATCCTTCTCTGCATTGTACGGAATGTCGTCAGGCAGGTCCTCAAGAGGAATGTATCCGTAAGTCTCCTCCTCGTCGAGAGGAATCTGGATATCAATCATGTCCTTGTGGGTCTCCATTACAGCCTCGTCTGGAGTCTTGCCCTTGGCTGTGGTTATATTTACGAAGAGGTCCTTGTCCTTGATGAAATGTTTTCCTTCTTCAAGACTTTCGAGATCATTTTCTTCGATGAACTTCACTACGTCAGCAAACAGAGGGTTAACTGCTGCATAATACTTAAGGTTTTCAAGTGTGTCAATAATCATAGTTATGTAAATTTATTTAGTGTTTGTTATAGTCTTTCCCCCTTGGGGGGCTAGGGGGCTTTATTGTCTTACCCCCTGCTCGTAGGTGCCTTGGGCTATAACCTGACCGTTGCGGTCCTTCTCTACGAATGGTCCTTCTCTCTCGTCATCCACGTAAGATCCTTCGAATCTAGTGCCGTCTTTTGTCTCCTCGATGGCTTTGCCGTTTCTCTTACCGTTCTTGTAAATGCCCTTGAATCTAGTGCCGTCAGCATAGTGTACGATTATTTCGCCGTCCAACTGACCGTGCTTGAAGGTTCCTTCATATACGTCGCCATTCTTCTTGGTTAGTTTGCCCTTACCGTTCTGATGGTCGTTCTTCCATAGTCCGATGTATTCGTCACCGTTATGCCATGTGAAGGTGCCCATATCGTTTTTCTCTCCGTCCAGGAAGTGTCCTGAGAACTTATCTCCGTTGGCATATTTCACTATACCTGCACCGGTGCGTTCTCCGTTTTTGTAGTCACCTTCATACACATCACCGTTTCTGAATTTGTATATGCCCTTGCCGTGCTGCAGATCATTCATCCACATACCCGTGTATGTATCACCCGAAGAATACTTGTAGGTACCCTTGCCCTGACGCTTGTTGTCTATCCACATACCATCGTATGAACTGCCGTCGCCCCAGTCAAAGAAGCCCTTGCCGTTCTTCATGTCATTAGACCACTCGCCTTCGTAGTAGGCTCCACTCTTGTAGGTGTATTTGCCCTTACCCTGGCGCTTGTCCTTATTCCACATACCTATATAGCAGTCGCCGTTATAGTAGTACATGGTACCGTTACCTTCCTGCCAGTCCTCATACCACAGACCGTCATATCGGTTATTGTTGGAGAAATAGTATATACCCTTTCCGTGCTGGTGATTCTGAAACCATTGTCCCTCATATCGCTCACCATCCTTGAAGTAATATATGCCATGTCCCTGTCGTTTGCCCTTGACATATTCACCGTCGTAGCTGTCACCGTTAGCAAAGTCTGTGTGGCCTTTGCCGTGAGGCTTGCCAGACATCATCTCGCCCTGATATTTGCCTTCGTCCTGTGTATATGTAGTGCCTACGGTAACTTTCTGCGCATTGACGCAGAAAGGTATGAAAAGGAATAATATATTTAGTAGTTGTATTTTTCTCACCATTCTTACAGTTTTACGTGCCAAAGGTACAAATTTTTTTTCAAAAAACCATCGATATACAACTTTTTTTATGATATTTCTATAAATTATTGCCATGAATGTATACATTATTCATCTAAAATGATTATCTTTGCATCGCTTTTTATTTAATATCGAAGAATTATTGTATCAAATTAAACATTGCGAATATGAAGTTTGTAGCTATCATACCCGCGCGTTACGCATCTACGCGTTTCCCGGGAAAGCCTCTTGCTATGCTTGGTGACAAGACGGTGATACGCCGTGTTTACGAGCAGGTGTCCAAACAACTTGATGCGGCTTGGGTGGCAACTGATGACGAGCGTATCTTTGACCATGTGCAGTCATGGGGAGGAAAGGTTGTCATGACGCGCACAGACCACAAGAGTGGTACAGACCGCATAGAGGAAGCCATGGAGAAGATTGAGGATATGGGTGAGTACTACGATGTAGTGGTCAATGTGCAGGGTGACGAACCGTTTATCCAGCCTGAGCAGATAGAGTCTGTATGTCGTTGTTTCGATGATGCCACTACTCAGATAGCCACTCTCGGCATACGCTTTGCTGAGGATGTGTCGGCATTCTCCAATCCTAATTCTCCAAAGATAGTAACAGACAATAACGGCTTTGCACTCTATTTCAGTCGTTCGGTGATACCATTCATCCGCGGCAAAGAGATGGAGGAGTGGGCTGGAGCCTTTCCGTTTATGAAGCATATTGGCATGTATGCCTATCGTCGTGAGGTGCTGCGTGAGGTCACTGCCCTGCCACAGTCATCACTTGAAAAGGCAGAGAGCCTGGAGCAGTTGCGCTGGTTGCAGAATGGCTATCGCATCAAGGTTGGCGAGACATTCACTGAGACCGTCGGCATCGATACACCGGAAGATCTGGAAAAGGCGATTGCCATGCTGTAGCCCCCATTGTCCTCTTGGAAAAATCGTATGGGCACTTCCATACTTGCCATTCCATACTAAAAAATAATATAACTGATTACCCCACTATAATAAGATGAATAAGACCGTAACTCATAACCTTACTACACTCCTGCGCGTCGGTGCCTTTGAGGACACGCAGGATGCTAACCTCTATGCCATGTCGCCGCATAAGTGGCGCATGCTCATCAAGGCAAGTGAAGAACTTGGTGTCAAACCATACATCGCACGCGCAGCTCAGATGATAGAGCAGGGCATCACACCGCTTGGCGAAGGTCATGCGCCTGTCTGTGCAGACAATCTCTCTCCCGAACTCCTTAAACTTGACACAGAGGTGGAGGAGTTTGATACATCCGCAGCACACCTCTTTAATATTATTACCCAGAGGAATCTCGATGCAGTGCGTGAAGAGGAGCGATATACGCGTGGTGCAGCCCGCAACACCCTTCGTCTCCTTGACCTTATTGTGGCCAATGCAGATACTATCATCACTGAGGACGTGAGTATAGAGGGCATAGTGACCCTTGGTGCATTCATACGTGCACACCATGACACTATCGATTTCGACAAGCTCAATCTCTGGCTTGCCCGCATAGGATTGGTGCAGGTGGCGTCACTGGAGGGCAGCATGCTCATCTCTTGTATGGGCTTCACCCGTGACGAACTGCCTTTCGTGCGTCGCACCAAGAAGAAGTCTCGTGACCTCTTTATGAATCCTATTCACAAGGCGTTCGGTCCACATTCGTTCAGCAATATGGTCCGCCTTGATGTTGCTATGCTCGAGACCATCAGCCATCGTTTCATGGCTGCCATATCTCTCGTGACCGATATAGAGGAATAGATATTCCCTGTTTGCCAATAAATATTATCGACATAAAAATCACGGAAATCATAGAAAGCTTCGTATAGTGAAAACTTCTGTGATTTCCGTGATTTTTATGTATTGTATCCTATGTGTCGTTAGTCGATTACTGACGTGCCGCTGGTGCACGGTCGAAGATACTCTGCAGGGTGTATGTCTCATCTTCGTTGGTCCATGCACCTACCATCAGTTTTGTTATCTCTTCTCCGTTCTCTATCCATGCACCGGTGCCGTGGTGTATCATGCCGAATGCCTCATCGCCTTCAAAACCGTAGCCATTGTCCCAGTAGAAACCTACGATCTGGCGATCCTTCATAGCCTTCACCACATACTCCAGATAATATTTGCGGAAACCTTCAGCATGTTCATCCTTGCGGTGTACGCAACCGAACTCGCCGAAATATACTGGGATGCCCTTGCTCACGTACTTGTTGACAAGTCGGTCAAGCATGTCTGTATAAGACTTCTCGCTTGTGCCCTCAACGATGTCCTTACCGGTATGTCCCCACTCGCTATGCAGTCCCGAACCAGCGAAGTCCCAAGGGTCATAGCTGTGAACAGCCACCATCAGTCGGTTAGGAGTCTTGTCCGTTGGCAATACGAGGTTGTTGATGGTCAGGTCAGGGTTGCACACATATCCAGGCACGCCCACATAGCGCTTCTCGTTCTCACCGCCAGTAGCACGGATAGCATCGAGAGCCACCTGGTTCCATTCATTCAGCACCTGATACTGCTTGCCACCATCCGTCTGGTTGCCGCCGCCACCCCAGTTGCCGTCGTGTATCTCGTTGAGGGTCTCAAAGATGAGCCAGTCGCCTTCTTCCTTGAAAGCCCCGGCTATCTGTGTCCACATAGCAGAGAGACGGATCTTGATGCTGTCGTTGAGCACAGAGTCCTTGGCAGCCGCCTCCACGTTGAGCCAGGTGAACTCATCTGCATGTCCCTTGTCGGCATGACCGTCATGATGTATGTTCACTATAGCCTTCAGACCGGCCTTCTTTGCATATCCAGCCACCTCGACCACACGGGTAAGCCACTTCTCGTCAAGTTTATAGTCAGGAGCCGCGCCAACATGTCCCAACCATGTGACAGGTATTCGTACGCTGCCGAACCCTGCTGCCTTCAGAGCGTCGAAGGTCTGTTGTGTAGCAGGCTGATCATGCCATACAGTCTCGTTTGCCACACCCTTTGCATGGGCATCAAGACTATTGCCGAGGTTCCAACCCAGTCCAAGACTCATAGCATACTCCATTGGAGTCAACTCTGCGGGCTCCTCTGTCTTCTGACTGCAAGAGCACAGTGATGCAACGAGAGCCACTGCTGCTGCCGCTGCGGAAAGAAAATGGATTTTTTTCATGATAATTTTGTGTACTTACTAATTGTTTAGTTTATAGAATCACGGCAAAGGTACAAAGAATAATTCAAACCACCAAATGTATAAGGTGCAAATAATGAAAAAAACGTCCTTGAACATTTTTGTATTTCAAAAATTATTAGTACCTTTGCGACGTAATATCAATTATGGTAAAAGGCTGAACCAAATATAATTATAAAGCCATTTAGAACCGACCACCTCCTCGGTCGTTAAAGAATCCTCTCCCTTGGGGAGTCTGAGGGGGCTTGAATATGAAAAAGACAATCATATTTGCAATGCTCCTTGCTGCCACCTCTGCAAGTGCACAGTACCTCCACATTGAGTTGAAAAACGGTGAGGTGTACGACTACGACAGTAAGGATATCAAGTCGTTGACCGTTGACAGCGAGGCACCGAATCCGGCGCCCCTTCAGCCAGGCGAGAAAGTACAGGGTACTGTCGCTATTGGTGACAAGACCTACACCAAGACCGTCGGTGGTACCGTCGGCAATGCCGTTGACCTAGGTCTCCCAAGCAAGACCCTCTGGGCAGATCATAACATCGGCGCAACCAATCCTGAGGATTATGGAGCATACCTCGCATGGGCTGAAGTCGGAGCAGAGGAAGAAGGCTATACCAATGGTGTCAAGAGCAACTATGCTTGGTCTATAACCAAGTACAGCAATGGCACTTATAACAGTTGGAGTAAGTACGTAGCCACCAGTTCATACGGCACAGTAGATGACGGGATGGCCCTCTATCCAAAGGACGATGCCGCTACCGTGAACTGGGGCGGTGACTGGCGCATGCCAACATGCGATGAACAGGCAGAGCTACGCACCAAGTGTACATGGACATGGGTGACTACAGGGGTAAAGGATGCCTATGGCAACTATATCGAGGGTTACAAGGTTGTAGGTCCTAATGGAAATTCGATCTTCCTCCCTGCCGCCGGTTGGCGAAATGATGGTTCATGCGAACGCGTTGGTTCGCACGGCTACTATTGGTCCAGTTCGCTCCATACGAACTACGGCTTCAATGCCTACGTGCTCCGCTTCGGAACTGCTGACGTGTATGACGGCAACAGTGGTCGTTTCCTCGGCCATGGCGTCCGTCCGGTGTGTTGCGTAGAAAGAAATTAATCAGGAATTTTTTTCGACGTGTGCAAATGGAAAAAGCGCATATAGACAAATGAAATATTGAAAGGAAACAAATACGCATCAATACGCATAAATTCCTTCCACAGATTTTCAAAAAATATATTTGTGAGTCCACTTGAAAAAGTCTTCAGATGCTTACAGATTGTAACTTTTTCAAGTGGACTCATTTCTGAGTTGATTTATGCGTATAAGTGCGCATTTGTTTCTATTGTACCGACTCAAGGTACGTGCGCGCGAATATATACGCATTGCGGTCTGAAGAGTTCTCACCCAATGTTATCATTGTATCTCAAATGTGATTCACAGATACTGTGTAGTCACCCTCAAATTCAAGATTGTCAAAAAGGTCGTTTTTTTCAATAAAATCCAAATATATTATTCATTGTTTGCGAAAAAAGTAGTACCTTTGCAAAAGGAATATAAACAATAAGTTTCGTGGCAAACAAATATATAGAGATAAAGGGAGCTCGCGTGAACAATCTGCGCAATGTCTCCGTCAATATACCCCGTAACCAGTTCGTAGCCATAGCCGGCGTCAGCGGTTCTGGTAAGTCATCTCTGGCCTTCGACACACTGTACGCCGAAGGTCAGAGACGCTATGTGGAGAGTCTGTCATCCTATGCGCGACAGTTTCTGGGTCGCATGGGCAAACCGGAGTGCGACTTTATCAAGGGCCTGCCGCCAGCCATAGCCATAGAGCAGAAGGTGGTAAGCCGTAATCCTCGTTCCACCGTAGGCACCAGCACAGAGATATACGAATACATGCGACTGCTCTTCGCGCGTGTGGGACGTATCTATTCGCCTATTTCCGGTGAGGAGGTGAAGAAGCATACCGCTGATGATGTGGTGGCATGTATGCTGGCAGCAGAATCGGGCACACGCTTCATGCTGCTTGCGCCACTGTGTGTCAGCGACGGTCGCACGCTGCTGCAGCAACTGGAAGCAGAGATGTTGCAGGGCTACAGCCGACTGTATGTGAATCAGGAGGTGGTTAGCATAGACGAATATATGGAGACTCTCTCCGCTCAGTCACCTGTGCAGTCGCAGAGGGTGGGGGAGATCACCGATATCTATATCCTCGTGGACCGTATGTCTGCCAATGATTCGCAAGAGACAATCTCGCGACTGGTGGATTCCGCTGAGACGGCATTCTATGAGGGACATGGCGCCTGCAGACTGGTGTTCGTGCCAAGTGGCGAGACGCACGATTTCTCTACACGCCTGGAGGCAGACGGTATGACATTCGAGGAACCATCCGACGGACTCTTCGCCTTCAACTCCCCACTTGGCGTGTGTCCTACATGTGAGGGATTCGGCAAGGTGATAGGCATAGACGAGCACCTCGTGATACCTGATACCTCGCTCAGCGTCTATGACGGATGCGTGGTATGCTGGCGCGGAGAGAAGATGGGCGAGTGGCTGCACTGGTTCATACGTCATGCCGAGGTAGATAATTTCCCTATCTTTACTCCTTACTGCGAACTCAGTGAGGAGCATAAGGCGTGGCTGTGGCACGGACTGCCATCCGACAGCCGACGCGATAAATATGAGCGTGTCAATATAGATGCCTTCTTCCAGATGGTGAAGGAGAATCAGTATAAGATACAGTATCGCGTGATGCTGGCGCGCTACCGTGGCAAGGCAGTGTGTCCGGAGTGTAATGGCGCACGACTGCGAAAGGAGGCACACTATGTCAAGGTGGGCGGAAAGACCATCACCGAACTGGTCTCTATGCCTGTCAGCCGACTGGCAGAGTGGTTTGCGGATATCAGTCTCACGGAGCATGAGGCCAAGGTTGCGGAACGATTGCTGACAGAGATCACCAGCCGACTGCAGTTCCTGCTGGACGTGGGACTGGGATATCTCACACTCAACCGTCCTTCCAATTCGCTTTCGGGCGGCGAGAGTCAGCGCATCAACCTCACAACGTCACTCGGTTCGTCGCTGGTGGGATCGCTGTACATCCTCGACGAACCGTCCATCGGTATGCACAGTCGTGACACGGAGCGCCTGATAGCGGTGCTCAAGAAACTGCGCGACATAGGCAACACGGTGGTAGTGGTGGAGCATGATGAGGACTTACTGCGCGCTGCCGACTACCTCATAGACGTGGGACCTGATGCCGGACGCAATGGTGGCACGATAGTATTTGAAGGAGCGGCGGCAGACATCACCCAGCAGTCGCTGCAGAAATATCCTGATAGCCACACGGTACAGTATCTTACCCATACAGAGGACATACCAGTGCCAGAGTACCGTCGTCCATGGAATCTCTCTATCAACCTGAAGGGGGCACGCATGAACAACCTGAAGGGTGTCGATGTCACATTCCCCCTCAATGTCATGACGGTGGTGACGGGAGTGAGCGGTTCGGGCAAGTCATCACTTGTCAAGGGTACGCTGTATCCAGCCATCAAGCGCTTGCTGGGAGAGACCACGGCGGAGTTGCCTGGTAATTTTACTTCACTCGGTGGTGACGTGAAGCAGATATACCATGTGGAGATGGTGGATCAGAATCCTATTGGCAAGAGTACGCGCTCCAATCCAGCTACATATATCAAGGCATACGAAGCGATACGTCAGCTTTTTGGCGAACAGCCACTGGCGCAGCAACTGAATATCACACCGCAACACTTCTCGTTCAATGTGGAGGGTGGCCGATGCGAGGAATGTAAGGGTGCCGGTGTAGTAACTGTTGAGATGCAGTTTATGGCAGATCTCAACCTCACGTGTGATGCCTGTGGCGGCAAACGATTCAAGCGTGATGTGCTGGAGGTGCGCTATGCTGGCAAGAATATCACCGACGTACTGGATATGACGGTATCCGAGGCCATAGCATTCTTCTCCGAACAGGTGCTGGCAGAAGAGGATGCCCTGCGTTGTGACAGCGAGATGAAGGTGCTGGACCGCCGCAGGCAGACTGCTGTCAAGATGCGTCTGCAATGTCTGCATGCCATCATAGACAGACTCCTGCCGCTCCAGGAGGTGGGACTGGGATATATACAGTTAGGTCAGACATCTGCCACTCTCTCTGGCGGTGAGAACCAGCGTGTCAAGCTGGCTTACTATATCTCTCAGGAGAAGCAGAAGCCTACGCTGTTCATATTCGACGAACCTACCACGGGTCTGCATTTCCATGATATCAAGAAACTGCTCCATGCCTTTGATGAACTCATCAAGCGTGGTCACACGGTGCTCATAGTAGAGCACAATATGGATGTCATAAAGTGTGCTGATTACATAATAGATATAGGTCCGGAAGGCGGCGAGAAGGGCGGCGAGATTGTTGCAGCCGGCACGCCGGAGGATATTGTGGCTTGTGAACGTAGCATCACAGGTCGCTTCCTGAAGGAAAAGGTAGCCCCCTAACCCCCTAAGGGGAAATGTGGAATTTGTTAGAAAGCGTGTACACTCTTTCTAATAGGCCCTAAATCAAAGGTTTAACAATATTTATGTAGGGCACTTCCTTACTTCTGTCTCCTCCCCTTGGGGAGGCCGTGAGGGGCTCCGATAGTTAGTCCTTCCTCCACTTATTGGCTTTTGCGGCATGATGTGGCTGGGCAGTGATGCTTGGAGCTGAAGTCGCGGAAGATGAAGCCTTCTTGGGTACGCTGGAGACAATTGGCGTACCAGTGCTGAGTGCTACACGGTATTGCTGCCAGCGCTGTATGATCATATCCACGTAGTTGGCGGTCTCCGATCCACGCATGTAACCATTCTTTACCTGCGGAGCACGGTAAAACTCGGGTTGGGAGAGAGCGAGCACATATCGGCGCACGTCATTCCATCTCTTAGGGTTGCCACCATGAGCAGCGGTAAGAGCCATGGCGTCACGTATGTGGAAGTGTCCACCATTGTATGAAGCCAGGGCAAACTTGATGCGCTCCATAGGATCCTTGACATCAGAGAAGAGACCTTGCAGTTCCTTCATATAGCGTGCAGCGGCAGCAATGTTAGGCTCCGGTTCGTACATCATATTGCGAGGCAGCGACAGATGATCAGCCGTGGATGGGATAATCTGCATCAGTCCGCAGGCTCCCGCCCATGAGTGCGCCTTAGGATCAAAGCAAGACTCCTGATAGCATTGGGCAGCCATGAGCACCCAGTCCATGCCGGCAACGGCGGCGTAGCGACGGAAGAGGATGTCATACTGCGATATCTTACCTGCCTTGGCAGAGAGCATGAGAGGATTGATGCGGCGTGTCACGCTTGCCACGCTGAGGAAATACTCCTCCTGTTTCTTCATCTCCGCCAGCATGTTAGGCTTATGCCATTTCCTTACAGCCTTTGCCAGTTCGCCATTGCCACTGTTAACAAGCCATGAATCTCCGCAGACCGTGAACCCCTTCTGATGCTGTTTGCTGACAGGGAAGGCGATGATGTCGCCCTCGCCATTGCGTAGGCGCTGGAGCATGTCAAGTGTATCGCGGCAAACATCTACGCGAAGAGTGACGCCCAGGTGGTCAGCCAGTTTCTCACAGAGCAGATAGTGCACACCCATGCCACGACCGTGATAGTTATAGTATGTCTCTGGTCCTGAGAGCGTGAGCATTATCATCTCGCCACCCTGTACTATGTCCTTCAGTGAGAAACCGTCTTTGTCACTCTGTGCGGTATCGGTCTCTTCGTCATACGACACATTGCCGTCAGCATCAGTGGTGACGGTAGCTCCCCATGGCGTTACCTCCGTCTTGCTCTTTTGCTGGCAAGAGGATAGGGAGAGAAGTATGAGTGCAAGTAGTGTGGTAGTGAGTAATCGTAGCATGGTGGAGTCCCAAGTCAACTGTTAACTGCTAACTGTTAACTGACAAATGTTCTATCTCGGTAAACTCTTTGCCGAGGTTGAGATTCAGATAGACATCGTAAAGTACAGGTCGCCAACGTGAGATATCGTCAGGTGCAAGCTGGCGATAGCGTTCCATGTATGGTTGGCACAGGCGATACTGCTTCTGTGCATCCTTTATACGCTGGCGGTAAGGCTTATTTCCCACAGTCAATGCTTTCTGTGCACGCAGATAGTATATATATCCCACGTTATAGTTTGCCATTGGTATATTCTCATTCTTAGCGAGCAGTTTGATGCCTGTGACGAGAGCATTGTCATAGTCATTGAGTGCCATCATCATTGAGTGCTGCGCCATGAGAAAGAGTGTGTTGGTAGAATCCTTCATTACGGCGCGGTTAGCATATTTGAGAGCGTTGGCATATTCCTCGCGGTCAGCATAATAATCTATAAGGTGTGGGAAGAAATACTTCGACTTGGGATAGTCTCTGAATCCCTTGCGCAGGTAGATTGAATAGGATGCTGTGTCTTTGTGGGCATAGCATAACTCGGCCATCATCTGTATTGTGGCTTCGCGGCTGTGCTCATATTTCTCTGCGTCATTTGCATAGAGCTTAGCCTTGTCTATGTCGTTCATCTGTGCTGCAGATACACAGAGCATGTATGCCACCGTAATATCATGTGCTGTGTCGAGAGTTTGTCCATCAAAGAGAGGCTGCTTGGTGCAGTCGAGGTAGAGGGTGAGGGTGTTCCATGTCTCCTGCCAGTCCTTATGGGCAAAGAAATACTGTCCGCCGCTAAGGAGATTCTTGCGGTAGGGCGTAAGGATGGCTGCGTGTTTCTTGCGATATTCTGGTGCAACCACGCCTTTGCTGTTAGGTTTGGCATCGATGCTGTCAAGATGCTCTGCAACGATGAACAGGCGGCAGATGGTCTTCATGAACGCTGCCGTGTCAAGCTTCTGTTTGAGGTAAGCCTTCTCATTGTTTACGTCATACTCTTTCTTGATGACATCAAAGAGGGCGGCGCGTACATCGAGGTTGTTGTCGAACTGACTGTCTTGGAGGTATTTGCGCAGATTTGCCTCGTTCTTCTCAAGGTCTTTAGAGTTCTTGATAGCTAATCTTGCGTTGGTGATATCTGCTTTGCACTGTTTCTGTTTCTGCTTGGTGTCTGCTGCTGCAAACGAACTGGCTGATATTATAGCCAGGAGCATGAATAATACAATCTTCTTCATTATCAAATATTATTTGATTATCAGTGTGCAAAATTACTAAAAAAAACTGAAATGGCAAAGTAATTAACTTTTTTATAGATTATTTGTAAAATGTCATGACATAAATAAAGCGGGACCACATGATGTGGTCCCGCTTGTATGGTAAATATGGTATGTAACCTTATGATTAGAGGTCGCCGAGCATCTTGCTGATCTCGTCAGCCTTGTCCTTCTTGCCTACGGCGATGTAGAGCTTACGGAGCATCATAGGCCAGTTGTTGATCTTGTCATGATCAGGGTCGAGTTCGCGAACCTTCTCAAGAGACTCGATAGCGCTGGTGTATGCCTCGTTGCAAGCCTTGAGGTCGTCACCGAAGAGACGTCCGTTCTTGTCAGCCTTATTGATGCTAATGTCATCACCGATGGTAGCGTATGCATTGCCGAGATAGTACCAGCCGTGTACGAATGAAGGGTCAAGCTCTACAGACTTCTTGTAGTCAGCGATAGCCTCGTCACGCTTCTTGTTCTCAAAAGAGATGGAAGCACGCATGAAGTATGCGAACTTGTTCTCTGGATTCTTGGAAAGAGCCTCCTCGACGATCTTAGTTGTCTGTGCGCTTTCGCCACACTCGTTGAGCATGTTGCAGATATTTACGAAGTACTTGTCCATATCCATCTCCTTAAGGTCGTTGACATACTCAAGTGTGTCAGCCTTAGTCTTGAGGGACATCTCCTTGGAAGCACGGAATACCTGCTCAGCCTGCTCGTTTACGCGCTCGTCACCGAATGCACCCTTGGCATACTTGGCTGCCTCAGGATAGTTCTTGAGCTGGTAGTGAGCGTAACTTGCGAAGAAGTTAGCGAGAGGCGCGAGGTTATCGTTAGCATCAGCAGTCTTGAGGTAGATAGTAGCGTAGTCCAACTTCTCGTTGCTGTCCTCAGTGCTGTTGGCAGCATTGATGAGGAGAGGACGGAAGAGAGACATCTCTGTCATGTTCTGAGCACCTTTCTTTGAATTGACCTGCTTTCCTTCGTAAGCAACCTTGAGGGCCTTTACGAAAGTCTTTATGTCGTTGGTCTCCTGTACTTTGAAAGCGTCTGCCTGAACCATCTTGTATAGTTCGTCGTAAGCCTTACCCTTCTGCTCGTCAGTGAGATTAGCAATCTGCTGGTTGAGAACCTCCATACCAGCGTCAAAAGTCTTTGCTGCACGAATCTCCTTGTCGATCTTAGGGTTCTGTGCGAATGATGCTGTAACTGCTGCAGCTGCAAGCACCGTCATGAGGATTTTTTTCATAGTGTAATTGTGTTAAGTTATTTTCATCTATTATTATTACTCCTGTGCTTCGGTAGTTTCGGCATTGTCTGCCTCCACTGTACCCTCGGCATTGCTGTCAGGAGCATCGTTAACGATTATTGGGTTGCCGTTTTCGTCGAGTATTGTCTCTTCCTCATCTTCAACGATGTCCTCGTGAGGCACTACGCATACGCTGGCGATAGACTCATTACGCTTCTTGAGTTCGATGAGCTTGACACCCTGTGTGTTGCGGCTCTTGGCGCTGCCAGTGTCAGCGATGGCGATACGGATGGCGATACCGCTCTTGTTGATGATCATGAGATCCTCGTCGCCCTTTACGCACTTCATGGCGATGACCTTACCGGTCTTCTCTGTGATGTTGAGTGTTGTCACACCCTTCGAACCGCGCTTGGTAAGTCGGTAACCACCTTCTTCTACTCTCATGTATGTGGTACCGTCAGGACGTGTTGCCTCCGAGAGTACACCGATCTTAGAGCGCTTGCCGTAACCCTTTTCAGAGATAACCATCAGTGCCTGCTCAGGATCGTATGCCACAACCATTTCGATTACAGCATCGTCCTCATCCTGAAGAGTAACACCCTTTACACCAGTAGATACGCGACCCATGATGCGGATGTCTGTCTCATTGAAACGCACTGCGCGTCCGTTGCGTGTAGCAAGGATGAGTTCGTCGTGACCGTTGGTGAGCGTTACGTTTACTACCTCATCGCCTTCGACGATGTTGATTGCGCGTACACCCTTGGTACGTGGACGGGAGTATTCATAGAGGGAGGTACGCTTTACTATACCGCTCTTGGTAGCGAATACCACGAAGTGTGACTTGAGGAATTCCTCATCATTGAACTTATGGCTTTGTATGCCGAGGAATGCATTGATAGCATCATCAGGCTCGAGTTCGAGCATATTCTGTATAGCACGTCCCTTGGAGTCCTTGGCTCCCTCTGGGATTTCGAAGCAGCGCTGCCAATACACGCGTCCCTTCTTGGTGAAGAACATGATCATGTCGTGAGCATCAGCTGCATAGATGTACTCTGTGAAGTCCTGCTCGCGTGTGCGGCTGCCACGGCTGCCGACACCACCACGGCTCTGCGTACGGAAGTCTGTCTGGAGAGTGCGCTTGATGTAGCCAAGGTGACTCATGGTGATAACCACAGGGTCGTTGGCATAGAACTGCTCAGGGTTGAACTCTGCATTAGAGAGTTTGATTTCTGTGCGGCGTTCGTCGCCATATTTCTCCTTGACTTCCTGGAGCTCGTCCTTCATCACCTTCTTACAGAGCTCTGGATCCTCGAGGATCTGAGTCAAGTAAGCGATGAGTTTCTCAAGTTCCGCATACTCGTTACGGAGTTCGTCAACGCGCAGACCAGTAAGCTGGCCGAGACGCATGTCAACGATAGCCTTAGACTGAAGTTCGTCAATATTGAAACGAGCCTCGAGTGCACGCTGTGCATCGCTTGGAGCCTTAGACTTACGGATAATCTGTACTACCTCATCAATATTGTCCACGGCGATGATCAATCCTTCGAGGATGTGTGCACGAGCCTCTGCCTTCTTCTTCTCAAACTGAGTGCGGCGGATGGTGACATCGTGACGGTGCTCGACGAAGTACTTTACGCACTCCTTGAGAGAGAGCAGACGTGGACGTCCCTTGACGAGTGCGATACAGTTTACAGAGAAACTGCTCTGCAGGGCGGTCATCTTGAAGAGTTTATTCAGGATGACGTTGGCGTTGGCATCACGCTTCACATCAACCACGATACGCATACCCTGACGACCAGTCTCATCGTTTACGTTGGCTATGCCTTCGAGCTTACCTTCCTTGACGAGTTCTGCGATATACTCAATGAGCTGAGCCTTGTTGACGCCGTAAGGAATCTCAGTAACGACGATCTTGTCATGATTCTCTTCAGACTCAATCTCGGCCTTGGCACGCATGATGATGCGTCCGCGTCCTGTCTCGTATGCGTCCTTTACGCCCTGGATGCCGTATATGTATGCGCCGGTAGGGAAGTCCGGAGCCTTGATGTATTCCATGAGACCATCGGTGTCGATGTCAGGATTGTCTATGTATGCACAGCATCCGTCGATTACCTCACCGAGGTTGTGGGTCGGAATGTTTGTTGCCATACCTACGGCAATACCGTTGCCGCCATTAACAAGCAGGTTAGGGATTTTGGTAGGCATTACGGTAGGCTCCTGGAGAGAGTCATCGAAGTTGTTCATCATGTCAACGGTCTCTTTCTCGAGGTCGTCCATAATATGCTCACCCATCTTTGAGAGTCGGCACTCTGTGTATCGCATGGCAGCGGCAGAGTCACCGTCAACGGAACCGAAATTACCCTGACCGTCAACAAGAGTGTAACGCATGTTCCAATCCTGCGCAAGACGTACGAGGGCGCCATAAACAGAAGAGTCTCCGTGTGGGTGATATTTACCGAGTACCTCACCTACGACACGTGCACATTTCTTGTATGGCTGGTTGCTGGTATTGTTGATACCCAGCATGCCGTAGAGAATACGGCGGTGAACTGGCTTGAAGCCATCGCGCACATCAGGAAGTGCGCGTGCTACGATTACGGACATTGAGTAGTCGATGTAGCTGGACTTCATCTCATCCTCAATATTAATCTTTTTGATTCTGTCGAAATCGTATGTTTGTGTAGAATCCATTATATATTATGATTTTTTGTATTTGTTCTTACGTTTTATCCCCTCTGTTTTTCTCAAAACTCTCGTAAAGGCGGTTTTTACGCCTTCTGACGCATTTTATGCTTTTGTATTTATGGTACAAAGGTACAAAAAAATAATGACATTAAAGAGCGGAAATGCCCTAAAATGTCATTTTTTTTAATATTTTTTTATATTATGCCATTGTCTTTTGCACTTATATGCATATAAGTGTGCAAAAGTAGGCGTCCCCTAACCTCCTAGGGGGGATTTTCTGACCGTAACAGCACGATTCCATATAATACTTGCAACTCCTCCCCTTGAGGGAGGTTGGGTGGGGCTTGTGGCTTAAAAGAAGTATTGGAACAGGATGCAGTCTTTCCACCCTTTGCTCGTTTTCAGCCATTCCCTGAAAGTCTGACCTTCCTCGAAACCTGTATTTCGGAGCATGTGAATGGAAGGCTTATTGTCTTCCGGTACTATGCAGTACATCTGATGTAGATGCAATTTGTTTTGGCAGTATTCCTGCAGGCATCTGATGGCGTCCTGCGCATATCCTTTTCCTGTCAGGTCTTCCCGAATTGCCAGTCCCATTTCAGCGCGCAGGTGTTCTGGGCAGAAGTTGAAGAGGTCTATCAGTCCTACTGATTCACTGTCAGCAGTCTCAATGACGAGTCGCAATTGCTTGTCTGCATAGATGTCATTTTGCTGACTTGCGATATAGTCAATGAGAGAATGATGGCTGTAGGGGGTATTGTTGTCTCCTACAGTCCACATTTCAGGATTGTTCTCTATAGTATAGAGCAACTCGAGATCTTCCGGTTCGAGAGCTCTCAGTTTTACCTTGCTTGGCATGTACGTTACTTATTCTTGTTTAGTGCAAAGAATATGGCTATATATGTCATGGCGCCAAGATAGAAGAATGTTACATTGGGAACGTAGAAGAATGCAAAGATGTTAATCAAGGTCAATGCAAGGAATATTGCAATTCGAAGGTTGAATACCTTAGAGTAGTTATCTCCAAGACGTTCTTTGCGTACGAACCATAACAGTCCTGGGATGCATACTATGGTCAGCATGGTCATGACATATTGGAATATCATGGTGTCGGCAGAGAATACCGATGTGGATGGTATCTCTTTGTTGATGGCCCAGCAAAGGAGAAAGAATATTGCAGGGCATGTTATTGCCAATGTCTGTATAGCTTTCATTGTCTTGTATATTATTTACTTCCGTTGTATTATCTCTTTACCTCCTTGATGAATCCGTGGCGGTATGCATAGAGAAGTTCGCGGAGGTCTTCTATCTGTTTCTTCAGTTCTTTTCCACGGTCTGTGTCGGCTACGAGTTGGCGACGTCCCACGTTTTCGATAATCTGAGTCGTTGATTTGATGTCCCGTCCTTCGTGTATGGCATCTTCCACATTTGTGAAAGGCTCATGTTGTACAAGTTCAAACTCACGGCTGTGATATACCAGTGTATAGCCTGCTATGCCAGTCTCCTTATGGTAAGGTTCAGCGAATCCGCCATCGATTACCATAATCTTACCATTGGCCTTGATAGGGGCTTCGCCTTTGGCTACGTGCACAGGCACGTGACCATTGATGATATGGCGGTTTTCGCCTGTCACTCCAAAAGCGTCAAGTATGGTGTCGGCGGTCTCCTCTTTATCGCGTAGCTTAAAGAACCATCCCTTCTCCTCAACGTGGGTTTCCTTTTCGGCAATGAAATATCGCTCGAAGGTTGCCATCTTCGCTTTGTCGAAGAGACATGAGTTCTTACCGCACCAGAGGTAGAGAAAATAGTCGCGGGCGTACTGACGC
This sequence comes from Prevotella sp., assembly GCA_045617365.1. Lineage (GTDB taxonomy): Bacteria > Bacteroidota > Bacteroidia > Bacteroidales > Bacteroidaceae > Prevotella. Next base: position 36,563 of record JAZLIN010000100.1, on the reverse strand, counting down.
TCTTCGGGTGAAGAATCGTTTTGGAAGGCTGTACGTACGAGCATGCCTGTACGCTTCATCAACAGTCTGCCTGAGCAATGGACCCCCGGCATTATCTCTACATCCTTGAGCGATCCGTCCTCATTGAGAGGCACGGAGGCATGGAAGAGGAGGTTGTTGTTGTAAACAGAATAGAGTGCACCGTGGGTGAGTATAGTGCGTATATGGCGGTGCAGTTTCTCGGAGATTACGAATGAGTGGCGTAGTTTTTCTATCAGTTGTTCTTCTTCCTCCGTGAAGGCATTAGGAGCTTCTGGGTTTACTGTAGGGAAGTTCATGTCAAGCATAGCATAACTCTTTCCGTCAATCTCGCATGTACCGTTCTTGAAGTCTATATGCTCAAACATGCAGCGGTCAGCCATATCCCAAAGAGGGTTGCGCTTGATAATCTGGGCTTCAGCCTTGAATTGAAGAACGGCAATGGTTTTGTGCATCATTGCCATGAGACGCAATGTCTTTTGGTCAAAGCGGTCCTTGTTGAGCGTATTGAGTATTGGTTCGAATGCTGTGCATGGATCGTCGCCGTATGTCTCCATTGCAAAGGTAGCTAGGGGCATGAGGTTAATGCCATATCCGTCTTCGAGAGTAGCGAGGTTTGCATATCTCAGTGAGAGGCGTATGACGTTGCATATACAGGCGATGTTGCCGGCACATGCACCCATCCATAGCATGTCATGGTTTCCCCACTGTATATCCCACGAATGATACTCAGAGAGTTTGTCCATGATGATATGTGCACCAGGTCCGCGGTCATAAACGTCACCGAGGATATGGAGTTGGTCTATGGCAAGACGCTGTATGACGTTAGCGAGGGCAATGATAAAGTCGTCAGCACTTTCGGTGAGGATGATTTCATCAATGATGACGTTGAAATATGCTATTTTGTTAGCTTCTTCCCTACGCTCATGCAAGAGTTCTTCGAGTATGTAACTGTACTCTGGTGGTAGAGATTTACGTACCTTGGAGCGTGTGTATTTAGATGATATTACACGAAAGACTCTGACAAGTTGATGAAGTGTCATGCGATACCATTCTTCCATGCCAGACACTTGGGCCTTAACAAGTTCCAGTTTCTGCTCAGGATAGTATATTAGTGTGCACAGTTCCTTCTTTGCAGATGCTGGCATGTATTCTCCGAATATCTCATCCACTTTGTTGGATATACGGCCTGATGCATTCTTTAGGATATGTATGAAGGCTTCGTATTCTCCGTGGATGTCAGCGAGGAAATGTTCTGTTCCCTTTGGAAGGTTGAGAATAGCAGACAGATTGATGATCTCCGTTGATGCTGCTGGTACGTTGGGAAATGACTTTGCCAGCAGTTGCAGGTAGTGTATGTCTTTATCTATATCGTACTTGGGATTCTTCTTCATGTACAATGCTATATTGGTTCAGGATAAGTGGATGTTTAGAAGATGTCATATCCTCTTTGCAGTTCAAACATATTCCACATTTTCTTTTGTAGTTTCTTGGTGAATTTTTTCGCACCATAGTATTTCAGTTCCTTGCCCACGATGTCTTCGTTGAAGTCTGCGTACCGGAACATCTTATACAGTTCTACAAGGTGTCTCAGGGTGAGACCTTTGATCTGGAGTTTATAGGCGCGATAGATGAGGAGCGTGGATTTCAACTCCTCTTTCTCGTTTTCCGGCAATCGTATCTTGCGTGGCTTGATATCCAGTTCTTCAAGTGAACCGCGATGTTTGGCTTTCTTGTTTGGGTATCTTTCTATGTTTTCTGCTTCTATGAATGAAGATATGGAGAGTTCTTTCTGTCTTGCACCTTCCATCATCAGTGTAGTGACATCTTCATCATAAGCATAGAAACTGATGCGTCTGAAGTTGAGGCTGTCAAGTGTATCTTGCAGAGGGACGAACTTTTCCTCTGATTTTTTTTTCTTTTTTCTTTTTTCCTCGTATGGTTTATCAATGCCAGTGACAGAGAGTATCACCATTCTCTTCACAAAGTTTTTCTCTTCTTCTGTGATGTTGAGATGGTAGATGCTGTCTATGGCCTTCTGATATACAGCTGTCAACTGCGTAGAATAATCTTCTTTATGTAATGTTGATTGTATGCTGTCTTTTGTTTCTTCCTTTTTCTCCTCTTCGTTGTTTTTCGTTACATCTGTTTCCTCACAGATTATTTCGATTCTCTTTTTACGTACTATGCTATATACTTTTTTCTTCTCCTCTTCGCTGAGTAGCAGAAGGCATGTGCATTTCCTGAGCATGGGAATCTGGTACATGAGTAGAGGTACCAGTCTTTTCTTCCAGAAGCCATCGTTGATGTAATCCATGTTGAACTCCCCATGTGTGGAAATGATTGTGGCAATGTTTTTCTTGCGAGCTATCTTTTCTATTACACCAGCGGTATGCTCCCATGCACCGTGTACATGCAGCAACTCAGGTTCTACGGTGTTCAAGATTTTTTTTATCTTTTTCTTTGCTGTAAGGTATAGAATAGGATTCTTGAGGCATGCCTTTTTGACGTAATGTACCTGAACACCTTCTTTGCGAAGCATGTCATCCAGATCTTCAGGCAGTGTTACGATGGTCATGAGATGGCATTCCGCTGATTTTGCTGTAGCGGAAATCATGGTCAGGACTACTTCGTTTTTCTTGCTGTCCTTGGATGTTATATCTGTTATGTAGTGTAGAATCTTCATTCAGATATGTGAAGTATGTTCTGTATATTGAGAATTGTTCCTAAATAGTATGGAGATAGGGTGGGGACTATAACTTATGCGTGTTGAAATCGTCCTTGTCAGAGAAATGATACTTTAATCTCACGATGCAGTTGTGTATGCTGACAGTCCACTCCAGCATGATTGCCTGTAAAGTGCCTACATTGTCAAACGTTTCAAGTACAGGTCTGTATATAATGTATCGCTCTATGAGTGATGCCAACCATGCCAATGCTGTGCCCGAAGTGAGTACGATGCCTTCTAACTGCGTCATGTGCATTAGTTCATTAGCCTGTTTGTTGATTATGAGTACTATGCCTATTGCCAATGATATCATGCACAGGATGTTGAAGATGTGCATGCTAATCATGTCAATATAGTACTGTTTGGCGAAAGTGCTGTTACGCTCATAGCTCTTTCTTGCATTATATGAACTGAGCTGCCTCATGTACCAATAGTCTGTAGTTGGCTCAAAACGTATCATGCGTGCTTCTGGCTCGATGGCTATTGCAGTGCTATTCTCTTTCGCGAATTTATTGACGAGGAATTCAAACTCCGCTCTCTGATGTTCCAGGTTTCCGCGGAAACCGTTCTTTGAGAAGAACTCACTCTTTCTCATCATAAGCAGGGATTGGTTGGTGATGTATGCAGTCTTAGCCTGTGCCCTGCGCAGATGATAAAGCATGGTGCGTAATTGGTCGAAACGATAATATGAATTGGTATCCTCTTCGTATGGTGTCATACCGAGGACGAGATTTTTTCCTTCGTCAATGTGTGATGCCATTGCAGCCAGCCATTCATCAGATGATGGCATGCTATGTACATCTGTCAGCAGTACCCAGTCGTATTTTGCAGCTTTCATGCCGATGGTAATACCGAGTTTCTTACGACTGATATAGCGTGATGATGTTGGCAACATGGTATAGTATAGTCTGGATGACTCATTGCGGTACCTTTTGCAAATGTCTTCCGATTCTGAGTCGTTCTGGTCTATTACCACTACGACTTGGTATTCTCCGTCATACTTCTGCTCAAGTAATGCTGGAAGCACTTCTGACAGTCTGTACGAACTGTCATGCTCAACGAGTACGATGGATATGGCAGGATGCTTGGTGGCACCTGTCGTGTCTTTGGTTTCTTCTTCCTCTACCTTCCTGAAGAAAGGAGAGAAGAGCGGAGTTACTAGTGCAAGCACCAGTAACACCGCTATCGCTATAATTATTGATAATGAAATCACCATCAAGTATTAATTTTGTACTTTTATATAACAAACATGTTATTTTAGCATCGTTCTAAGTTCCCCATTAGGGAGAGGGGACTTCTTCTAAGAGTTAGAACAGGTATGCTTTAGGAAGCTTGCGGCAGTTGTACTGGCAAGCCATGATTTCTCCGTAAGCACCAGCAGAACGGAGAGCGATGAGATCACCGCGATGACACGCTGGGAGTTTCTCTTCCTTGCCGAATACATCACTTGACTCACAGATAGGACCTACTACATCGTATGTCTCGGTAGGCTCATTGCTTGTGAGATTCTGTATCTCGTGGTGTGCGTCATACAGTGCAGGACGAATGAGGTCGCTCATGCCTGCATCAACGATGGCAAACTGCTTGATATGTGCATGCTTTACGTAGAGCACACGAGTGATGAGTGAACCCATCTGGCCTACTACGGCACGTCCCAGTTCGCAGTGCAACTGCTGACCTTCGCGGAGCTTGAGGTTGTTGGCGTATGTGTCAAAGTACTTCTGGAAATCAGGTATTGGCTTGCCGTCTGGATCAGTATATGCTATGCCGAGTCCACCGCCAACGTTGATGTTCTTTACAGTGATACCCTGTGCCTCAAGTCGGTCCTGCAACTCGTTGATGCGTGCAGAGAGTGCTTCGAAGTCACCCATCTCGAGAATCTGTGAACCGATATGGAAGTGCAGGCCGATAAACTCAATGTTGCTCATCTCATTGGCTGCCTTGATAGCAGTCTCCATATCCTCCATGGCAATACCGAACTTGTTTTCTGCAAGTCCTGTGGTGATGTTGGCATGAGTATGAGCGCCGACATTAGGATTGATGCGGAAACAAACCTTTGCGATCTTGCCCTTTGCAGTAGCGAGCTCGTTGATGATTGTGAGTTCTTCAAGAGATTCTACGTTGAAGCAGAAGATGCCAGCCTCCAGACCGAGGTTGATTTCCCAGTCTGCCTTGCCTACGCCTGCGTAAACTATCTTGTTTGCGTCGAAACCGGCATTGAGTGCCTGTTGTATCTCGCCACCGCTTACAGCGTCAACACCGAATCCTGCCTTCTGAATCTCTTTCAGTACATCGATGTTGGCGTTAGCCTTGATAGCGTAGTGCAGGTGGTAGCCAGGGTGTTTGTCAAGTTCTGTTTTGATGGTATCAAGTGTATCGTTGAGCACCTTCTTGTCATAGTAGTAGAATGGTGTCTCAAGTCCCTTGAATTTCTCTATTGGAAATGCCATGTGTGTGTTGTTTTGTATTCTTTTGTCCCTATTGCCTGTCAGTGTCAGGCAATAGAGACATGGATGAGTTATTATTAATTAGTTGAAGAGCTTGGCAGAGAGATTCTGCAGAGCCTGTTTCTTGTCAGCTTCCTTGATGAGGAACGAGATGTTGTAGTTTGAACCACCGTAAGAGATCATTCTTACAGGGATGTTAGCCATAGCCTCAGTTACGAGAGTCTCGAAACCGACGTTGCTCCAGTCGAGGTCACCTACAACGCAGATGATGCACATATCAGAGTCAACGGTTACTGTGCCGTACTTCTTGAGCTCGTCCATGATCTTTGTAAGGTTCTCTGACTTGTCGATGCTAACGCTTACGCCAACTTCTGATGTGGTAACCATATCGATTGGGGTGTTGTAAGTCTCAAAGATCTCGAATACCTTGCGGAGGAACCCTGTAGCAAGGAGCATGCGGCTTGACTTGATTTTGATGGCTGTGATATTGTCCTTAGCAGCGACTGCCTTAATCTTTCCGCGTACGAGTACGTTGTCAATGACAGTACCGTCAGCCTCTGGGTCCATGGTGTTCTTGATACGAACAGGGATGCCTGCATACTTAGCTGGCTGTACACATGTAGGATGAAGGATCTTAGCACCGAAGTAAGCCAGTTCTGCAGCCTCTTCGAAGTTGAGCTGGTGTACTGCGTCTGTCTTCTCTACTACGCGTGGGTCATTGTTGTGCATACCATCGATGTCGGTCCAGATCTGGATCTCGTCAGCCATCATAGCAGCACCGATGAGTGATGCGGTATAGTCAGAACCACCACGCTGGAGGTTATCAACCTCATCGTATGCGTTGCGGCAAACGAATCCCTGTGTGATGTAGATCTGGTAGCCCTTGTTCTTAGCCATTACCTCAGCGATGTGCTCCTTGATGTAAGGCATATCAGGCTCAGCGTTCTTGTCAGTGCGCATAAACTCGAGTGCGTCAAGGAGGATGGTCTTGATACCCTGCTCGTTGAGGTAGTTAGTTACCATGTTGGTTGACATTACCTCGCCCTGAGCTACAACGATCTTCTCTTCGAATGAAGTGAATGTGTCCTTGGTGAAAGAACGAAGGTACTCGAACTCTTTCTTCAGGAATTCGCGTGTCTTTGTCTTCATCGCATCGGTAGAGTAAAGTTCCTCGATGTGACCCATGTATTTCTTCTCGAGAGTGTTGATTACTTCCTGGGCTCCTTCTGGATTCTTTTTGTAGAGGTAGTCAGAGATCTCAACGAGAGAGTTTGTTGTTCCTGACATTGCAGAGAGAACTACGAAAGTTGGTTCGCCTGACTTAGTTACGAGTTGTGCCACACCTTTCATGCGCTCTGGAGAGCCGACAGATGTGCCACCAAATTTCATTACTTTCATTGTGTACTATTATCTGTTATTGTTTTGTTTAAACTTAGATTTTGCGTGTCTATTACTCCATGGAGGCGTTGGCATACTGACTCAGTTTGTCTGTGATGTCAGTCATTTTGCCTTTGGCGCATTCATATACCGTACCTTGATATTTTAAGAGCAAAGCATGATTATGTGTCGTTATGACTACCGCTGTACCTGTGGTTGCTATGTCACGGAAGAGTGCCATGATATTGTCTGCAGTCTCAGGGTCCAAATTACCCGTAGGCTCATCGGCAAGGATAATCTTAGGCGCATTGAGCAGTGAGCGTGCTATTGCAATACGCTGTTGTTCGCCACCTGAAAGCTGATGAGGCATCTTGCCCTCACTGCCTTGCATTTTGACAGCCTTCAATACCTCTTTGATACGGTTGGCGATATCCTCTTTCTTTTTCCATCCGGTAGCTCGCAGTACGAACTCCAGATTGCGAAGGACGGTGCGGTCACTCAGGAGTTTGAAGTCCTGGAATATGATGCCCATCTCCTTGCGCAGGTTCTGGATTTCCTTATGACTAATGTCGGTCATGTCATAATCCAGTACAGTGGCCTCTTGTGCTTCGTCTATGCTGAGGTCTCCGTAAATGGTGCGGAGTAGCGAACTCTTTCCTGAGCCCACCTTACCTATTATATATATAAACTCTCCTTCGTTAACATGAAAGTTAACATCGGTGAGTACGACATCGTCTTCGTGGTATATGTTTGCGTTCTTGTAGTCTATTAGCATAGTAATGTCCTCGCCTTTTATTTCGTGGTTATGACACTGGACAGATTTACAATTTATTGATTCCTTGCGCTCCGTCGGTGCTCTGGCGAGCAAGCTCGGAGCCCAATTTACTATTTATTGATTGATTTTATTATTTATCTGTTAATTTCGCCTTGCAGAAATGATTCTATAATCAAATAGTCAAATAAATAGTATATAATAAATTGTAAATTGATGAATAATCAGGTTAGTGCTTCTTCCAACCTGGGTTGTGACGCTCAGCAAGTTCTGCTGCCATATCCTCAATGCGCAGTCCCTTGGATGTGAGGAGCACGATGAGATGGTAGAGCATGTCAGAACCTTCGTAGATAAGACGATCGTTGGTACCGTTGGTAGCTTCGATGACCAGTTCGAGAGCCTCTTCACCTACCTTCTGAGCCATACGGTTGATACCGTCCTTGAAGAGGGATGTGGTGTAAGAACCTTCTGGCATTTCTTTGTGACGTGTCTCAATAAAGTCTTGCAGTTCGCTAAGGAACAAAAGTGGATTTTTCTCTTCCATTATTATCTGTTTGTTTTTATTGTTGTTTTATTCGTTTTTTTGGAGATTTTCGATTTTTCGAAATTTCGATCTTTCTATTTCTTGAGCAACCCATGCTCATTTTATTTTTTGACGGAATTACTTATTCTCCTCACCCCAGCAGGTGTCAGTGCCAGTGTGGCATGTAGGTCCGTGTGGGTGTACTTTTACAAGGAGAGTATCGTTGTCGCAATCTACCTTGATATCAACGAGGTCAAGAAAGTTTCCACTTGTCTCGCCCTTTGTCCAGAGACATTTACGTCCACGGCTCCAGAATGTAACCTTCTTGGTTTCGATGGTCTTCTTGTAAGACTCTTCGTTCATGTAACCGAGCATAAGCACGTTCTTGGTTACTGCATCCTGAATGATGGCTGGTACAAGGCCTCCGCCTTTTTCAAAATCTATTGTCATTGTATAATTCTTGATTTTTAATTGTACTAGATTCTCACTGTCACTCCCTCGCCTCTGAGCCATTGCTTCAGATCAGGGATAGGTATTTCTCCGAAGTGGAATACCGATGCTGCAAGCGCAGCGTCAGCTTTGCCGATGGTGAAGGCATCACGGAAATGCTCTCTGGCACCAGCACCACCCGATGCTATAACAGGGATAGGCAGTGATTCCGCCAGCATGGCAAGAGCCTCATTGGCAAAACCTTGCTTTACTCCATCGTGATCCATAGATGTGAAGAGAATCTCGCCGGCACCACGGTCTGCAACTTCCTTTGCCCAGTCCAGCAGAGTCTTTTCTATTCTGATGCGTCCACCGTTGACGTAGCAGTGCCAGCCATCCTCGTCATTGCGTGCGTCGATGGCACATACGCAAACCTGTGAACCGAAGTGTGAAGCTATCTCGTTGATGAACTCAGGTCGTCTGAGGGCAGCACTGTTGACGCTGACCTTGTCTGCACCTGCTGCCAGCATGCGATCTACGTCTTCCAGAGCGTTGATGCCGCCACCTACAGTGAATGGGATATTGATTTCCTGCGCCACACGGGTCACCATATCAGTGAATGTCTTTCTGCCTTCGTGAGAAGCCGTGATGTCGAGATATACCAATTCGTCGGCACCAGCCTCGCTGTATGCGCGTCCCAACTCTACAGGGTCGCCTGCTGAACGCAGGTTGACAAAGTTGGTGCCCTTTACTGTCTCTCCGTTCTTGACGTCGAGGCATGGTATGATACGTTTTGCTAATGCCATCTTAGAATATCGGTAAATTTATTTTTCCTTCGTAATAAGCCTTGCCGAATACTACGGCAGGAATGCCCTTGGCGTTGAGGTTCTGTATGTCCTCGTTGCATGACACACCGCCTGAAGCGATGAGGTGAAGTCCTGGATACTCTGCCATAATCCTCTCATAGAGTTCTATCGCAGGTCCAGCGAGTGTGCCGTCTTTTGATATTTCTGTGCACAGCACATTCTTTACACCATTGTCAATGTAAGTCTTGAGGAATGGCAGCAGGTCCTCAGAGGAATCCTCTTTCCATCCGTTGATGCTTATCTTGCCGTTGCGTACGTCTGCACCGAGGATAATCTTCTCTGCGCCGTATTTCTTTATCCATTCCTTGCAGAGTTCAGGATTGGTAACTGCTATGCTGCCGAGAGTCACCATTGCTGCTCCTGCGGCAAATGCCTTTTCGATGTCCTCCTCAGTCTTGATGCCACCTCCGAAATCCACGGTGAGGTTTGTGGATTCTGTAACTGCTTTCAGTACGGCATCATTGACGATATGCTTTGATTTCGCACCGTCTAGGTCAACCATGTGAAGGCGCTTAAATCCCAACGCTTCAAATTCCTTTGCCTGAGCTACAGGGTCTTCGTTATATACCTTCTTGCTGTCGTATTCTCCTTTGGTGAGGCGAACGCACTTACCTTCGATGAGGTCTATGGCAGGGATGAGTTCTATCATTGTTGTCTGGGATTATAGGTTGATAAAGTTTTGCAGTATTGTGTGTCCTACTTTGCCGCTCTTCTCTGGGTGGAACTGCGTAGCGTAGAAATTATCTTTTTGCAGTGCTGCGCTGTAAGGCAGTATGTAGTCGGCAGTGGCAATCGTATTCTCACATAGTTCGCAATAGTAAGAGTGTACGAAATATACAAAGTCGTCGTTGGTCAGTCCCTTGAAAAGTGGTGTCTGTTCCAATTTCAGTGAGTTCCATCCCATGCATGGTACCTTCTCTTCGTGTACGTTTGGCTGAAAACGCTTGACCTGGATAGGGAATATACCGATGCAGTCGGTATCACCTTCTTCCGAATGTTGGCAGAGTAACTGTTGTCCGATGCAGATGCCAAGCACGGGTTGTTTGAGATCGGCTATGAGTGTGTCCAGTTTGTGGTCACGCAGATAGCTCATTGCGTTACTGGCTTCTCCCTGACCAGGGAATATAACTCGGTCAGATGATAGTATCTGTTCTGGGTCATCGGTCCACAAAGGTTCTATGCCAAGACGCTTTACTGCGTTGATGACACTGAAGATGTTGCCGGCGTTGTATTTTACTATTGAAACTTTCATTATGTTTTATATTGTGTGCTTATGCGCGAGCGCGTATTTCAAGGTGCAAAGGTACAAAAAAAATACGAGATAAGGAAATTATCTCGTATTTATTCGTATAAATCAAGAATTTATGCACTATTCTTAGTACATTCTTGCTCCTGTATGGGTATAATGGAGGCCATTTCTTGTTATATTCACGTCAGTGGTTACGGCTGTAATGGAAGTATATACTACCGTCTTCATTCTTTCTGATGTCTGTTATTCCGTATATCTCAGACATCTCCGGACCCGAGTAGTTTTTGAAACTACGCAGTGTCGTCACCTTCTTTAAGCCAGGGTAGGGATCACCCTGCGACTCAGGATTGAAATATTGACTTCTGAATTCCGAATCTTTCTTTGGCATCGTTGTTAAAACGCCATTGTACATTATTTTCTCGCCACTGTTGTAGAGTCCCATGATATAACCGTCAGCAGGCATAATCGTTATATTTGGCTTGCCGTAGGTGTTGTTAGGAGTCATGGCAAATCCTGTGCTGCTGCTGTTAAGATGGTATATCATAAGACCGGTACCGTACTGATTGTTCTGATATTGATTCCATTCACCAACGCAATTGTTCTCTATGATATAATACTCGTTTGGGTTGGCAGGATTGGTGATACGATAAGCCTTGCCTCTTCCTTCCTTGTCATTTAGTGGATAGATGGTTATGTCTTCAGACTCAGTGAGTTCTTCAATATCCATCCACCCCAAGACATCACGCTCCCATGCAGTGTATTGGCATGGCCACATGGCATTGTATAGATTCTCTCCACCGTCCATAATGTCCCAATCTTCCGGACCACAGTTACTGTAATCTGGCAATCCTGTTACTGGGTTTCTCGGTGTACCTGTATTATACAGATCAGGCAATCCGAGACCATGACTCATTTCATGAATTGTCACCCCTGTGCCAGCGCGAAGACTCTCTCCTGTAGGACTTTCAGATGCGTAAATGGCAAGCTCATTAGCACATCCGATGGTATTTACTATTACACCGTCAGAAGTACTAATATTCTGATTGCCTGGGTAACAAGCTGGCCAGACGTCTCTATAGTCACCACTTATGTTTGCTCCTGTACCAGTATAAAAGACATACACCATATCTACCTTACCGTTATTATCAGAGTCATACTGTGAGAAGTCAATGTCCTTATCTGCTTTCTGAACAGCTTCCCTAAGAAGTGTAATCTTATTGTCACTAGAACTAGTAGGAGTCGCTTTACCGTAGTAATAGTGCGCATGATTTGTCGTGTATGGGCCATACAGTTCAAAGATAGGTTCAAACTGTCCGAAACTAGCATCCTTGAAAAACTCAGATACAGAACCATAACCATTAAATCTTGTTGCCGATGAATAAGGAGTCCTTGTCGTGCCGTTGAAATATTGCTCATAGACCTCACGATCAAAAGAAAAAGGCTGATCAGGATATTCCATCATTATTATCGGAATGCGGATCCTGCCCGTGTGGGGGCAATGTGTCGTCGATGGGTAATTCGGAATCTGCAGTAGAGAGAAGTCTGAGCTTGCAAACTTACTCTTTGACACCTCAGGTCCGATGGAAAAGAAAATATCCTTATCCTGTCTTCCTATAGCTGACTGTTCTTCCTGTGTGCGCAACGCAGCCTCATGTGCGATGATACCTGTGCTGGAGATAGAACCGTAATAGTTGGTCTTGGCAACATAAAAGATGTTGTTGTCTTCTACAAGCAGCACGCCATCAGTGGTCTGATACCATGAGAAATTCTCGTCCCCCAGCAACAAGATCTGCATCGCTGTGCCATCAGGCTGGTGTATGGTGCGTGGAATGCCAGCTGACTTTGCAGCCATAGCGCCAGTCAGTGTTGCAAGAAAGAAAAACAATGATAAGAATATTTTCTTCATTTGTTCTATCGTAATTACGTTTATTGTTATTGCCTCTATTCACACCTCCCCCCCCCTCCTTTGGGGGAGGCCGGAATGGGGCCTAATACCCAGCCTTGAAACCGTCACGTTCCATCTCAAGCGAAGCCCAGATGAAAGGACCGATACCCTTGGCATCGTTTTCGCGGATCGGTTCGCTCATGTAGTATTCGAACGAACCGTCACGGTTAGGACTCTTCTCTGGGCCGAGACCGCTGACAGCACAGCACTGTGTGAGGCTGATGGTCTTGTCGTCATTGACCTTTATAAAGTTCTTCAACATAGCATTGTAAGCCTTGACACCCTCTACCTTGAAATCATATTTCTCTGCACCAGCCTTCTTGGCAGCCTCACAGAGAGGATATTGCTTTACGCCGGCTGCCATATTGTTAGCGGTAGGAAGATATCCGAGTCGTGCGCCCTTGAGCAGAGCGTATGTGAACATGGCTGTAGCCGTTGACTCAAGGTAGTTCTTAGGATCCTTTACGTCAAGTACGTCAAACCATACTCCTGACTTCTTATCCTGGTAGTTGAGTGTAGCCGTCATAGCCTGCTGCAGCATCTCTATCACTTCGCTGCGACGAGCATAATCCTCTGGCAGAGCGTCGAGTATCTCGATCATAGCCATTACGAACCATCCCTGTGCACGAGCCCATGTGTGCTGCGAGAGACCAGTCTCCTTGTCAGCCCAGAACATCTCATGCTTCTCATCCCATGCGTGTTTCCAGAGTCCCGTCTTCGCATCGTAGGTACGCTTGAATGTCTTGCCTATCTGGTCAACGGCATCGTCATAATACTTCTTAGCAGCGTCCTTACCCTTTATCTCCTCTGCAGAGAGGGTATAGAATGGCAATCCCATGTAGATACCGTCCAGCCATACCTGCCAGTGGTATATCTTCTTGTGCCACCAAACGCCTTCCTGTGTGCGATCTTGCTGCTCCAACTGCTTGAAGAATGTCTGCAGAGCCTTGTCCGAACCCTTGTGAGGCCACAGGCGGTTGGCACGCAGGATGAAGCGTGCAGGACGTATGTTGTCGAGGTTAAGATCCTCAAACTTATATCCTACGGTGTTGCCGTCCTCGTCAATCATCTGCTCAGGATAGCGCTTGCAGTAGTCGGCAAAGATAGGGTTGAGGTATGCTAGGTAGGTATCGAGGATGCCTTCCAGTTCGATGCCCATCACATACGACCACTTGCCCTTTGGACGCTTTGCCTGATCGGTGAAGTCAAGGTATATAGGGTTTGGCACACGCTGCATCTCGCTCCATGCCATCCACTCTGAATAGTGCTGGAATGGAGTCTTGGAGAGAACCAGTTCGCCATTGATGCGGAGGTTGTCGAAATGTATATCATGGCTCTTGCCGGTACGGCGAACCTTCTCATCCTGCACACCGTTGAATGAGCAGTTCTTGATGTTTATGTTGTAAATGTTGTCAGCATCGTCGAGACCATTGAGAAGCACGCCGTACTTAGACTTCTGACATGTTACATTCTCCATATACACATTGCGGACGGTAGGGATATGTCCACGCTCAGCAGGTTCCTTTGGTTCATACATCAGATTGATGCGGAGCACAGCCTCGCGGCACTGGCCTACCTCTACATTACGCATGTAGATACCTTCTGTCACACCGCCACGGCATGTGTTCGTCTTGATGCGTAGTACACGATCCAGGTTAGGAGAGTCCATCTTGCAGTTTTCTGCAAAGACATTCTGCACGCCAGCCGAAATCTCCGAACCGATGACTACACCGCCATGACCGTCTTCCATGGTACATCCACGTACTATGATATTCTTTGATGGTACAGGAGTGCGGCGACCGTCAGCATTGCGGCCGGACTTGATAGCGATACAGTCGTCACCGGTATGGAAGATACAGTCCTCGATGAGTACATCCTCACATGACTCTGGGTCACAACCGTCACCGTTAGGACCTTCATTGATAACCTTCACCCTGCGCACGGTGATATTCTTTGAGAGGGTAGGGTGCATCACCCAGAATGGAGAGCGGAGCATGGTGACGTCCTCTATAAGGATGTTCTTACACTCATAGAAGTTTACGAGCTGTGGACGCATACCGCAGTCCTTGCCAAAGATACGCTCCTCTGTAGGGATGCCGTTGTCTGCCATCCAGAGCAGTGTCTCGCGGCTGCTGCGCCAGTTGCCGTCCTCCTTCTGTGTGCGGTATTTCTCTGGACCGCGGTATTCTATACCGTTCTGTGCCTGTGGTGTCTTGCCCTTTTCGAAGCCGAATTTCTTTGCGCCACACCACTGCCACCATGTGTCGTTTTCGCCGTTTCCATCAATGGTGCCTTCACCGCTGATGGCAATGTTCTCTGCCTGGTAGGCATAGATGCATGGCGAATAGTTCATGATGTCGAGTCCTTCCCAGCGTGTCTTTACCACAGGATAAAGTTCTGGCTGATAGGCGAAAAGGATTGTTGCTCCCTTTTCTATCACGAGGTTTACGTTGGACATCATGCGGATGGCACCTGTGAGGTATGTACCAGCTGGTACTATGACTTTACCTCCGCCATTCTTTGAGCATTTCTCAATGGCGGCATTGATAGCCTTCTGGTTCTTGTCGGCCTTTGCCTTCTCCGAAGCACCGAATTTCTTTATGTTATATGACTTGTCAGCAAATGTTGGTGCTACGATGCGACTCTCTATTTCTCGATAGAGTTGCTCGTTCCATCCATCAGCATTTGCCGTTAGTGTTCCTGCTAAGAATAGTCCTAATATAAATAAGGAGAGAGAAAATAGTTTTTTCATATATAGGTTTGTAGGTTTTGTTCATATTCCCATGGTTTGGGAATACTGTTGAAGAAATAAAAAGGATGGTTGTGGTAGTGAGAGTTGTCGATCCCTTATGCCGGTGACGCGCTGTCACTTGCCACAATCATCCATTATTGTAATAGTAGCGTAAGCTTTTTTATTCAGCCTCTTCTGGCTTCATGTTGGTGTAAACGGTCTGTACGTCGTCAAACTCCTCGAGTTTCTCGATCATCTTGTCGAGTGTAGCGCGCTGCTCAGCGTCAACGTCCTTCAGATCGTTAGGAATATAGGTAAATTCACCACCGATTTCCTCGAATCCCTTCTCCTCGAGGAATTTCTGAATAAGGGCGTAAGACTTAGGGTCGCCGTAGATAGAGATTGTTGTCTCATCCTTCTCCTCGTCGTAGTTCTCATCAAATTCATCATCCACGTTGAGGTCAATGAGCTCAAGGATGAGGTCATCCATGTCGAGTCCCTCAGACTTCTTGAAAGTGAATACGCACTTGTGGTCGAAGAGGAATGCAAGCGAACCAGTGGTACCCATGTTTCCGTTGAACTTGTTGAATACAGAGCGCACGTCAGCAACGGTACGTGTGGTGTTGTCAGTCAGTGTATCTACGAATACAGCGATACCATGAGGGCCATATCCTTCGTATGTTACCTCCTTGTATGCACTCTTGTCCTTACCCATAGCGTTCTTGATAGCGCGCTCGATGTTGTCCTTAGGCATGTTCTCACGCTTACATGTAGCGATGATAGAACGGAGAGTAGGGTTGTTTTCTGGTTCTGGACCGCCTGACTGTACAGCGATAGCAATCTGCTTACCCAGACGTGTGAATGTTTTTGCCATGTGGCCCCAACGCTTCATCTTGGTGGCCTTGCGATATTCAAATGCTCTTCCCATTGTGTTGTATGAAATAAATTTTAATTAATAATATCTTTCTGAGTAGGTCTCGTTTATCGCAGTTCTGCGCTCAGCTGCTTCTTGAGGTTGTTGATGAGTTTGTTCATGATAGCCTCAATCTGCTTGTCGGACATAGTCTTTTCTGCGTCCTGGAGAACGAAGTTGACTGCGTATGACTTCTTGCCCTCTGGGAGTTTGTCTCCTTCATAGACGTCGAAGAGTTCTACCTTCTTGAGGAGCTTCTTCTCAGTCTGACGAGCAATCTGCTCGATCTGAGCAAACTCAATGTTCTTGTCCAAAAGAAGGGCAAGGTCACGGCTTACTGCAGGATACTTAGGTACCTCAGTGAAGTGTACGGCAGACTTCTTGACAGCATTCGTAACCTGAGTCCAATTGATGTCAGCGAAGTAAACCTCACGGTCGATGTCAGCCTGCTTCTGAAGTTTCTTGGCAACGATACCCATCTCTACGAATACCTTACCCTGACGGCTCTTCAGTGTGATGCCGTTAGAGAATATGTCGTTAGCAGACTTCTCTGCTACGAGGAGTCCCTGTGGCATACCGATACGGCGGAGGATGTTATCTACGTGCGCCTTGAGCTCGTAGAATGAAGAGTCCTGATCTGCTACAATCCATGAACCCTCAATGTTCTTACCTGTAATCCAGAGACCGAGGTGGCTCTCCTCGCTGTATGCCTTCATAGGGTTCTCATCATCCTTCTTGTCGTTGAAGTGCTGGTAGCAGTTGCCGAACTCGAAGAAACGGAGGTTTGCCATGCGGCGGTTGGCATTGCGCATGATGCTCTCCAGACCACCGAAGAGGAGTGACTGACGCATTACGTTGAGGTCACTTGACAGTGGGTTGACGATGGAAACGAGTTTGTCAGCAGGGTAAGACTTCAGATCCTGATAGTATGCACCCTTGGTGAGTGAGTTGTTAAGTATCTCGTTGAATCCTGCGCCTACGAGCTGCTCAGCCACGAGGTTCATCAGTTTGTGACGCTGGTCCTCGAAGTCCTTCACGGTGAGGGTGGATTTCAGCTGTGTAGGAATCTCTACGTTGTTGTAACCGTATATGCGAAGGATGTCCTCGACCACGTCGCATGGGCGCTGTACGTCCACGCGGTATGCTGGAACACTTATTTCAATACCTTCTGCATCCTCAGAGAGGATTTCCATTTCGAGTGAAGTGACGATGTCCTTGATCTTGTCGTTGCCGATCTTCTTGCCGATGAGGTTGTCCACATACTTGAAGTCGAGGCGCATCTTTGGGTTCTCGATAGGGTTAGGGTAGAGGTCCTTGATTTCCATAGACACCTTACCGCCGGCGAGTTCCTTGCATAGGATGGCAGCCTGCTTGAGTGCATAGATAGCACCGTTTGGATCGATGCCACGCTCAAAGCGGAACGAAGCATCTGTGGAAAGGCCATGGCGGCGTGCAGACTTACGTATCCATGTAGGATGGAAATAAGCCGATTCGAGTACCACGTTTGTTGTGTTCTCGTATGTACCGCTACCCTTGCCACCGAATACACCAGCGATACACATTGGCTCTTCGGCATTGCAGATAGCGAGGTCGTGCTCACCGAGAGTGTGCTTTTCACCATCGAGGGTGATAAACTCCTTGCCGTCGTTTTGGTCCTTGACGATAATTTTGTTGCCCTTGACCATGTCTGCATCAAAGCAGTGCATTGGCTGGCCATATGCCATCATTATGTAGTTGGTAATATCAACGATGTTGTTGATAGGGCGGAGACCTGTGACGGTGAGTTTGTTCTTGAGCCACTCAGGTGACTCCGCTACATTACAGCCTGTGATGCTTACGCATGCATAGCGGCGGCATGCCTCTGCGTTCTGTATCTCCACATCTACCACGAGGTCGTTATTGTCAACAGCGTATGCACTGCAGTCAGGACGGTGCAGGCTTGTCTCTTTGCCGTTGGCCTTCATCCATGCGTAGAGGTCACGTGCTACACCGTAGTGTGAGAGAGCGTCAGCACGGTTGGCTGTGATATCAACCTCGATGAGCCAGTCGCTCTCGATGTTGTAGTATTCAGCAGCAGGTGTACCTACCTTTGCGTCTTCTGGCAGTACGATGATGCCAGCGTGGTCATTGCCAATGCCGATTTCGTCTTCTGCGCAGATCATGCCGCAGGAGTCGATGCCGCGAAGCTTTGACTTCTTGATCTTGAACTCTTTGTCGCCATCATAGAGTACGCAACCCAGGTCTGCTACGATTACCTTCTGTCCTGCAGCCACATTAGGTGCGCCACATACTATCTGTGATGGTGCAGCCTTTGTGCCGTCTTCGTTTGTCTTTCCTAAATCCACGGTGCATACGTGCATGTGGTCGGAGTCAGGATGCTGTTCGCATGTCAGCACCTGACCTACATAGAGACCTTTGAGACCTCCTTTGATAGTCTGGACTTCTTCGAGAGCGCCAACTTCGAGACCGGTGCTGGTAAGCGCTGCACACACTTCTTCTGGTGTGAGGTCGAAGTCAACATACTCCTTGAGCCATTTGTATGAAATATTCATTTGCTATATTGTGATTATATGATATTCTTGTGTGTGTACATAATAATGCGATGCAAAATTACTATTTTTTTCTTGGATATGCAAATTTTTCTTAGGTAACTATTCAAAAAGATTTTTGTAAAATTTGTTATTAAGAAAAAAAATGCTAACTTTGCAGATGACTAATAACTTCGTACGATTCAAAAACAATATAAAACTATGAGAAAAACTGTAAAATCAATATTGGCTTTGCTGTTTGTTTCGCTGACAGCAATGGCAGATGATTTTGCTCTTGGAGCAGACATCAGTTGGGAGACAGAGATGGAAGCCAAAGACGAGAAACTGTTTAACTATCAGGGTGAAGAACGTGAGTGTACAGCGCTGATGAAAGAGATGGGACTCAATGCCATCCGACTGCGTGTGTGGGTGAATCCTTCTGAGGGTACTACAGCTGACGGCAAACCCTTCGGCAGTAAGTATTGCAACAAGGAGGATGTGCTTATTAAAGCCAAGCGTGCCAAGGAGTTAGGAATGAATGTGATGATTGACTTCCACTATTCCGACTGGTGGGCAGATCCTGGCAAACAGACCATCCCAAAGGCATGGGAGAAACATAAATACAAGCAGATGCTGACAGATGTGGCTGAGCATACCAAGGAGGTGCTGACATTCCTGAAGGATAACGGCGTGACACCTAAATGGGTGCAGGTGGGCAATGAGACAAGCAACGGTATGCTGTGGCCTGTGGGCAATCTGGAACAGAACCCAAAGCAGTATGCCGGACTCTTCAAGGCTGGCTATGATGCTGTGAAGGAGATTATTCCTGAGGCGATAGTTATTGTACATCTGGACAATGGATATGACAATGACCTCTACAACAGGAATCTTGATGCCTTGCGTGATAATGGTGCCAAGTGGGACATGATAGGTATGTCGCTATATCCTTACTGGTCAAGAAAGACCGATCCTAACGTGGCACGACTTATGATGTCGTTTGTGAAGAATGTCAAGAGCGTTGCAAAGAAATATGGTACCGATGTAATGCTTGTAGAGACAGGTTTTGAGGTTAATGAAAAGGAGCCTTGGATAATGTCTGAAGGCAGGACGCAGCTGACCACTCTAATAGACCTCTGCCGTAACTCTACAGATGGGCATTGTAAGGGCGTATTCTATTGGGAACCAGAGTGTAAGCCGTCTCTGTATAAACTTGGTGCTTTTACCAAGTCGGGGCATCCTACCGAGATCATGCGTGCCTTTACTCATGCTGCTTATCCTGATAAGTCTGCCATGGCAAAGGTCTATGACCGTAAGATGGTGAAACTTGCTACTAATGAGGGCGATATAATCGTAGAACTCTATAATGAAACGCCTGGACATCGCGATAATTTCCTTAAGATAGTTCGTGGCAAATCGCTTGATGGTACGCTGATACATCGTGCCATGAATAACTTCATCATACAGGGTGGTGATCCTGAGTCTAAGAATTGTGATGCCACCACTACGGAGTTCCCTGCAGACCCTCTCGGTCGTCACAGTGTGCTTGATGAGAAGGGGGAGGAATATACC
Organism: Prevotella sp.; assembly: GCA_045617365.1. Lineage (GTDB taxonomy): Bacteria > Bacteroidota > Bacteroidia > Bacteroidales > Bacteroidaceae > Prevotella. The sequence continues at coordinate 16,468 of JAZLIN010000100.1, read as the reverse complement.
CTGCCAGCAGAGATTCTCTATCCACGCTTCTTCAATAAGCGTGGTGCTTTGGGCGCAGCGCGTCAGGATGAGGAGAAAAATCCTGAGTATAGGAGCAGTTCGTCACAGTTCTACATTGTATGGGGTAAATGGCCTACTGCGAAGAAGGCTGGTTCAGACCAGGAGCCTCTCGGTTACTATCAGCAGGCGCAGCAGGCGGGTGTGCCTTATCTCGATGGTACATACACTGTCTATGGTGAAGTGGTCAGCGGCCTCGAGGTAGTGGATAAGATACAGAAGAAGCGTGTCGATGCAAATGACCGTCCAGTGGATGATGTTGTCATTAAGACCTTCTCTGTTTTGGGCGAATAATTACTTCATTGTAGATTGAAAAACATTGAAAGTTTTATTTTTACCGTCACCGTCACTCTTTATTGCTGTAATGTGTTGAATAGTAGATAGTAATAAGAGTGACGGTGTGCTTTTTACCGTCACTCCTCCGTCACTTTAAGACCTGTTAATATTTTCGGTGTGTAGCGAATGTAACGAATTCTATTTTGAAAGAATTTGTGTCAAAATAAAATCGTTTGTTGTAGAAATTGTGCAAAGGCCCATTGCACAGTTGTGCATTGTCCCTTTGCACAGTTTAATTTGGCATGTATTATGATGTAAGGGAGTGTGAGTGACGGTGATATGACGGAGAAAAAGCCACCGTCACCGTGGTAACCACTTGTATAACAATAAAATACATGGGAAGTAGTGGCGGTGACGATGATTTATGGGAATTTTCTTGTAGAACTTATTTCTCAAAGCGTGTCCCCCAAAGACGTAGCATCTGCTGGTATGACTTCTCTTCCATTGGCGAGTGCTGGGCATGCCATATACGAGTGTTGCGTAGATTGTCTGGCATGTATTGCTGCGGTGTGAAGTTGCCAGGATAGTCATGCGGATACAGGTATCCATCGTGATACCCTAACTGCGCCATGAGGGCGGTAGGGGCATTACGCAGATGCAAAGGCACAGGTTGGTTACCTGTCTGCTTCACCAGGTTGATGGCATCGTTGATACCATTGTATGCGGAGTTGCTCTTTGGTGAAGTGGCGAGATAAACGCATGCTTCGGCAAGGGCTATTCTGCCTTCTGGCCATCCTATCTTCATCACTGTGTCAAAGGCGGCATTGGCAAGCAGCAAGGCATTGGGATTTGCAAGGCCAATATCTTCTGAAGCGCTTATCACCAGTCTGCGAGCTATGAACTGTGGGTCTTCTCCTCCCTCTATCATGCGCGCCATCCAATATAGGGCTGCGTCAGGGTCACTACCTCTGATGCTTTTGATAAAGGCGGATATGATGTCATAGTGCATCTCTCCCTGTTTGTCGTATGCCAAAGGGTTCTGCTGTAAGCGGCTTTCCACCAGTTTGTCAGTAATCTCAATGGTCTTGCTGGATTCCGATTCTACCACGAGTTGCAAGATGTTGAGCAACTTTCGTGCATCGCCGCCGCTGTATCTCATCAGCGCAGCGGTTTCTGTCAGTCGGATGTCCAACTTCTTCAGTTCTACATCAGTGGTGATGGCTCTCTGCAATAATGCTTCTAGGTCTGCTTTCTCCAATGACTTGAGTACATACAGTTGGCAGCGGGACAGCAACGGGCGTATCACCTCAAAGGAAGGATTCTCTGTCGTGGCACCTATGAGCGTCACGACACCGCGCTCTACGGCTCCAAGTAGAGAGTCCTGCTGTGACTTGGAGAAACGGTGTATCTCGTCGATGAATAATATTGGTGATGCTGAAGAGAAAAAACGGCTGTTCTTCGCCTTCTCTATAACCTCGCGCACGTCCTTCACGCCACTCGTTACGGCAGAGAGAGTATAGAATGGAGTGTCAAGTTTATTGGCTATGATCTGTGCCAAGGTGGTCTTTCCAACGCCGGGAGGTCCCCAGAGTATGAATGACGAGATGTGACCGGAGTCTATCATCTGGCGTAGTACAGCCCCTTCACCAACGAGGTGCTGCTGACCTATGTAGTCGTCCAGTGAGCGTGGACGTAATCGTTCTGCTAATGGTTCCATACTGCAAAATTACTCATTTATCCCCATATATCCAAAAGAAACAATCAAAGATTTGCGTATTTGAAAATATTTTCTTACATTTGCACATCATCAACAATATAATATACAATGACTCTGACAGCAGACAGCGGAAGCACAAAGACGACATGGGCTATTGGCACCATGCGATTTACTACACAAGGCATCAATCCTTTTCATCAGACAGAGGAGGTGATGCATGATATCATAACACGTGAATTGACAGGACAGAGATATTTTCCTGATACGGATGACATTGATACGATATACTTCTATGGGGCTGGTTGTACAAAAGAGAAGTCTCCGCGATTACGGGATATACTCTGCCATATATTCCGCAATGCAGCTGAGGTGGTTGTGGATAGTGATATGCTGGGGGCGGCTAAGGCTCTGTATAATGACGAGGAGGGCATAGCATGTATCCTAGGTACAGGTGCTAACTCGTGTCTTTACAATGGTAAGGAAATAGTGGCGAATATATCACCTATGGGATATATTCTTGGTGACGAAGGCAGCGGTGCTGTGATAGGTAAGACATTCGTCAATCTGCTTTACAAGGGAGAGCATAGGGATTTTATAAAGGTATTTGAGAATGAGACTAATCTTACTGCTCCTGATATCATACAGCATGTTTACAGGGGGGCTATGCCAAATCGCTTCCTCGCTTCCCTGTGTCCGTTCGTAAAGTCGCACATTGATGAGGAGTGGATAGAGCATATGGTGGTAGAGTGCTTCCAACTGTTCTTTCGTAGGAATATCAGTCATTATAATCGTCCTGATCTTCCATGTTCGTTTGTGGGTAGTATTGCCTATTATTTTGAGGAACAGTTGCGCGAGGCGGCAAAAAAAGAAGGTTCCTTCATTATGAAGATAATGAAAGAACCTCTATAGGTGGGTGTAAGGTGTTGATACTGTATAATGCACAGTATCACCCACCCCCTCTACTTATTAGCGAGAAATCATAAATCAATTTTTGAAAGTCTCACTCCATACCAAGTTGTGCTATTGGGTAATATTATTGTGAGACATACTTCTTGGCACTGGTGTTGCCGTAGTTGTTGAGTTCAAGGAGGACATAATAAAACTCTTCGATGTTCTCATCCGGCGAACCAACGCTTACGAGGAAGTATAGATTGTTTCCCTCTGTCTTATGGTATGTCATGCCAAGCATCACGCCTGACTCATTGAAATCCTCTGGCAAGACAGGGGAGAAATTACTCTTAGAGAATTTTTTCTCAAAGAATACTGTGCCATCACTTCTGCGGACAGTCAGTGTGATGTAGTTGTCGTAATACTCTACATCATGATTCACGACTTTTGGTAAGGATTGGCTTGACTCGCGCTTTATTGTATATGAATAGCTTTGTCCTCCAATCCATTGTACATTGCCGTTATGTGACTCGTTCGTCATCTTCTCAGTACCTTGCTGTACTTTGTCAACTACTTTCTCAACAATGATGTCATCAGACTTCTTTTCTTCTTTGCAGGAAGAGAGTAGTGTCAATGACATAAGAGCAAGTAATCCTAGGCAATATCTAACCATAGTCATGTTTACATTATTGTTAGTGATGACGCATCCAGACTTCGCGTCTTGAAAGTAAATCCCCCTTGTGATTTACATCTGACAAGGGAGGATATGATTTTACTTACAACGTTCGATGTACTTGTCTATCTCCTGTGAGATAGGGCTGCTAAGATACTTCTTCTTGATATCCTGGTAGATAGCAAGAGCCTCTTCCTTCTTGCCCTGGCTCTCGAGGAGACGAGCAGCCTGAACGAGGAATGTAGGAGAGAGAGAGTTGTTTACACCCTCATTGGATTCAGAGTCTGCCATGTCAGCAGCCTTCTTGAGTGTGCTGATAGCCTTGTCGATGTCTCCAGTGTTTGCGTATGCGTTGCCGAGTGCTGCTGTAGCGGCTGGTGAAATCATCTGGTCTCCACGTGTAGAGAATGAGTCGAGATACTTCACTGCTTCCTGCCACTTGCCCATATTTGCATAGCAGAGACCTGCATAGAGTTCTGCTAGGTTGCCTGCATCTGTGCTGCCATAGCTGTCAGCGATAGCTACAAAGCCTTCTACACCCTTGTCACCATTGAGGGCCTTCTGGAAGTCTCCATTCTGGAAATACTCTTGTGCCTTAGCCAATGCTGTAGATGCCTTCTCTTCGCGAGGACCTCCTACGAATGTGTTGTACAAGCAATAAACAGCAATAATTGCTACAACAGCTGCTACTGCAATAACGATTTTCTTACCGTGTTTCTGAAGGAAAGCCTCTTTACGGTCAACGGTCTGCTCTACGTTTGTAGCAGACACTTCGTTTACTTGTTCTGTCATTATTATGTTTGTTTTTTATTATTATCGCATTCATATATTCCTGTGTATATGCACACAAGAACAATTTGGGCACAAAGTTAATAAAAAAAATCCATATAGCGAAATATATTTGCAATTTTTTGCTTGTTTGTTGGAAATTAACTGTTGAAATAATTTCCAGTCTCAGTTCGTGGACAATGTCTTATAGTTTGCTTCCTTCCATTCTTTTTGGGCAGAAGGTGTCAAACGGGCATTTGTTGCATAGAGGTTTAGCGCTCTTGCATACATAACGACCATGAAGCAGTAGCCAATGATGTGCATCGGCTAGCGGTACGGAAATGGACAATGTGCGTATGTTCTTCATCAGTTCCTGTTCGACCTTGTATGGTGTGGTGCATTGTAAAGGTACAAGTCCCAGTCGGTGGCTTACACGGAATACATGTGTATCTACAGGCATGGCTTCTTTTCGGAATGCTACTGCCATGATGACATTGGCTGTTTTTCTGCCCACTCCAGGAAGTCGTGTCAGACTGTCCATATCAGATGGTACCTCTCCGTCAAAATCCTTTAAGAGCATCTGCGACATCTGTATAATGTGTTTGGCCTTGGCGTTAGGATAGGAAACGCTTTTGACATATTCATACACTTCTGACTCTTCTGCAACTGCGATAGACTTTGCATCAGGGTATGCTGCAAATAAAGCAGGTGTCACCATGTTGACTCTCTTGTCCGTGCATTGTGCGGAGAGTATCACTGCCACAAGGAGTTGAAAGACGCTGCCGTAATCAAGTTCGGTATCCACCAAAGGCTGTTCGCTACTGAAGTAGCTGAATACACGCGAATATAAGTCTGCTTTCTTCATGATTGTTATTATGCGGAAAAGAAAAAGGCTTGCAAAGAGTTACCTCAGTGCAAGCCTTGTTTTTATTTTAGTTGGGGTAGGGGATTACTCGCCCTTCTCCATCTGTGCCTTAAGAGCAGCAAGTGCGCCGAAGTCACCGAGTGACTGAGCAGCAGCAACATTGTTGATCTGAGCAGCTTCTTCCTTCTTTGCAGCACCGCGCTTGTTGTTGCGTGGAGCCTTCTTCTCAGTCTCGAGCTCCTTCTCTGGCTCGAATGTACGTGAGTGAGAAAGGATGATACGCTTAGACTCCTTAACGAACTCGATTACCTTGAACTCGAGCTCTTCACCCTTCTGTGCCTGAGAGCCATCCTCCTTAACGAGGTGCTTTGGAGTAGCGAAGCCTTCACCACCCTCGTTGAGAGCGATAACTGCACCCTTGTCCATAACCTCAGCCACCTTACCGGTGTGTACTGAACCTGCGGTGTAGATTGTCTCGTATGTATCCCATGGGTTATCCTCGAGCTGCTTGTGACCGAGAGAGAGACGACGGTTGTCCTTGTCTATCTCGAGAACTACAACGTCGATAGGAGCACCTACCTGAGTGAACTCTGAAGGGTGCTTAACCTTCTTGGTCCATGAGAGGTCAGAGATGTGGATGAGTCCGTCAACACCTTCCTCGAGCTCAACAAAGATACCGAAGTTAGTGAAGTTGCGAACCTTTGCAGCGTGCTTAGAACCTACAGGGTACTTTGTCTCGATAGCTGCCCATGGATCCTCCTTGAGCTGACGGATACCGAGAGACATCTTGCGCTCCTCGCGGTCGAGAGTGAGGATTTCTGCCTCAACCTCTTCACCAACCTTAAGGAAGTCCTGTGCGCTGCGGAGGTGCTGGCTCCAAGACATCTCAGAAACGTGGATGAGACCCTCAACGCCTGGTGCTACCTCTACGAATGCACCGTAGTCAGCGATAACTACTACCTTACCCTTGATGCGGTCACCAACCTTGAGGTTAGCGTCGAGAGCATCCCATGGGTGTGGAGTGAGCTGCTTGAGACCGAGAGCGATACGCTTCTTCTCATCGTCGAAGTCGAGAATTACAACGTTGATCTTCTGGTCGAGCTCTACTACCTCGTGTGGATCGCTTACGCGGCCCCAAGAGAGGTCTGTGATATGTACGAGACCGTCAACACCACCGAGATCGATGAATACACCGTAAGATGTGATGTTCTTGACAGTTCCCTCGTAAACCTGACCCTTCTCGAGCTTAGACATAATCTCCTTCTTCTGAGCCTCAAGTTCTGCCTCGATAAGAGCCTTGTGAGATACAACAACGTTACGGAACTCCTGATTGATCTTGACAATCTTGAACTCCATTGTCTTACCTACGAATACGTCGTAGTCGCGGATTGGATGAACGTCAATCTGTGAACCTGGCAGGAATGCCTCGATTCCGAATACGTCAACAATCATACCGCCCTTAGTGCGACACTTGATGTAGCCCTGGATGATCTCCTCAGACTCGAGTGCAGCATTAACGCGATCCCAGCTCTTGCTCATGCGAGCCTTCTTGTGAGAAAGGATGAGCTGTCCCTTCTTGTCCTCCTGATTCTCAACATATACCTCTACAGTATCGTTGATCTTCAGATCTGGATTGTAACGGAATTCAGAAGCGGCGATGATACCGTCGCTCTTGTAACCGATGTTTACGATAACCTCTTTCTTGTCGATTGAGATTACAGTGCCGTCAACCACCTGGCCTTCTGACACCTTGTTGAGAGTTGCATTGTAAGACTGCTCCTGAGCCTCCTTACTTGCGTTTGAGATACCGCCGTTCTCGAACTCTTCCCAGTTGAAATCGTCGAGTGGCTGTACGTTTTTAAAGTTAGACATAAAATTAAATAAATAAATTAAATGAACCCCAACGTCGGAATTCGGGTGCAAAGTTACTACTTTTTGTGCATATAATGTTCTTCCGCGTATGGAAGAATGTTGCTTTTTAAGTTTATTTAACTATCTGGTGTATTTATTTTGCATTTCCGTGCCTTGTTATGAATAAAAATATTACTTTTGCATTCAAAATATACTAAAGAACACAATGAAAAAGAAACAAAAGAAATCCTTACCTGTAAGTGTGATGACCATCATCGCATTGGTTATCTGTGGAATAGCAGTATGTCTCTTTGCTCCGATGAGTACATCTGACGAGACTTCCTACCTTTATGTTGATGACGATGATGACTTGGATTCGATCTCTGCCAAGATGGACACTCTGTGTCATGGCTATGGTGTGGCGGGTACCATGATGCTGGCAAAATGTACCGGCTATGGCAGTCATATACGCAGCGGACGATATCCTATCAGCAATGCTACTGGTTCGCTGCTTTTCTTTCGCCGCATGCGTAATGGCCAGCAGGAGCCTGTCCATCTCACCATTAAGTCGGTTCGTACTTTAGAGCGCCTTGCTGAGGATGTATCGCAAAAGATGATGATGTCTAAGGAAGACCTGATGAGTTACCTGACGGAGAATGACTCTTGTGCTATCTTTGACTGTGATACTGCTACCATAGCATGTATGTTCATCCCTAATACATATGAGATATACTGGAATACATCCGTAGAAGGTTTCCTTAAGAGAATGCAGAAGGAGTCTAAGGCTTTCTGGAACGATGAGCGTACCAAGAAGGCCAAGGAACTGGGACTCTCTGCTACTGAGGTGGTAACAATGGCGAGTATCATTGATGAGGAGACAGCCAACAATGGCGAGAAACCGATGGTTGCGGGTATGTACTATAATCGTTTGCAGCAGAAGATGCCGCTCCAGGCGGACCCTACGATTAAGTTTGCCATGAAGAACTTTGAGGCCAAGCGTATATACCGTAAATGGCTGACATACGATTCTCCTTATAACACATATATTCATATAGGCTTGCCTCCTGGCCCTATCCGTATCCCTTCCGTGGCGGGCATTGATGCTGTGCTCAATCTCGTGCACCACGATTACACCTATATGTGTGCAAAGGAGGATTTCTCTGGAACTCACAATTTTGCCCGTACCTACGCAGAGCATCTGCAGAATGCTGCAAAATATACGAAGGCTCTCAATGATAGGGGAATCAAGTGATTTACTATTTGACAATTTGCAATTTATTATTTATTTGCACATCCTGTTATTTTGTACATGATAGACTTTCAATACATAATTGATACTTATTTCCCTGTGGGGAAGAATGATGAACTTCGCGAGATATTGCTGACGCATAGCAAAAGCGTGGCAGGACTTGCAGTGAAAGTCGTTGATGGCCATCCCGAGTTGCATGCAGATCGTAATTTTGTCTTTGCTGCCGCTATGCTTCATGATATAGGCATCGTGAAGTGTGATGCAGCCGGAATACATTGCTATGGTACAGAACCTTACATCTGTCATGGTACTTTGGGGGCAGGAATGATATATGATATAGCTGACAAGGCAGGACTTTCATCGGATGAGGCACTACGACTGGCAAGGGTGTGTGCTCGGCATACAGGCACAGGACTGACGGCAGAGGTCATACGAAGGCAAGGACTGCCTCTGCCAGAGGAAGACTTGATACCGGAAACTGTTGAGGAGAAGATTGTTTGCTATGCGGACAAATTCTTTTCAAAGACACATCTTGACAGGCAAAAGACATACGAGCAGGTCATGAAGTCGCTTGCTAAGTTTGGGGAGGAAGGACTCAAGGTCTTCGAACAATGGCATAGACTCATGGATTGCTGAAGAATATCCTTATCAGATTTACAACTGCGCGTTTTACTTAATACCTAGGCAATGGAATTCGTAGAATACATAAAGACAATAGAGATAGACTCACTATGGAGTGGCAGAAAGCACATAGTATGGAATCTTGACCGGCACATCAATATCCTCTCGGGTGTTAATGGCGTTGGCAAGAGTACTATATTAAATAAGGTGCTGAAAAGTCTGAAAGACAACGGAGGTGTGAATGGCGGTGCACTGCCAGATGTTGCTGACGGAGTACATTTGGAGACTGTTCCTGCCAGCGCAAAGCATATACGCTATGATGTGGTGCGTTCCTTTGACAAACCTTTGGTCAGTGCCGATATAGCAACGGGTATTGACTTTCGTCTGGTAACCGAACTTGACCTTCAATTGTTCAACCTGCAGCGACGCTACCTGGACTATCAGGTGAACCTGGGAAACAGAATAATACAACTGTTGCAGAGCGGACAGCCGGATGCAGCCGCAAAGGCCCAGCAACTCTCAGAGAATAAAAAGCACTTTCAGGATATAGTGGATAGTCTCTTTGCTGATACAGGTAAGACTATCATACGTACAGAAAATGAGATCCGTTTCTTGCAGATGGATGAGACATTGACGCCGTATCAGCTCTCTAGTGGTGAGAAGCAGATGCTGGTTATCCTGCTCACTGTGCTTGTTGAGGATAATCAGCCATACGTACTCTTTATGGACGAACCAGAGGTTAGTCTGCACATAGACTGGCAGAAGAGGTTGATAGACAATATTATACAGCTCAATCCTAATGTGCAGCTTATTCTGACCACTCATTCACCTGCCGTCATAATGGATGGATGGTTGGACAACGTTACCGAAGTCAGTGAGATAACAATCCTGTGATTTCGCCCTCAACAATTTAAACAAACAATGAAATGTCCAGCATCAAATCACACATATCGTCAAGTTATATCAATGCAGCCAATAGACTGCAGGGGCACAAGGCGCGCAGGCGCATCGTGGCGTATGTAGAGAGCTATGATGACATTCTCTTTTGGCGCATGGCACTGAGTGAGTTGGAGGATGAGACACGATACTTTGAGGTTATGCTGCCTACGCGTAACACTCTCAATAAAGGTAAGAAACAGGCTCTTATATCGCTGATGGAGAATGGAGCCGGTGAAAATATGATAGCGTGCGTGGATGCTGACTACGACTACTTACTGCAGGGAAAGACGTATCAGTCGGCTTTTCTCCTTAATAATCCTTTCGTAGTACATACGTACGTATATGCCATAGAGAACTTTCAGTGTTATGCCCCTTCACTACATAATGTCTCAGTGATGGCTACGCTCAATGATCATGCCATATTTGATTTTCGGGAGTTCCTGCGTATGTACTCTATCATTATCTTCCCTCTTTTCATCTGGAATATTATGATGTATCGTAGGAGGGAGTATGGTAGGTTCACGATAACGGATTTCAATAATGTGGTCAGCATTCGTCACCAGCGCACAAGCATGATGATGGACTCCATAGAGAAATTGCGCCATAAGGTAAAGATAAAGATACAGGAACTGCAGCGCCATAATCCTGGTTTGAAAGAGGACTATCTGAAGACCAAGGAGTCACTGCTCTGTCTGGGGGTTACTCCTGAGACTACATACCTCTTCGTGCAAGGACATCATCTCTTTGACAATGTGGTGGCGCCAACCCTACAGACTGTCTGTGATGATCTGCGTCGCGAAAGGGAGAATGAAATACGTACCAAGGCATTGCATGCAGTGCAGATGCAGAATGAACTCTCTGCTTATTGTAAGTCGCAGAGTGATATACATGCCATGCTGAAGAAGAATACGGGATATATGAATTCGCCACTGTATCGCAAGATGATGGATGATCTCATCAAGGTGGTCGATAATACATCGCCTGCTCAGAGTGAGTAGGGGACATGATATAGAAACAAATATGCGTATTTCTTGCTCTGGCAAGCATCCCGTAGGGCTGAGCGGTGCGTATTTGTTTCCTTTAGTTCTTCTGTATGGACAAATTGTTGTAAGTTTTTTTATATTACTTAATGTATGTAGCCTCTATTTCTCAATGAGTGCCACGGCATATGCGGAGATGCCTTCCTTACGGCCGGTGAAGCCCAGTTTCTCTGTTGTGGTAGCTTTGATGGATACATTGTCAGGGTCGGTATTCATGCTGTCAGCGAGGCATGCACGCATCTCTTCTACGTGTGGATTGAGCTTAGGCTGTTCCGCACATACGGTACAGTCGATGTTGCCTAGTTTGTAACCTTTGGTTGCAATGAGATCCATGGTCTTGCGCAGGAGAATCTTTGAGTCGATACCGTCCGTCTCAGCAGAGGTGTCAGGGAAGTGATAGCCTATATCGCGCATATTGGCTGCTCCTAGGAGCGCGTCGCAAATGGCATGTATGAGTACGTCTGCATCACTGTGGCCTAGGAGACCGTGTGTGTGCGCTATCTTTATACCGCCGAGCCAAAGGTCGCGGCCTTCTACGAGTTGGTGGACGTCATATCCTAATCCTATTCTTATCATAATGGTTGTTGTTAGTGGACTATGTTGATTATCCGGTTGCATATCTTGGACACTATCCATGCTGCGGGGATGGAGAGTGTGAAGGTGATGAAGAATGTCGGCCAGTAACCCAAGTGGTATTGCATTAGCGGTTTGAGTATGTACTCCTGGTGTATGAGGTATATCTCAAGGGATATGCCGCCGATGAATGCAAAGAACTTGTTGACGTATGTATGTGTGTGCGAGAATACTTCGCTAACTATTACAATAGTGGTAATGGATAGCGGGATGTACAGCATACGTTCGGTGTAGAGGGGAAAGTGACCGTGTATGTTTTGTTCAAGCCAGATGCATGCGGAGAGACTGATGGCGAATACGATGAGTATCATCCACCATGCTGTGCCGTCGATGCGCTGTTTCTGACGTATGCTTTCGGCTATGTTGATGCCGAGGAAGAAAATAGGAACGCGGCTCCAGAATATCTCAATATGGCCTACGGCATCGTGAACTGGCGCCACATACTGCATAATGATGCACCACATAAGGGGAATCGTTACCAACCAACGGAAGACGTCATGGCGGCGAATCATATCCATGTAGGGTGGGGCGAATATATAGAGCATCATGGTGGCAGGGACATACCAGAAGGTCAGTTCGTCGTGAAGCCAGAAGTCCCAGTTGACGGCAATATCCCCAATGAGGTCTATGTATGCCATGATGTCGCCTCCATGGAAACGGCTGACATAGAAGTAGCCAGCTATGATGAGCCATGCAGGGTATATGCGCAGGGCACGGTGCAGGTAGAATCGTTTCCAGTCCTGTTGCTTGCTCCATGAATACCATAGTCCAATGCCTGAGAGGAACAGGAAGATGTCAACTCCCAGATTGCCTATGCGTCGCAGACCGAATAGTGTGGCGTGACGTGGTAGGTCAACGTGGAAGAGCATTACGATAATGATGGCGAATCCCATCAGTTCTGCTCTGTGGCGTGATATTTTTGAAAGTTCTATTGCGGGCATTTTCTTTCTTCTGATTCGGATGGTTGGGTATTGAGATCTTCTCCTAGGTTGGCGAGTCTCTTTACCATCTCTTCATATGTCAGCAGGTGCGGAGCTTCTGCAGGTATGTAACTTGATGTCTCTGCTTTCTCGTCATGCACCACTTCTGCAAGGAAGTGTATGCGCTGAAGATCGAATATCAATGATGCCGTGAGTCGCATAGGGGCTTCTATGTGTTGTTTTATCTCTGGTGCAGTGATAGCCTTTTCGCCACTATTGAATCGTTTCAGGACTGTCAGCATTATGAGCCATGATATGCGCAGGCGGCAGTTGAAACTTGGTTCAGTGTATTGCTTTGTGAGGAAGTCTTCGGAGTTTTGACGGCCGTATGTCAGTTCGGCACCTATGAGGCAGATAATCCATGATGTCTGCAGGTAGAGCAGGAAGAATGGTATGATAGCGAACGAACCATAGATGGCATTGTAGTTGGATATCCATATTTGAGAATTGATGTAGATGAGCTGGAAAAGTTCCATGGATATGCCTGCTATGATGCCAGGTATTATAGCCGAACTCAGTTTTACCTTTGTGTTAGGCATGAATATGTAAAGCATGATGAATGCTATGGACCACAGCACATAAGGGGAAAGTTCGATTATCAGTTTCATGATAGGCCCTATCATGACGTACTGGCTCAGTTGGTTGCTCAAGGCGGCAATCCATATCGAGAGTCCGGAACTGATGACTATGACGATAGGTATGACGAAGAGCAGGGCGATATAGTCAGTGAAGGTACGGAAAATGCTTCGCTGGTGTTTGACCTGCCAAATGTCGTTGAATGCCATGTCAATATTGTTGATAAGCATGAGGACGGTCCAAAGCATGAATAAAAGTCCGATGCCGAGGAAAACGCCTTTCTGGGTATGTATGAGATATGAATTGACGAATCCTACGAGTGTCTCTGCTGCTTCCGGCTGTGAGGACAGAGCATCCTTGAACCATTTCTCGATGTATATGGAGTAACCGAATCCTCTTGCCACGGCAAAGACAACTGCCATGATAGGTACAAAGGCAAGGAGGGAAGAGTATGTCAGGTTGCTTGCAGTTCCGATGATGCGTTTCTCTACGATGTCAAGGTAGAGAGACTTGAAGAAATGTATAAAGGGAAATGATGGTCTATGGATATTCATAGATGAAAAGGTGGGGTATGGTAGGTGTGATATGAAAATAAAGAAGGCAGTGTCCCTGTAAGCCGGGTTCTGTGTCCCCGTTGTCCTCTCAGACAATGGGGCGCTCTGTCATTTATCTATTCCATGAGTCGCCTCATGGCTTTTGCCGTGTGGCATAGCATTCTACCCTCCATCGTGAGGCGTGAACCTATCGGGCGGGTCGCCCTATCATGACGATGGTTTACTTGAACTTGCAGCTTCCAGCAGACACAGCCCGGATGTCACCATCCGGCTGGTGGTCTCTTACACCACCTTCTCACCCTTACCTCACACATGGTGGGGCGGTTATTTTCTTCTGCCTACACCTACTGTCGCCAATAGCTTGTATTTTCGCAAGTGGAATACCCTGTGCTGCCCGGACTTTCCTCTCGTATCAAAACGATACCAGCGACAGAACCGGGGCACTGCCGTCTTATTTTTCGTGAATTGTATGCAAAGGTACTAAGAATTTCTCAAACGTGCAAATGTTGCATTGGGGTATTGTTAAAAAAGGGGAATAGTTATATGATTATTTTGCTATGTCAGAATAATTTCGTAACTTTGTGGTGTGATTGGCGAGGTGTGTATTTGCATCTTTGCCTTTTTTAATAATCTTAAACTAAAAAACATTATGAACAAGAAATTTATCTGTACCGTTTGTGGCTTTATCTATGAAGGCCCACAGCCACCTGAGCATTGCCCACAGTGCAAGGTTCCAGCATCTAAGTTCAAGGAGTTGGAAGAGACTGAGGGAGGTATCAAGTTTGTTCAGGAGCATGTCATAGGCATTGTTAACGAATATGGAATAGACGAGGAGATGCGAAAGGATCTCAATGCTCACTGGATGGGTGAGTGCACAGAGGTTGGTATGTATCTTGCTATGAGTCGTCAGGCTGACCGTGAGGGCTATCCTGAGGTGGCAGAGGCATTTAAGCGATATGCTTGGGAAGAGGCTGAGCATGCAGCAAAGTTTGCAGAACTCCTCGGTGATGTTGTCTGGGACACCAAGACAAATGTGGAGAAGCGTATGAATGCTGAGGCTGGTGCATGTGAGGACAAGTTCCGCATTGCTACTAACGCTAAGGCTAAGGGTTGGGATGCTATCCATGATACCGTTCATGAGATGGCTAAGGATGAGGCTCGTCATGGTAAAGGCTTTGAAGGCCTTTATAATCGCTACTTTAAGTAAGTAAATATTTTATTTTCAGTACGAGTGCAGTGGCACTCTCTGATTGTCAGGATACATTAGATTTTAATAGATCAGAAATTGAAAAGGTTAATACCTTCATTAATTGTCATAGCAGTAATCATCGCTTCCGCAGTGCATTCGTGTTTTGGCGGGAGCGATGATATTTCGCGTAAGGACACGGTAGTTAATGTGATACCGGTAGATGAGAATCTACGTATAAGCATAGATTCATTTATGGTTGCGCAACCTCCGGTTGGTTCGCTTGGCTTCCTTGTGTATGATATTACGGCTCAGCGTAATATCTATAGTCATAAGAGTGACTCGTTGATGCGTCCAGCCTCTTGTATGAAACTTCTTACTTGTATTGCTGCATTGCGTTATTTGGGTACTGATTATAAATATCGTAACAGACTTTATACTTCCGGCAAGATGGTTAACGACACCTTGGTCGGTGACGTAGTGCTTAAAACTCAGTTTGATCCATGCTTTAATCGTGACAGCCTATACTCTCTGGTGGGATCTTTGCGTACCAAGGGTATCAAGGCTGTGCGTGGACGTGTGATGATTGATATGGCATTCACGGATGAGATGGCGCATGAGGAGCATTGGATAATAGGCGATTTGCATTTGCGTGGTATTGGTAGCCTGTATCATGGTTACAGAAGATTCCGCAATGAAGTCATTGGTGCCATGCGTTATGTTGCGGGATTGTCATTGCCTGACTCTGCGTATGTGCAGGGTAGGTTGATACCGGCAAAGTCGGAAATGATAGCAGAGATAAATACACCGTTGCATGTCGTAGTGGAGAGTGCATTGAAATATTCCAATAATACTTCGGCGGAATCGTTGCTTTATCCCTTGGGATACATAATGAATAAGAATGGAAACTATCGTAAGAACGGTACGGTATTGCTTAATAACTTCCTGAAAAGGGAACTGGGACAAGGAGGTATAGCAAGTGTGCATGATGGTTGTGGCCTCTGTCCTTATGATGGTTTGACACCTAAGATCTTAGTTTCGCTATTGGACTATACCTATCGTCATCCGCAGATATACGATGAGGTGTTTGAGGATTTGCCGCTTGCAGGTACCGATGGTACTTTGTGGGATAGGATGAAGAAACCGAATGTGCTAGGTAAGGTTAAGGCAAAGACCGGAACCTTGACACGTGAAGGTGGCATCAGCACACTGTCCGGTTATTTCATAGGAAAAGACGGACATACCATTGCCTTCTCTATCATGAACAATGACTGTCCGGTACTTGATGGACGTTGGTGGCAGGATGCTTTCTTCTCTCGTTGCGTGTTTGCTAAGAAGTAAGTTGATTATCATATAAATTACATGATCTGGCAGGAATTGCTCTGTTGTACATATAAAAGCAGAAATCCCAACTAATACGTTTTAGTTGGGATTTCTGCTTTTTTATCGATATGTGTAAGCATCCATTAAAATACACATTGTAGCAGTTGTAGATTTGTTGTACCTTTGCACCCGCAATATTGCAACAGAACTACAACTGCTATTATTATGACCAAAGAAGAATTTGCAGAATTACAGTTTCGCCACCAAGAAAG
>JAZLIN010000099.1:0-3581 GCA_045617365.1 Prevotella sp. | reverse complement strand
AGAGATAGTGCGTGGAGCCGCCTCTGCGCTATATGGCAGCAATGCTGCCGGTGGTGTCATCAACATCATCACACGCAAGGCTTCCGAACCATGGACTCTGCATCTTGACGGGCGTTGGGGGCATCATAATGAGCAGAGATACAATGGAGTATGGGGATTGCGTCGTGGCATCATGAGCAACAACCTTGCGCTGAGTCATACTTCTTCAGAAAACTACAATGTAAAGAACCGTGGCACGGAACCTCAGACAAGCACTTTTGCACAGGTCTATGGTGACAACACACTGAACCTTAGCGACCAGATGTCGCTTGCCATCAACAGGAATCTTAACGTTACGGGAAGGCTTGGGGGCTTCCGTCGCACGGTGGACAGAGTAGCAGACTGTCAGGAGCGTTACCGTGACTATCAGGGAGGCATAAGGGCGCAGTGGCAGATATCGGATAGAGACTACCTTGAGGCGTCGTATAACTTTGACCAGTATGATAAGTCTGACTATCTGCGAACACGTAGTCTTGATGTGCGTAAATACAGCAACGTGCAGAACTCCGTGCGTATGCTCTACAACCACGACCTGCGTGAAGCCGATGTGCTGACATGCGGTGCAGATTTCATGTATGACTATCTGATGAACAACAATCTCGATGGAAATGCGCATCGCCAGCAGTCGTTTGATGCCTTCGTACAATACGACTGGCGCATAGACCGCCACTGGGAACTGCTTGGTGCCGTGCGTTATGATTATTTCTCTGACGGCAGTATGTCACGCCTCACTCCGAAAGTCTCTGCGCGATGGAGTCCTCATCGCCGACTGACCATCCGTTCTTCGTATGGTATGGGCTTTCGTGCACCTACGCTGAAGGAGAAATACTATAACTTCGACATGGCAGGAATATGGATCGTGGAGGGCAATGCAGGGTTGCAACCAGAAGTGAGCCATAATTTCACACTCGGTGCAGAGTACAGATACAAGGGCTATTCGCTGAATGTCAGTGGTAATTACAACCGCGTCAATGGCAGGATTACTACCGGATTGCCTTACCATAAGGACGATACACAGCAGTGGTATCTGGCATATATCAATCTCGGTGATATGAATGTGTTCTCCATGGAAGCCAGCGCGATGGCGAATTTCGGTCATGGTTTTTCGGCAAGGGTGTGTTATATGCTCACACATGAAGAGCATACTTCGCAAACAGCCAATCAGTATATGCCTGCACGCAAGCACTCACTGACACTACGCGGTGATTGGGATCATCAGTTCGGTAAGCATTTCGGACTGAATGTATCTCTTTCCGGCAGGGCGCTGAGTAGTGTAAGCAACGAAGAGTACTATGACCTCTCCGCACCCGAGCGAGGCACGCATGAGATTGCATATCCAGCCTACTCGCTGTGGAAATTGAAAGTAACGGGACGTATAAACAATTGGATGCAGCTGACATTTACCGTGGACAACATCTTCAACTATCAACCTGAGTATTATTATTACAATGCCCCTCTCACTCAGGGCATCAACCTGATGGGAGGAGTTAGTTTTGATATTGACAAAATCTTTTAACGAGAAATCAAAAAAAATATGACAACAAAAAGATATTACGGCAAAACAATAGGCTCATTCCTTATCGTTCTTCTTCTCATGCCGTTAGGCCACGCTCTTATGATTATGATGGAGCATCTTCTATCGCCTACAACACTTCACTATACTGCATTCCTCATGGGATTCATTGGTCTTTGCATCACCATCATTGGTGCAATGCAGAAAGGTGATACACGCCAGACATGCTGGGGTATAACTGGTGCTATGCTCTTCTGGACGGGATGGGTGGAGTTTCTGCTGATGTATTATGCTCAGCGCTATGGCACACACTGCGACCTCGTGGGAAGTGGCATCGTTCAGACAACGACTCAGTATGTGGACGGTATCGGTATTCATCATGATTTCCTTATTAACGGTCAACCGTTGGAAACATTCTCACGTCCGGAGCTTAAGGCACTGCGTGGCTCACGTCCTGAGTATCTCATCATGCCTGCTACATTCGGCATGTGGATGATGTTCGTGGTGCTTTATCTTTTCTGTACACGCACTGGTTGCAATTTCCTTCTTTGGATACAGCGCCACTGCCATATTGAAGGCAACTTTGAACTGCGCCCGATGGCACACCATGCCAGCATCGTGGTATTCATGGAATGGAACATAATGATGTGGGGAACATACCTCTTGCTGATGTTCTGCTATGATCCAGTGTTCCTGGGCGACAGTCATCCTGTAACGTATGCAGTAGCCATCATAGCCCTTATATCCTCAGCATTGATGCTAAAGAAACTCCTTCATATCTCCACATGGGGAAGAAGTATTCGCTTTGCACTTGCCACGGTACTGGTTTTCTGGACATTCGTAGAGGTAGTGGCACGCAATGGATTCTTCAACGAGATTTGGGTTGACCCTATGAATCATGCCACGGAGATGATGGTCATCGTCATCGTTTTCATCATCGCCATCACTGCCACTCTCGTTTTATCAAAACATATCTCTGCAGATGAAGAAAAAGACTTACAGGCAATGGCATAAATGGTTAGGAATTGTGCTCTCCTTCTTTCTGCTCTGCATGGCTGTGTCAGGCATAGTTCTCGACCATCGGCACCTGTATGGCAATGTCAATGTCTCGCGAAGCCTCTTGCCCGAGAGTTACCAGTTTCAGAACTGGAATAACGGGTTGTTGCGTGGCACGATGAATATCGGTGGCGACAGCATCATAGTGTATGGTGCAGGCGGTGTGTTCCTGACTGATAAAGAGGGAAAGGACTTTACTGACTTTTCCAAAGGTATGGGCAATGGCGCTGATGCACGTGGAACAAGAAGCGTAGCAATGACTGCTGGCGGAAGAGTGTTTGCAGTTGGCCAGTTTGACGCTTACACACTTCAGAATGATGTGTGGCAACGTCTGGCTATAGGTAAGAAGAAAACAAGATTCAGCGATGTCACGACGAAAGGCGACACTGTTGTGTTTGTCAGTAGGGATTCCTTGTTTGTGGGTTTACCTCCATACAAATACTTCATTGGTAAACAACTCAAGGCTCCTGACGGATATACTGGCAGTGTAAGTCTATTTCGCACTGTATGGATGATGCACAACGGACAGATCCTCGGTATTCCTGGCAGAGTCGTAGTTGAATTGATAGGTATATTGCTCATATTCTTTTGCTTGTCAGGCATCTGTATATGGCTGCTGCCAAAGATAATAAGGCGGATGAAGGACAACATACTCTATCAGCAGTTATTCAGATGGAATGTGCATTGGCACAATAGGTTAGGACGTTACACCATACTCGCCCTTCTTTTCATTTCTTTGACGGGATTTGCTCTTCGTCCACCACTGCTCATAGCCCTTGCACAGATAGACATACCTGTGATACCCGGCACGACTCTCGACTCTGACAATCCATGGGCAGACAAATTGCGAGCTTTGAGATGGGATGACAGAAACAGTGATTGGCTGCTATCTACGTCTGATGGATTCTACAGTCTGAAACAGTTGGAGGCAAAACCCAAACGCGATATTGGCGCTCCTGCCGTAAGCGTTATG
>JAZLIN010000098.1:0-90804 GCA_045617365.1 Prevotella sp. | reverse complement strand
ACTGGGTGGTCTTGCTCCGAAACAAAGTGCCGAAAGCACTGCTTTTTGCCACTTTTACCCTCGTTTTACACCCATTTCTGGGTGGTTATGCTCCGAAATATCGGGCTCTGTTTTGGGTGGTCTTGCTCCGAATTATGCAACTTTCCTAAAATGAATAAGAAACACAATAGAAGAAGTAAAAATAATAAACATATAAAATATAAGAGATGATATTTTTCATGTTCTTCTGATTTAAGGTAATGTGTATTTTACAAAAATCATATATAATGCATATCTTGTATCAACTTCATATGAAAAGTATTTATAATTAGGTGAAATAAAGACAACATGTTAACAAAACCTTAAATACACGTTAACAAATGTGAATGCTGTGTATCCCAAATTATACAGATATTCCCACAAAGGAGCCATCCGAATCTAGCATCAATGAGATAGTAAAAGTAATGGTCTCTTTGTGGGAACATTATTATTCACAAGTCCACTAACTATGCTGATATACTGAATGTTACAAATTGTGGTAATGTTTATTCGAAAACAATATAACAAAGCGGTTGCAGTTTCAACATTGAAACTGCGACCGCTTTGTATTGATGTGTCATCAGTGAGCATCTGCATCAATTCTCTTCCGGCCCGCTGACCAATTCGTCAACCGTCACTTTAACCCTGGAAATACGACGTTCTTCCTTCTTCAGTACCTCAAAATTGAGATTCTTATATGCCAGGCATTCATGTATACCTGGGAAATCGCCCTTCAGTTCGAGCAAAAGGCCTGCCAGCGTATCTGCATCCTGAATAGAGTCATCATCAAAGAACTCATCATCCAGCGAGAGAAGTCGGCAGAAATCCACAAGCTTCGTCTTACCTTCAAAGACAAAGACATTGTACGCCAACTTTGTATATTGCATCTCTTCCTCATCATATTCATCGCTTATCTCGCCGACGATTTCCTCAAGTATATCTTCAAGGGTGATGATTCCACTAGTACCGCCAAACTCATCGACAACAATTGCCATGTGCACCTTATTGGTCTGAAACTCATGCAGCAGATCATCTATCTTCTTGGTCTCTGGCACGAAGTAGGCAGGACGAATGAGACTTTGCCATCTGAAATTGTCCGGTTTGCCGATATGCGGCAACAAATCCTTGATATACAGTACTCCCCTGACATCATCCTCCGTACCTTGATATACAGGTATTCTGCTATAATTATTCTCCACGATGGACTTTACCACATCAGAGAATGACATCGTGATATCTATATCAACCACATCCTGGCGACTGGTCATTATCTCTCTTGCCATCTCATCAGAGAAACGTATTATGCCTTGCAACATATCCTTCTCTTCACGTATGTCATTCTTATCAGTCATCTCCAGAGCCTGTTCCAGTTCATCAACACTGAGCCCGTGATTCTTCTGTTGCACAAACTTCTCAGCTATAATACCAGAACCGAGCAACAGCGTCTCTATAGGCCAGAACAACTGTCGTGCCAGCAGCACACCATTAACCACCCTGCGACAGAATCCCAGTGGCGACACACGGCTATACACCTTAGGAATTATCTCACCAAAAAGGAGCAGAAGAAAAGTCAAGAGGACAGTAATACAAAGAAACTGCAGCCAATATGCCTCGCCAAAGTCAACAACATTGGCAAATACATAATTAAGGAGCATGATAATGGTGACGTTTACAAAATTATTCGTGATAAGGATTGTGGCAAGCGTGCGCTCCGAATCCTCACGCAGCATCATGATTTTCTTATCTTTCTCCTTATCATCATCAAGTTCAGCCACATCCTTCGGCGTAAGGCTAAAGAAAGCGATCTCCGAACCACTAGCGAATCCTGAGATAATCAGCAGTAAACAAGCAAGTACGAGACATACTATCACCGAGACCGATGGTGTCATAACCTGAACTTGCGAAAAGGCGTCTATATCCATTCTTGAAATTTTCGTTTGTTATAAATAATAAGGATATGGGTCAAGGAATCACAACCCCTTGACCCATACAGTATAATCAGAAAGGGGCTTCGGACTCTGATACAGATACCTGTCCCTCTGTATTCGTATTTATATTAGCATTCTGCTGTGACAGCTGCACCTTAGCATCAGAAGGCTCAGCTGGAGCCGTCGATACAGACTTTGGCGTCAGCATCTCCATACTATCCACAATAATCTCCACCGTACGATGCTGAATGCCCCTCTTGTCATCATAGGTATTATACTGCATACGTCCTTCAACATACAGTTTATCTCCCTTGCGTACATATTTCTCGACCACCTTAGCCAGACGTCGATAAAAGATCAGTTTATGCCAGTCTGTCCTGTCCGGCACTTTTGTACCATTGGCGAGAGTATAGCCCTTCTCTGTGGTAGCAAGACTAAGCTTCGCTACCGCCTGATCAGCATCATAATACCTCACCTCCGGATCTACGCCAACATTTCCGATAAGAATAACCTTATTCATACTCGTATGATTTTATCTGTTATAATCATTCGTTAAGTGCTGTTACACCGCAGCCTTTGACTCCTTGGCAAGACCCAAGAAATCACACTTGAAATTCTTACCCTTTGCTGAAGGGAACTGTGAGCGCTTGTCCACTCTCTGCTGCAAATGGCGAGTTATCATATTGTAACAGTCCATGGCAGAATCAACCTTGCAGTCAGCCACGAATGTTGTATCACGATATTCACACTTACCCTGATGATTAACTATGACGCGCTTAAACTCAAGCGTACCCCTATACCAACCAGGTTTTATTTCGTTGAGTTTCTGCTGTGCAAACTCTTTTTTGGCAACACCTGTATTACGCAAGGCCTTTTTATCCTTAAAGTCCTGCATGGTGCGAGCCTCAGTCTTGATAACGATAAAATACTGTCTTGCCCCAACCTTGCATCTTTTAGGATAATTCTGTGAAGAGGCAGCATACTCACGCAATTCTGCTTCCAACTCAGGAGTAACGTCTATTTCCGGCAATACGCTAAGAAACTGGATCGCTTCATCCACATTATCCACCAATGCCTCTTCATCAAAATATCTTACGTATAAATTCATTGTTTTTGTTTTTCTGTAAAAAAAGATATAAAAAAAAGTCCCTTAAGGACTTAATCTCATTCAAAATAAAATAATGTAATGGAGATATAAAGAACTTTCAAGCCTGAAAGTCCAATCGGAACAAAAGAGAGCGGAAAACGGGACTCGGACCCGCGACCCCAACCTTGGCAAGGTTGTGCTCTACCAACTGAGCTATTTCCGCATAAAGTAAGTGAAGAGGAGGAGACTCGAACTCCCACGTCACAATTGACACTACCCCCTCAAAGTAGCGCGTCTACCAATTCCGCCACCTCTCCAGACATTACCTTCTTTACCAAAAAGTAACATTCTAATATTGTGCCCAGAACAGGACTCGAACCTGCACGTCTCGCGACACACGCACCTGAAACGTGCGCGTCTACCAATTCCGCCACCTGGGCAAAAACTTTACTCAAGGTTCAACACTTCGGTTGACGCTACTTCTTGTTGTTCCAATAAGTGAGCGGAAAACGGGACTCGGACCCGCGACCCCAACCTTGGCAAGGTTGTGCTCTACCAACTGAGCTATTTCCGCATTTCATACCAACTAACAACTTAATCATTTTAGTGTTGTTTAGTAGTGCATTTCCCTAAATGCGATGCAAAGGTACGAACTTTTTCCGAACCGTGCAAGTGTTTTCGCCATTTTTTTTACAAAACCTACAAAAAAACGGGATATAATTGACTTTTATCAACTATACCCCACTTTTTTCGATATCATTTCGCCTTAATGCAATCCATTTGCGTATGCAATCGCATCCATACGTTTTTTGCCTGCTGGTTGGATAACAATCATTTCTATCAGTTTATCACCGCAAGCCACATACAGATGTTTCTTTTCTTTTACTACAGTTCCTGGTACCAAATCCTCAGAAGACAATTCTGTCTTTGCTGCCTTATAGACTTTGAGCATCGTAGCCGTTCCATCCGGCAGTACCACATCGCCCCAAGCGCCAGGTATCGGAGACAATCCTCTGATAAAGTCGTATATTTCCTTCGCGGTCTTATCCCATTTTATCTCGCATGTCTCCTTGAATATCTTTGGAGCATCCTTCAACACATCCGGCATAATCGTCTCCTGCGCTACAGTCTTTACGTCTCCGTTATTAGCGATAATGCTATCTATCGTCTCCAGTGCTATCTGCGCACCGAGATTCATCAGTCCGTCATATACATACTCCACATCAGCGTCGTCAGGTATATCAAATGGTTTCTGCATAATGATGCGTCCGGTATCGATATCATGATCCAAGAAGAATGTCGTCACACCCGTCTGTGTCTCACCATTTATAATAGCCCAGTTGATAGGAGCCGCCCCTCTATACTGTGGCAGCAATGCTGCATGAACATTAAATGTGCCCAGTCGTGGCATAGACCATACGACCTCGGGAAGCATTCTGAATGCCACCACCACTTGCAGGTCTGCATTATACTGACGGAGGGCCTCATGAAACTCCGGATCCTTCATCTTCTCTGGTTGCAGGACAGGTATGCCATGCTCCTGTGCATACACCTTCACTTCCGGTGCACGCAACACGGAACCATGCCTGCCAACAGGCTTATCTGGCTGCGTCACGACTGCCACTACATTATATCCATTTTCCACGAGCGCCTTTAATGTACCAACGGCAAACTCAGGCGTTCCCATGAACACTATTTTCAAATCTTCTTTTGACATATACCTTATATTATAATTAGGAATTATGAACTACTCGTTGCTCATATCCGCCACCATCTGGCGATACTGACTATACAAATGGCCACGCGAGATATACCCATACAGATGCCCTTCCTCATCGAGAACAGGCAGATGCTGTACATTATATTTACTGAATGCAGCCATCACATCCTCCATCGGATCACCAAGACGAAGCATCGTAGGAGGAAGATCCATCAACTGAGACACCTTGAAATGATGATACAGTTCGGTGCGGAATATCACATGACGGAGCTTATTGATATCTATCTCCCCCAATAATGTACCTGCTCCGTCAAGTACTGGCAACAGCGGAGTAGGACACTTACTGAGCGCATGTACCATCTGTCCCATCTCCATATCCTTATCCACAGACATATAATCACGCTCTATGACTGACTCCAGCGTCATCAGCGTCAGCACATTATGATCCGTATGATGCGTGATAAGGGTACCCTGCTGCGCTAATCGCATGCCGTATATGCTATGAGGCTCGAATATCAGTATGGTGAGATAGGCACACACACTTGTTATCATCAGCGGCATAAACATACCATACCCTGCAGACAATTCTGCGATGAGGAACACCCCTGTCAATGGGGCATGCATCACTCCCGACATCACTCCTGCCATGCCAAGCAGAGCTGCATTCTCTTCCGGGAACTGCAGTCCTACATTGTACATATTCCATATACGAGCGAAAAAGAATCCCGTGAACGCACCTATAAACAATGATGGTGCGAAGGTACCGCCACAACCGCCACCTCCGTTGGTGCTCGCCGTGGCTATACACTTAAAGAGTATGACGCCACCTACATAGACAAGGAGTATCGTCATTCCACCACCATAGAACAAAGAGCGATCCATGAGTTTCGCCCAGTCTCCCTCTGTGCCACCGCCCAGCAGGATATTGATAGAACTATATCCCTCGCCATACAACGAAGGGAACACGAATATCAGCGTACTGAGCATCACTCCGCCGAGAGCAAGTTTATAGTAGCGGTTCTTCATCCTGCCAAATATGCTCTCACATGCCGTCATCATCCTTATAAAATACAGAGACACCAATCCGCAGAATACGCCAAGGAGCATATTGACAGGCACTCGCTGCACTACCCACGGGTGTATCATGTGGAAAGTAAACAACTGATCTTCGCCTACGAGCACATACGTAAAGCACGTCGCCGTCACGCTGGCTATAAGGATAGGTGATATACTTGCCATGGTAAGATCAATCATCAGTACCTCTATGGTAAAGACCAGACCTGCTATAGGAGCCTTAAAGATCCCTGCTATGGCTGCCGCTGCACCACATCCCACAAGCAGCATCAGCGTCTTGTTATTCATACGGAATTTCTGCCCCAGGTTACTGGCTATCGCCGAACCTGTGAGCACGATAGGAGCCTCAGCACCTACCGAACCACCGAAACCGATGGTGATGGCAGATGCTATGACCGACGACCAGCAGTTATGCTCTGCCAGTCGGCTTTTCTTACTGCTTATCGCGTAAAGTATCCTGGTTATACCATGCGATATATTATCACGCACCACATACTTCACGAAGAGCATCGTGAGGAATATACCAACCACAGGCAATACCAGATATGCCCAGTTATAGCCTCTCTGGTCCATGTGACTAGTCACCCCCGCCTGTATGATATGTATCAACGAGTGAAGCACAAATGCCGCCATCGCTGCCATGATACCCACCATAAATGCTAGCACCAATGTAAACTGGCGGTCTGACAGATGCTTCAGTCTCCATTCCAACACATCATCAAACCATTTCCCGTCGCTTTTACCTAATATTTTACTTATACCTATTTTCACGATATCAGAATTTCCTTTTTTCTAAAGCCTCGCAAGCTGGAACAAAACAACCCTATCACCTTATTATCGTCACCTCGCCATTCCTTTTCAAGCGGATGATAGATGAAGGCTGATGCGGCTGATGCTCATTTCTGCGTGCCTTGCACACATAGTCCACCGCATTGATTATCTCCTCTGAGATGTCGCGATAGTTCTGCGCCGTAGGTTCGCCACTGACATTGGCACTTGTTGAGACTATAGGTTTCTGCATTCGGTAGCACAGCTGCTTGGAAAACTCCTCCTGCGTAATACGCATAGCGATGCTACCATCCTCGGCTATGAGGTTTGCCGCCAGTCCGTCAGCGCCATCAAGTATCACAGTCGTTGGGCGCGTAGCCAGATTCATCACATCCCACGCCACCTCCGGCACGTCACGCACATATCGTTGCAGACGGTTATCCGAATCCACCAGACATATCATAGCCTTCGACTCGGCACGCCTCTTTATCTCATATATCTTCGCTACCGCCTGAGCATTGGTAGCATCACATCCTATTCCCCATACGGTATCTGTAGGATAGAGTATAACCCCACCCTTTCTCATACATTCCACCGCTGCTTTGATATCTTCCGAATACTTATTGTCCATCTTACTTACTTTTTGTTTGCAAAGATAACTATTTTTATTCTATTATCCAAAAACCCGACACTTTTTTTACAATATTATTCGCAAATATCAATTATTCAACTCTTTCACAAACTCAAGTCCCAATATTACCTCACAAATCCGAACGCCGCCACACTGACCGTCACGCCCTCTATCTTTGACAACAGTCCTGCGCATGCCAACGTTGTCGCGCCAGTCGTGATGACATCATCCACTATGACCACATGCTTTCCTCTCAAGCCCTCAGCATATCTGGTCAATTCGAATGCGCACTCTGCATTCTCCTGTCTCTCCAGGTCAGACAACCGAGTCTGCGATCCCTTGAACTTGATACGTTTCAACACCTTGCCACAGACGGGCATTCCCGTCGCCGAGCTTATGCCACGTGCCAACTCTTCCGCCTGATTATACCCACGGTCTATGTATCTGCTTCTGCTGAGCGGCACCGGAACGAGCACATCCTTACCCTTAAAGAACTGCGCCATCTCCTGTGCCATCAGCCTACCCATATCCCTTGCCACATCTGGCCTATCATGGTATTTGAATTGATACACTATATTAGCCGATGAGGTATGCGGCAACAGATGCAGGTAGGCCACGGCTTCGCTGACCTCTCCCCTTCCCCAGTACCGTCGTACCAAGAGATTATCGGTCGGGCTGTCCCAACCATCAAATCGTGGCACCTCCATCAGGCAATGTGCGCACACCGACGACTCAGACAATATCAACCTTCTACCACACCTTACACAAAAGCGCGGAAAGAAAGTATCCAATATGGAGTCTATCAATGCCAATGCCATTCCTTGAGTTCCTGATTATATTTTTACACAAGAGTTTCGCAAGTTATAATCTCACGCGAATAATTCCACTTCTTATCACCTTACAAACTTTCCAAGCATTTCTCTATCTGTTCATAGCTAAAACCGCGTTGCATGCCAAAGCGAATCAGTTTCATACGGAGCTCATAGTCATTTGCTGCTTTTATGCTCTTCACCTTTGCACGCAGTAAAGGCATGAGGACCTCCTCATACGATTCCTCTTCCACCTCATCCAGCAGAGGACGATATATCTCACTCGGTATGCGTTTCATATATAGTGCCTGCTCCACCTTACGTCGCCCCCATCGGTTATATTTTATCTTGTCATTGATAAAGAATCGTGCATAGCGTTCCTCATCCACAAACCTCTCCTTGACGAGGTGGTCCAGCACTCGCTTTTGGATGTCGTCATCAACCTCCCAACGTTGCATCTTGGTACGCATCTCATGAAGACAATGCTCACCACGCGCACATAACGCAGTCAATTTCAATAATACCTGTTCGTATGTCATAAAACATTCTGTTTGATGGAACGTACCATTCTTTGCTTACCAAACTGATCCTTCCTCACTACTATATCCCGGAACCCTTCCTCTGACAACATTCTCACAGTATCATCAGCGTATATCGGATTTATCTCAAAATACAGTCGCCCGCCCTCGCATAGCCTGTCACATGCCAGTTCTGCTATGCGGCGGTAAAACAACAGCGGGTCTTCATCAGGCACGAAGAGGGCGATGTGTGGTTCATGATCCAGCACATTGCTGTCCATATCCTGCGCCTCCTTATCACATATATAAGGTGGATTTGACACTATCACGCTATACCTCTCTTCCTCCACTGACAGATCATCACCCAGCACATCGACCTGCCGGAGCGCTACGTCCGCACCCAGTTGCTTGGCATTCTCCCCTGCTATGGCAAGGGCATCTGCGCTGATATCCCATGCCGTAACCGCTGCACGAGGACATACCAGGGCAAGCGTCACCGCTATGCAACCTGACCCGGTGCCTATGTCAAGTATGCGTTCTCCGTCGATGCTCTCTTCCGCTATCCACTGACAGAGTTCCTCTGTCTCCGGACGAGGTATGAGCACCCCCGGCGCCACACGAAACTGTCGATCCCCGAACCATGCCTTGCCTATGACGTACTGCACTGGCACGCCTTCCTCCAACTGCTTCATGCACCTCTCCAACTGCTCCTCCTGCCGAGGTGTCAGTTTACTCAGCGCACCGCAACATATATCGGTGTATGTCAGCCCCAGCATCTCTTCCACCATCAGCCGCACAATGCTGCGCGCCTCATGCTGCTCATACTGTCCCAGCCGTGCTGCCAGTCTTATCAATGTCTGCATAACGATATATTATTTTCTTGCCTTATCCATCATGAACTTTTTTAAGTAGATATGCAAAGTTACAACAAAGTTTCTAAATCGCCAAACATTTCTCTTCTTTTTTGTTCCCAACATATCATAGAACATCTTCATCTTTCACCCCCGTTCATCTTTCACCCTAAACGAAACAATAGTAACCCGGACCGCTGTTTAGACCGCAATGCGGATGCATTATTCGCGCGCGTTTACTACAAGAAAACCATTTTCCACTATCACTACTATCACTCTCACACACAAAGACCTGATTTACACGCTATTGAGACAACATAGCTACTATCACTTACTATCACTTACTATCACTGATTTATTCTAAACAACGAATTACACGAAAGACACGGATTTATTCTTTTTTTCGTGAAATCCATAAAATTCGTTGTCGTAAAATTGTGTTCAGTCACTTCGTTCAAAATCCAAACTAAAAATCCCACTAAAAATCTTAACTTATCTTATTAAAATTTCAACCACACAGCTAGCAATTTTCGCGAAAACTCATCGCTAGAAGGCTACTTTAACGACCAATTTTCGCGAAAATTGAATAATGAAGAGAGTCCCTCAGGAGCACAACTAACGATCTCCCTCCCTTATAACGGGAGGCGTCGGGGTGGGTCTTACGGGGTTGGTTGGGGAGAGGGCTTAGTGATAGTAAGTGATAGTAGGTGATAGTATAGTGATAGTAGAAACATTCCAGAACACACCTACCAATCAGCGCATTGCAAAACTTAGTGATAGTGGTGATAGTAAAACTACGCACCCGCAGTAGAATGCGCGCGTGTATAGCACCAAAACCATGCGGTCTAAACGCTAAGTAATCCCATTCGACAATTTACCAACAAAGCACTGAAGGTTCGGCATGTAACATAATGTGCGACCAACTTGTCTGATAACATGATAGTTGCTCGCGCATAATTGTACTCGTATGTTCAAGATGCCATTGGCGAATATCTCGGTAGCCAGCCATCCACATGGCTGGGATATGCAGACAACACATATCTTTCGATGCCGCAGCTATCGTATAATGTTTGTATTCTTACCATATTTATAGGGGTGTTCTATTAATTACCCCGGTTAATTTTTACATTTTCGTTCGAGTGTCCTTTTGTCATCTTTTGGCTTTTATCTGGATCATTTTGAACTCCACACTGATCTCAGCTAAAACTCCAAAATCTGACAAAGCTAATTGGTTCAACAAGAAATTGTGTGGGTAAAAGCTCCAAAGGAACGGTATGTAGAGAGGGCAGTCCGTGAGAGCTGTTATCAAATGTTGATGCAATAAATAGTAATGAGCATCCACTCTAAATCTTGTAGAACCATAATTTTAAAATATCCCATGTTAATAAAATTTTCGGTTAAATTTTCAGATAATTTTTGGTAAAAAACTCGTTCGCAACAGGTCGAAATTACGTAACAGTTTTCATCCGCATACAGCACGAAACAAATAGGAATCCCACCCGACATATAGTCAGGTGGGATTCCTTTATTTATAGTTTTTTTTAGATTACGTTACTTCTTAAGATACTCTATGCAGTCCTCAAAGGTAGCGAAGGTATGCTCTTCCGGCACCAAGGTTGGAACGATGTGAGTCTTGTGAAGGATAGCATCCACCTGTGGCTGGATGATAGTCATAAGAACCTCAATGCCCTGAGCCTGGAGATCCTTGATAGCAGTCTCAAGTGCGTATGCACCTGACTGGTCCATGAAGGTAACACGCTTCATGCGAATGACAACGGTACTGATGCCCTCAGTAGGAACCTCGTGCATCACCTTGTTGAAACCAGTGATGGAACCGAAGAATACCGGACCGTCAAGACGCTGGATGTAGATACGCTGCTTCATCTCCTCTGTCACACCGGTCTCATCCTCCCAAGGTGTGTTCTTGTCGAAACCATCGGTGAGGACACCACCCTCATACTGCGCCTCTGTAAGGTCGCCGGCACGCTTCATGAAGAGTACGCAGGCGATAACCATACCGATACCTACTGCGGTGAGGAGGTCAACAAATACTGTCATGAGGAATACCACCATAAGAACGAAGGCATCTGCCTTAGGGATATGGGTGAGATCCTTGAATCCACGGAAGTCGATGATGCCCCATCCTACTGTGATAAGGATACCTGCCAGAACAGACAGTGGCACGTACTTTACGAGCGAACCAAGACCGAGGAGGATGGCAAGAAGGAAGATGGCATGTACCATACCCGAGATCTGTGTGCGACCGCCAGACTTTACATTGACGACGGTACGCATGGTAGCACCAGCACCAGCGATGCCGCAGAAGAGACCAGCACAGGCATTGCCTATACCCTGGCCAATGAGCTCTTGGTTAGAGTTGTGCTTCGTCTTTGTGATATTGTCTGCTACGACAGATGTGAGCAGGGTGTCGATAGAACCAAGACCTGCCAGTGTGAGACCCGGCACGAGAGCTGCCTCAATGGTAGTAAACCAGTTGATGCCTGAGAAATCCATATTCTCCTTGAGGAAGACAGGCATAGGAAGACCTGCAGGAATATTACCAATGGTGAGAGCGGCATCAAATGAGCAGAGTATAGAAACAACTGTCATCACGATGAGCGCAACGAGTGTAGCAGGCACCTTCTTTGTAAGATAAGGGAATGCCAGGATGATGGCGATGGTAGCAATACCGAGGATGAGTGCCATCCAGCTTACACCGTCTGCCATGGCAGCTGGGAAGTTGAGAATCATGTCGAGAGTGCTGACAGGCGACTTCTTGCCAATGAGAGGGTATATCTGCTGAAGGATGATGATGACACCGATACCGCTCATGAATCCTGAGAGCACTGGATAAGGTATGTAACGTACATACTTACCGATGCGGATAATGCCAAAGAGAATCTGGAAGAGTCCGCAGAAGATGCCTGCCATAGCCATGGCGATGAGTACAGCAGCGAAATTACCGCTGCTGGCTGTCCATGCCGCACTGACGAGAGAAGCAGTGATGACGGTCATAGGACCTGTAGGACCACTGAT
Source organism: Prevotella sp. (assembly GCA_045617365.1). Taxonomy (GTDB): domain Bacteria; phylum Bacteroidota; class Bacteroidia; order Bacteroidales; family Bacteroidaceae; genus Prevotella. The sequence continues at coordinate 78,364 of JAZLIN010000098.1, read as the reverse complement.
CTGGGAATGGGTGCCGCCAAAGAGAGAGGCGAAGAAACCAAGGAGAGTAGCACCGACAAGACCAGCAAGAGCACCCATGGAAGGAGCTGCTGGATCATCAATACCACCGAAAGCCTGAATACCGAATGCAAGGGCAAGTGGCAATGCCACAATACCTGCGGTGACACCACCGAAGATGTCACCCTTAATGTTGTTTGTCTGAATAAATGCCATTACTTATTTGTAGCTTTTTGATAATATTATCCTTTAACAGATGCAAAATTACTTAATTTTTTTTAATTATAAGGAGAAATAATAAGAAAATGCACAGATTTTACGTAATTCTTGCGCTACTTTAAGAAAAAAGTATTAATTTTGCAAATAAATAAAGAAATATATGGGTCGTACTGATTCGATTGGGATACTCATCAATTAAACAGAAAAACCGGGGGACGCTTCTCTTGCCAATGGCGGGCCATGATAAGGAGTGGTTAAATGATCATCGGATTTGGGCCAGTTACCACCGATTAGATATCACACTCCACTAAAAGCTGCAAAGCCGGTGGATTACAACGGCGGGGAGCACTCTAATCATCATTACTCGGAGTTTTCATCACATCATCAGTGCGACCCTCTTTTTCGTTATCACCATGGCACACTGGTGCCACGCAAACAAACGAAATATATGGGCGATAATCTGGAAAACATAGACATCACCAATAAAGATAAAACTGATACCAAGCCTAAACAAAATAATCTGCTTAAGAAATGGGCTTACGTAGTGGGTGGAGTGATTGCTACACCTATTATATTGTTAGTGCTGTTCGCCGTAGCACTGTATCTGCCACCCGTGCAGAACTGGGCCGTGCATACCGCAAGCCGCTATGCCTCTGATGCTACTGGCATGGACATAACGGTGGAGAGTGTGCATCTCGCATTCCCTATTGATTTCAGAATGAACGGGGTGAGATGTACGCAAATCAATGACTCATTGCCACAACGACGTGACACCATTGCCGAAATAAAAGAGGCACTGGTGGACGTGAAGCTATTGCCTCTGCTTGACAACAAGGTGGAGGTGAACTCCCTTGAACTCTCCGGGGCAAAGATGAATACCGCAGACTTCATTCACGAAGCAAGGATAAAGGGCACCGTCGGACGACTGGGCTTATACACCAAGGACGAGAGCGAGGAGCGCATGGTGGCCAACGTTAACCTGGACCGCAGCATGGTGAACCTGGACATAGCCGAACTGGATGATGCCCACCTGGACATAGCCCTGTCGGACACTGTACCGGAAGACACTACGAAAACGGAGAACCTATGGCTAATACACCTCAACAGACTGGCTGTAACGAAGTCGGACGTGATGCTACACATGCCGGGCGACACCATGCAGGTGACACTGAGACTGAACGCACTGGAGGCCGAGGGCGGCGACATTGACCTGCATAAGGGCAGGTACAAAATAGCGCACATAGGAATGAAGGACTGCGCTGTAAGGTACGACAACAATTTCGAGAAATATGCCACATCAGGATTTGATGCTAACCACATAGCGCTCAATGACATCCAATTAGCCATAGACTCCATAGACTACTGGATGGGTGACTCGCTCCTGCCTGGCAACAAGGGTAATATGACGGCAAGCGCACGCATACGACAGTGCTCCATGATGGAGCAGAGCGGCATAACACTGAAGTCTCTCGTTGCCAACATCGACCTCGATACTACGCAGGTTCATCTTGATGCCAAGGCGGAGACTCCATACAGCTGTCTCACTACCCTGCTGCATTACGATGCCAAAGGAAAGGTGACGAAGATGGATGAGAACGGCATGCCCCCTGGCACTCTCAACGGCAAACTGCAAGTTTCTATCGGCCGGCAGGACTTGATGACGTTTGCACTGGCTGGCATGCCGGAGGCTTTCCGCAAGGCATGGCCTATGGCTCCGCTCAATATGAGCGCTGAGATAATGGGCAACATCAGAGAAGTCACCATCCCTGACCTTACGATAGAATTGCCTACGGCCTTTGCACTGGATGCCCACGGCAATGCCAAGGGATTCATGGCACTGGCAAAGGACATGTTTGCAAGGGAGTTTAAGGCGAAGCTTCATGCTGACCTAAAGACATACAACATGAATTTCGTAAAGTCTCTGCTGGACAAGGGTACGGCAAAGATGATAAACATACCATCCATGCATGCACAGGCTGACGTGGACATCAGCGGTGCGGACTATGCCATCGCATTCAAGGGAGGACCTGTTGCGGCTGGACAGAAGCAACGCGTAGGCAACGTCACGGCGGATGCCAGGGTGAACCTCGCTGCCATGAGCTATGACGCAAAGGTGAAGGCTAACGCCCTGAACCTCGGGGCATTCGTAAAGGGAATGGGACTGGGCACACTGACTGGCGACATAAAGGCACATGGACAGGGCACGGACATGTTCAATCCAAAGACTCTGCTGGCTGCAGAGGCTAACATCAAGCACTGCGGATATGGCAGGTATAACCTGAACAACATCATTGCTACCGCAAACATCAGAAACGGCAAGATCGAGGCGGACGTAAATTCGAGAAACAATCTGGTAAACGGCAATGTGACTCTTGATGCGCTGATGAACACCAAGCACATCAAGGCCACACTGATGTCGGACATACGCAATGCGGACCTCTATAACCTCTTCCTGGTGGATGCTCCGCTGAAATTTACTCTCTGCGGACACATCGACGTGGAGAGCGACCTTGATGAGTTCTACAAGGTACAGGGACTGGTGAGCGACATCATAATACACGATTCGGCACACACCTTCCGTCCTGACGACATAGTGCTGGACCTGCTCACAAGACCGGACACTACGACTGTACACGCCTACTGCGGTGACTTTGAGACAAAGCTCAATGCGCAGGGAGGCTACAAGCGTCTGATGAAGAGCGGCGACGGTCTGATGGCTTCTATAAAGAATCAGCTGAGGGAGAGAACCATAGACCAGACGGCACTGAGAGATAATCTGCCTAAGATCTCGCTATTCCTTACGAGTGGTTCGGACAATCCTGTAGCACGAATGATGAAATACTACGGCCTGGACTTCAACAGCATATACGTGGACATGAACACGTCGAAGGAGCATGGCATCAACGGCGACATGCATATCTCCAGACTCAGTACACAGGGATTCAGACTTGACTCCATAGACATGAAGATGAGGTCGAAGGACAACCCTAACGACATAAGCTATGAGGGACATATACAGAATGTGGCTCCTAATGACTATGTCTTCGAGGCTTTCTTTGACGGCAACGTACTGGAACATGGTGTGAGCCTTAACACGAAACTCTTTGACAACAAGAACAAGGAAGCACTCAGACTGGGTGCCGAGGCCATCATGGAGCAGAATGGCATCAGACTGCATCTGACGCCGAAGACTCCGATACTGGGCTACGAGAAGTTTGCACTCAACAAGGAGAACTATGTCCTGCTGGAGAGAAGCGGCAAGATACACGCCAACGTGGATCTGCTTGCCGACAACGGCACGGGCATAAAGGTGTATTGCACCGATAATGACAACGAGACAAAGGAGGATGACGAAGAGCAGGAAGACCTGATACAGACACTGCAAGACCTTACACTCTCAATCAACAAACTCAACATCGGCAAGGTGATTGCCACCATACCTTATGCACCTAACGTACAGGGCATGATGGACGGTGACTTCCACGTAGTACAGAATGCGGACAACTCCCTCGCCATATCTACCGACATGCATGTACAGAATCTGACGTATGAGGGCTGCAAGATGGGCAACATCGGTACCGACATGGTATATATGCCTATGGAGGACGGTTCGCATCACATCGACGGATTCATCAGCATGGATGACGAAGAGGTAGGTACCATCAAGGGGGCATACAACATGGAGACCTCTGCCATCGACGCCAAGATAGAATGCAACAGATTCCCGCTCATGGTGGCTAACGGTTTCATACCTGACCAGATTATTGGTCTGGAAGGATATGCGGACGGCGAACTGACCATCAAGGGTACGACGGTGACTCCGAGGGTGGACGGCGAACTGATGCTGACGGATGCTGCTCTTATAAGCGTGCCTTACGGCGTAAGGATGAGGTTTGATGATGACCCAGTGAGGATTGAGGGGTCGAAACTGCTGTTTGAGAACTTCCAGATGTATGCCTCAAACAACAGTCCGCTGGTGTGCATGGGCGAGGTGGATTTCAGCAATACGGAGCATATCACTACCAACCTGAGGATGAGAGCCAAGAACTTCCAGGTGATCGATGCCAAGCAGACAAGACGATCCGAGGCTTACGGCAAGGCATTCGTCAACCTTTACTGCATGATAAACGGTGAGTTGGACAAACTGCAAGTGAGGGGTAAACTGGACGTGCTGCCTACCACGGACCTATACTATATACTGAAGGACTCGCCTATAACCACCGACAACAGACTGAAGGAACTGGTGACATTCACCGACTTCAGCGATACCACACATGTGGCTACACAGCGACCTACGGTGGACGGCATGCAGGTGGATTTGTCTATCGGCATAGACGAAGGTGTACATGCCACCTGCTGGCTTAACGCCAATCACACCAACTACCTCGACGTAATAGGCGGAGGAGACCTGCGAATGATCTACACCACCGAACAGATGAAGCTAAACGGCAGATACACCATCACCGAAGGTGAGATGAAGTATGCGCTGCCTATCATCCCACTGAAGACGTTTACCATAGCACCGGATTCATACATTGAGTTCACAGGTGACATGATGAACCCAAGACTCAACATCACGGCTACGGAGAATACCAAGGCTGCCGTAAATGATGAGAGCATAGGCATAAAAGACCAGATGGTGATGTTTGACTGCGGCGTGGTAATCAGCAAGACGCTGAACGATATGGGACTGCAGTTTATCATCGATGCACCAGAGAATCAGAGCGTGGCAGACTATCTCAACATGCGTTCGGCAGAGGAAAGAGGCAAACTGGCTGTCACCATGCTCACCACGGGTATGTTCCTGACAGATGGTAACACGTCAAGTTTCTCTATGAACTCCGCACTCAACACGTTCCTACAGTCGGAGATAAACCGCCTGGCAGGTTCGGCGCTGAAGACCATGGATCTCTCGTTTGGCATGGACAACTCTACGGAGGAGGACGGCACCATGCACACCAACTATACATTTAAGTTTGCCAAGAGATTCTGGAACAACCGCATATCCATCTCTATCGGCGGCAAGATCTCTACAGGTCCAGATGTGAGCGGCCAGAACAAGTCGTTCTTTGACAATGCCGAACTGCAGTACCGTCTGTCTGACACTTCCAACCAGTACCTGCACATGTTCTACAAGAACTCTGTATATGACTATCTGGAAGGCTACGTCAGCCAGTACAGCGGAGGCTACATGTACAAGAAGAAGATGCAGACTCTCAAGGAACTCTTCGGAGGTTCGTCATCACTCACCCCGATGATGACACCTAACGGCAACTCCATGTACAGGACTTCCAACGTACAGGGAAGCACGATGAATCCAAAACCTACAAGGGAAAATACTGACTCCATAAAGAAAACGTCAGAAAAATGAACAGACTCATTATATATACCTTATTAATATTATCCGTATGCTCATGCTCAACAGTGTCTTCTCTTGAGGACGGCGAACAGTTATTCACCGGACTGAAGCAGATAAACTGGCAGAACTATGAGTCATGCGAACATAACGACATCACTCAGGAAGAAGTGGAGGCCGCATTGGCCACCGCACCTAACGGCGCACTCTTCGGCAGCAGCTACTACCGCACTCCGTTCCCTTACGGACTATGGATATGGAACTGGTGCGAGGGCAGCAGCGGTGTATTCAAGAAATGGCTCAACAACTCGTTTGGCATGGCGCCTGTGCTGATGAGCAATGTCAATCCGGCCCTCCGTTCATCGGTAGCGAAAAACGTACTGGACAACAATGGATATTTTCAGGGTGACATAACATACGACATAATAGAAGGAAAACCTGAGAAGACAAAGACAGACACCGTAATGAGACCAAGGACGGCGAAGATACAATATCACGTAAACTTCGGTCCGCTGTTCAGGCTTGACTCAATCGAGTATTTAGGATTTACGGATGACATAATGAAGAAAATCACCACCAGCAAACCAATTCTGAAGACTGGTGATCCTTTCTCCATCGCTAACCTGGACCGTGAGAGACAACGCATATACAACACACTGCGCAATAACGGTTACTATTACTACAAACCTTCATACACTACCTACATGGCTGACACTCTTCAGAGCCCAGGCAAGGTGCAACTGCAACTGCATTTGGCAGACTCTCTGGGCGAAGAGGTGAAGAAGAAATGGGTGATAGGACGTACCACTGTACAGATAAAGCGCAGTTACAATGAGCAGTTGACAGACACGGTGCAGAGAAGATTCCTCACCATAAGATATGGAGGTCACAAGTCTCCACTGAGACCAAGGGTGATACTCGCCGACATGAAGATGAGGCCAGGAAGCATATTCTCACAGGACAGTTATGAAGAGTCCCTCAACAACCTGACAGCCAAAGGCATTTTCTCTTCCATCGACATCAACTTCACACCACGTCGCCTTGCAGACGGTTCGTTCATGGAAGTTTCTGACACCGTCAAGGATGCATCGAATGGAGAAGCGAGAGCTGGCGCAGGCGTGCTTGACATGACTGTTAATGCCACCCTGGACAAACCATACAACTTCGTATTCGAAGCAGACGTGACAGGCAAGTCTAACCGCCGCATCGGTCCAGGCGTCAGCATCGGCCTGGACAAAAGCAACGCCTTCAGAGGCGGCGAACTATTCTCTGTGAATGTAGGCGCCAACTACGAATTCCAGTGGGGATCAGGCAAGAACACCGGCAACTCCTACGACTTCACACTTGGAACATCGCTACAGTTACCACGACTGCTGCTGCCTAACTGGTTCAACAAGACAAAAAACGGCAGACGCAGAAGATGGTACACCACACCAATGACCATGATCTCACTGAATGGCGAAATGCAGAGACGCTCAGGATTCTTTGACAGAAATGTACTGTCAGCAGAGTTCCAGTATATCTTTCAGCCATCGGCTACAACGATACACAAGATATCGCCTCTCTATATGACATATACCAACACCTTCAATATGTCAGACGCTTTCACCAACAAGGCTGAGGAGTCGGCAATATCACTCATGACGCTGGAGAGCGACTTCATTCCTCGCATGAGATATGTATATACGTACAGTTCGCCGATGACATACCGCAATCCTATATACGTCGAGATAACGGCAACAGAAGCAGGCAACATTACCAACCTCGCCACCATGGCATTAGATGGAAAGAAATGGAACGACAAAGGCAGGAAGGTGATGAATGCAAAATTCGGACAGTTCATAAAACTGGAGACAAGCTGGAGAAAGACCTGGACACTGGCAAACAAGAGTAGTGTGGTGGCACACTTCTATGGCGGCGTGATGTCTGCATTCGGCAACAATGAAGTGCTGCCATTCTCGGAAAACTTCTATATCGGCGGTGCAAACGACATGAGAGGATTTGCCATGAGGGCTATCGGTCCTGGTAATGCGCGATTTGAAGAGAGAAACGAGCAATACCTATATAATATAGGTGATACGAAAGCCATACTCAACCTTGAATACAGACCACACCTATTCGGTTCGCTGTATGGCGCACTCTTCATTGATGCTGGTGGTATATGGTATCTTAACCATAAGATGAGGAACATGTATCGCGAACATGGCATGGGTGACTCCGCCACAAAGAACTGCGCTATAGACATCGGCTGCGGCATAAGATATGACCTCGATTTCTTCGTACTGCGACTGGACTGGGGTCTCGCCATACATAACCCTGCATGGAACGCACCATCAGGATTCTTCAACGTAGGAAAACTGCGCGACGCACAATGCCTTAACTTCGCCATAGGCTATCCTTTCTAAGACAAGGCCGCCTCCCTCCCCCTAAGGGTGAGGAGTTTGGAATGCAAAGGAATAGCAACAGGTTTGTTCAATTAAAGGATTTCATTAACCATAGTACCTTTATAGTTAAAAAAACTTAAAAGCATTTTGTAATAATAAGGTACATTTGGTTAATTCAGAAAAAAGTAGTAATTTTGCACACTGTTTGGAATAAGTATCAATTAACGATCTTAAAAAAGTAAGATAGAAATGTCTAAGATTTGTCAAATTACCGGTAAAAAGGCTATGATCGGTAACAACGTTTCACACTCTAAGCACCGCACAAAGCGCAGCTTCGATGTGAACCTTTTCTCAAAGAAGTTCTTCTACGTAGAGGAGGACTGCTGGATTAGCCTCAAGATTTCTGCCGCTGGTCTTCGCATGATCAACAAGGTAGGTCTCGATGCAGCACTCAAGAGAGCTGTAGCAAATGGTTACGTAGATTGGAAAGATATTAAAGTAATAGGAGAATAAGTACAATGGCAAAGAAAGCAAAAGGTAATCGTGTACAGGTAATCCTTGAGTGCACAGAGATTAAAAATAGCGGCATGCCAGGTACAAGCCGTTACGTTACTACAAAGAACCGTAAGAACACTCCTGAGCGTCTCGAGCTCATGAAGTACAACCCAATCCTTAAGAAGATGACTCTTCACAAGGAAATCAAGTAATACGGACTTTAAGTTTTCAATCAGTTTAATAGCTTAATTTAATTATAAGACTATGGCAAAGAAAGCGGTCGCTACCCTCCACGAAGGTTCTTCTGATGGTCGCGCATACAGCAAGGTTATCAAGATGGTAAAGAGCCCTAAGACTGGCGCTTACATCTTCGACGAGCAGATGGTTCGTAATGAGGACGTACAGGCATTCTTCAAGTAATCATTGAAGTTTGACTACACACAATACAGAAGAGGTTGCATCTGTTTGCGCAGTGCAACCTCTTTTTCTATACTCACATACACACAATCCCCTAAGCAATATTCATCACAGTGGAAAAATTCAAGGTAATAATCGTTGAGGACGTGCCCCTTGAAATGAAAGGCACCGAAGGACTGCTGAAAGCAGAAGTCCCTGAAGCTGAAATCATTGGCACCGCACAGACAGAAGGAGAATATCTCAGACTGTTACATAACGCTACACCAGACCTCGTATTGCTCGACCTGGGCCTACAAGGTAGCACAACAATAGGTGTGGAACTATGCCGCAACACCAAGGCGCAAAACAAAGCAATCAAGATCCTTGTGTTCACTGGCGAGATACTCAATGAGAAACTCTGGGTTGACGTACTGGATGCCGGCGCTGACGGCATAATACTCAAGACCGGAGAAATGCTCACACGCACTGACGTAATAAACGTTATGAACGGCAAGAGATACGTCTTCAACGAGCCTATCATGGATGTCATCATCAAGAAATTCTGTAGCAACGTCAGCGGAGAGAAGATGAAGCAAGAAGCCTCCATCGGCTACGACATTGATGAGTACGATGAGAGATTTCTCAGACATCTGGCCTTAGGCTATACCAAAGAACAGATAACAACTCTGCGAGGAATGCCCTTCGGAGTAAAAAGTCTCGAAAAAAGACAAGCAGAACTGGTACAGAAACTCTTTCCTGACGGTCACGGCAAGCAAAGCGTCAACGCCCTACGCCTCGTGACAAGAGCATTCCAGTTGCACATCCTCAACCCTGAGGATTTAGAGCCGGACGAAGAATAGAAATGTTAACAAATAGTTAAATTTATATAAATACACTGCATCGTCACTATATAAATAAGGTAAACATTTTGCCAATAGAAAAAAAATTAGTAACTTTGCATCCGTTTTAGTCCGTATGGGCTCAGTTAAGTGTCTGCACAGTGCAGAACGCCCAGCGGAATAACCCAATTTTACAATATAAAAGCAATGTACGCAATTGTAGAAATTCAGGGCCAGCAGTTCAAGGCTGAAGAAGGCAAGAAGCTCTTTGTACACCACATGAATGGTGTAGAGGCAGGCCAGGCTGTTGAGTTTGAAAAGGTACTCCTCGTTGACAACAACGGTACCGTAACAGTAGGCGCTCCAACTGTAAATGGCGCAAAAGTAGTTTGTGAAGTAGTGAACCCACTCGTAAAGGGCGACAAGGTCATCGTTTTCAAGATGAAGCGTCGTAAGGACGAGCGTAAGCGTAACGGTTTCCGTGCTCAGTTCACTGAAGTAGTAATCAAATCAGTAGTAGCTTAAACCAAAGGAGGACTAAGAAATGGCACATAAGAAAGGTGTAGGAAGTTCTAAGAACGGACGTGAATCAGCTTCACAGCGACTTGGTATTAAGATTTTCGGTGGTCAGAAGGTTATCGCAGGCAACATCATCGTTCGCCAGCGTGGTAACAAGCACTTCCCAGGTGCAGGTGTTGCACAGGGTAAGGACGATACACTCTACGCTCTCATCGACGGTACTGTAAACTTCCACAAGGGAAAGTACGACAAGAGCGTGGTATCTGTTATACCTGCTGAGGCTTAAACACCTACTAATATAGTCCACGGGACTCCAAACACCCCAATGACTCTAAACCTGACCCACGGGACTCCAAACACCCCAATGGTCTAAAACTTACAATAAAACAAACTTATTCCAAACAAACATAGGAGGGCGGTGATGTCGAATCACTGCCCTTCTCTCGTTGCACCTGCATTACCTATTTTTACCCTAAAATAAAATATTTCTTGATTTTATTTCTTGTTCTCGCAAATTATGCCTACCTTTGCAATACAAACCTAAACAGAATGAAAACATGACAATAGAACTAAAAGGACATCTCGACACTTCAAGAGTTTACAGCATCAAAGAAGAAATAGATAACAAACTGTCTAGAGTTAATGCTAATGAACATGTAGTAGTCGACTGCAGCGAACTGGAATACATATCCAGTTCGGGACTACGTATCGTCATTGGCATAAAGAAATCGCATCCCAACATGGAGGTCATAAACGTCAACACGGAGGTATATAGCGTATTTGAAATGACTGGATTTACCCGAATACTCAATATAAAGAAGGCGCTGCGCAAGATCAACCTTACCGAATGCCAGCTAATAGGCGAAGGCGGTAACGGCGCGGTATATCGCATCAATGATGAGGAAATAGTAAAAGTAAGCAAACGCCTTCAAGGTGACGAAGAACTTATAAAGGAGAACGAACAGGTAAAGGAAGCATTCCTAATGGGCATGCCAACGGTCATAAGTTTTGACACTGTGGATTGTGGCAACGGACGCAAGGGCATAGTAATGGAAGCGCTGGACTCTCAGTCACTCGGAGCATACATTGCCGAAGACCTTTCACGCATGGATGACATAATTCCCAAGTATGTCAGCCTATTCAAACAAACAAATGCCATAGAGACAAACTCGTCACTGTTTCACAACACCAAAGAATGGTTACGCTCACATCTCACCCTGCCACAGCGCATTATCAACGATGAGGAAGCTGTGCTGATGGGTACCATACTTGATGAGATTCCCGACTGCAACAACTTCGTTCATTTTGACGGTCATGTAGGAAATGTACTGATGCAAGGAGCACAAAATGATCGTAACCTTATGCTAATAGACCTGGGAGATGCCGGTACAGGACACCCCGTGTTAGAGATTGCCGGATGGGCATTCATGATGCTCGAACCAGACTATGCCATAGGATGCACAGAGTCCGACAGAATAACGGGGATGACATTTGACATGAGACGTGAGTTCTGCAGACGATTACTGGGAGAGATGTTCCAGGTATCTGACAGTGCCACACTAGACAAACTTCTCTACCAAGCCTCGCTGATAGGACGTGTCAAGGCTTCCTTCATAGCACAACGCTGGGCAGACGTACTGAAAGAAGGAAAATTCTATGATTTCATCATACGTCACACAAAAGAAACAATCACACTTGTATCAGAAATACGTACAGCAGTAAAAGAATTCATCGTAAGATTGGATAGCAGGGGTTAAGCCTGCATTATTCATGCAGATTTACTATTTGCTCATTTCTTGCGCTCCGTTGGTGCTCAGGCGAGCAAGAAACAGTAAATTGAAGAACAATTCTAGTAAGAAGCATCCACTATTAATACCTAGACAAAACTATCATGACAATAGAACTGAAAGGACATCTCGATACCTCAAAAACCGCCGAGGCAAAAGAATACATTGACTCTAAGTTAGCAAAGGCCGATGCACAAGAACCGATAATAATAGACTGTCGAGAACTGGAATACATATCTAGTTCCGGTCTCCGTATCATAATCGGAATTAAGAAATCTCACCCCAACATGGAGGTCATAAACGTAAGTACAGAGGTATATAACGTGTTTGACATGACAGGGTTTACTCGTATCATTACAATAAAAAAAGCACTGCGCAAGATAGACCTTAGCAAATGCCAGCGTCTGGCACGTGGTGCCAACGGAGAGGTATATAAAATCAATGACGAGGAAATCGTAAAACTGAGTTTATTTGCCAACAGAGAAGATGAACTCTTAGATGAAATGAACAGAGCGCGTGAGGCATTCCTGCTCGGAGTTCCGACAATGATAAGCTTTGATCAGGTTGAGGTAGGCGATGGCAGAAAAGGTATCGTAATGGAAGCGCTAAACTCTACCACACTAGCTCAGCACCTAAAACAACATCCTGAACAACTGGACAGTTATATCAAGCCATACGTGGATCTCTTTATTACTACCAACGCCATCACACCTGAGCCAGGGAAAATCCGTTCTGCCAAAGAGCATCTGTTAGACCGTCTTCTCTCTCCTACCCGATTCCTTGACGAACAAATGACATCAGAGATAAAAAGCATGGTGGAGGCAATACCTGACGGAGAAAACCTGATACACGCAGACGGACATCCAAGCAATGCATTGCTTTGCGGTGATAACGATTCGCGCAATCTTATGCTCATCGACATGGGCGACATCTCAGTAGGACACCCTATCTTAGAGATTATGGGATGGTCTTTCATCATGTATGGTCCAGAATATTCATTTACCAAGATGGCAGGACCAAAGACTACTGGTCTTGACTCTGACTTTCTGGAAAAAATGTTCCGTAAAATGATGGCAGCATACCTCAACATTACTGATGAAGAGACGCTGGAACGTGCTATCACGGCAGCTGCATACGTAGGCCAACTGCGTCTCATCTGCGTAGATCAGGTACGTAACATCACTCCTGAAAAACAACAGCGTACCATAAGCCTTGCCAAATGCACTATAGAACATAAACAGGAGGTGATGGACGGAATCAATCTCCTGGCAAAGCTAATAGACAATAGATAGACCATTATACCAAAAAAGGTTCTATAAGAAAAAAGATTGCCAGTAGGTTTATACCTGCCGGCAATCTTTTTTGTATAATAAGACTTCTTAAATTACTGCTTGAGGAGATAGGCCTTGAAGTCAGCAAACTCCTTTGTCATATCAACGCTCTGCTTAGTACCCTTCATAAACTCCTGCAAACGTGCAGGGATGTCAATGTCAGCACCGAGGATAGCATCAACCTTCTCCTTGAATTTCGCTGGGTGAGCTGTCTCGCAGAATACGCCAACCTCTCCTGGCTGAAGAAGATCCTTAAGAGCCTGATAACCGCATGCACCGTGAGGATCAAGCACGTACTTGGTCTCAGCGAAGCACTGCTTCATGGTCTCAGCTATCTGTTCGTCCTGGTATGTAGCACCGGAGATGAGCGATGTGATAGCCTTATGGTCACCCTTATAGAGGTCGTATATACGAGCGAAGTTAGAAGGATCACCTACGTCCATTGCATTCGCGAGTGTAGCCTTTGAAGGCTGTGGATTGTACTTACCAGTCTGGAGGTAGTTGTAGAAGATATCATTGGCATTGTTGGCAGCCACGAAACGCTTGATAGGAAGGCCCATGGTATGACCAAAGAGCGCTGCACATATATTTCCGAAGTTTCCAGAAGGCACACACATCACCATCTGATCTGCCTTGCCAGCCTTCTTGAGCTGAGCATAAGCATAGAAATAATAGAATGCCTGTGGGAGGAAACGTGCCACATTGATAGAGTTGGCAGAGGTAAGCTTCATGTGAGCATTGAGCTCAGCATCCATGAAGGCAGACTTAACGAGAGCCTGACAGTCATCAAACACGCCATCAACCTCGATGGCTGTGATATTCTGACCGAGTGTAGTAAACTGACACTCCTGGATAGGACTGACCTTACCCTTTGGATAGAGTACATAGACATGGATTCCATCAACGCCGAGGAAACCATTGGCAACAGCAGAACCTGTGTCACCCGACGTAGCTACGAGCACATTGACCTGCGAACCATTACCTTCCTTCTTAAGGAAATACTGGAGCAGACGAGCCATGAAGCGCGCACCAACGTCCTTGAATGCAAGTGTAGGACCGTGAAAGAGTTCAAGAGTATAGATAGACTCAGTCACTGGAACTACAGGACAGTCGAAGGCGAGAGTGTCGTACACAATCTTCTTGAGTGAGTCTGCATCAACATCCTCACCAAAGAAAGCATCAGCTACGGTGTAAGCAATCTCCTGAAACGACATCTTGTCGATGTTCTCGAAGAACTCCTTTGGCAGAGGCTTGATCTGCTCAGGCATGTAGAGTCCCTTGTCTTCTGCAAGACCTTTCACAACAGCCTTCTCAAGTGTTGCGATAGGAGCAGAACCATTTGTAGAATAGTAATTCATGTATTTATTGTTATTATATTTGTTTTTCTATATTTTCATGCACCAGCCATTACTTCACTGCAGCAAGTGTCTGCATAAACTGCTGTAATCTGAGAATACCGTACGAACCGTTGACTGCAGTAAACTCATCGTAAGTCTGCACATCATCAGGTGTGATACCAGGATAGTAAATAATGAAAGGTACTGGTTCGCCCACATGTATGCGCATCTCCACAGGAGTATAGTGGTCAGGCAGCACGGCGATGCATACAGGTTCGTCCCAGGTCTTCACCTCTTCATATATAGGACCTATCATGCGTGAATCCAGGTTCTCGATAGTCTTAACCTTCAGATCCACCTCGCCGTCATGTCCTGCCTCATCACTTGCTTCAACATGGAGGAACACGAAGTCTTTCTCACGCAGATTCTCTATTGCAGCCGCAGTCTTTCCTTCATAATTGGTATCCCAAAGTCCGGTAGCACCATCTACCTTAACAATATCAAGTCCTGCATATTTGCCAATGCCCTGAATAAGGTCAACAGCAGAGATTACTGCACCCGTCTTGATAGCAGGATACTGCTCCATGAGTGTCTGCATAGCAGGACGGTATCCCCCACTCCATGGCCAGATGATGTTAGCAAGACGCTTACCCTCAGCAGCACGCTTAACATTGAGTGAAGCATTCTCCAGTATCTCCTTTGATTTGAGGATAAGGTCATTGAGGAGGTCTGCTGTTTCCTTAGGTGTCATACGTCCCTCCTCCTTATAGTCATCCATTCCCTCAAGCGGGGTAACAAGCAGTGGCATCCACTCCTCGTTAGGATGGTCGTGAGGAGGATTACACTTGATGTGCTTACTACCACCTTTTATTATAAGGAGATGGCGATACTGTATGCCACGAATCCACTTCACCTTGTCATTACCCAGTTTCTCATTGAGCAAATCCACCAGCGGTGCAGCCTCATCAGTCTGGAGATCCCCACCGTTATGTGTGATAATCTTACCGTCATTGACATATATGATATTACAGCGCAAAGCAAGGTCGTCCTCTGCCATGTCATAACCTATGGAAGCAGCCTCCAGCGGACCACGTCCCTCATATACCTTATCAAGGTCGTAACCCAGAATGGCAGTATTAGCCACCTCCGAACCAGGAGTATAACCTTCTGGCACCGTCACCAGACGTCCCACCTTACCATTCTTTGCCAGCATATCCATATATGGGGTCTTAGCATACTGCAGCGGCGTCTTGCCGCCAAGTTTCTCTATCTTGTTATCGGCCATTCCATCGCCGAGAATTATTATTGTCTTCATAAAAGCCTTATCTTTATAAGTCCAGCAAGAAACTGTATGGGCACTTAGTAAGGAAATGCCAGGAGTATAGAAGTATAAAGTGAAAAGTTGAGTTCTCAAGTTGTCAAGTTTGCAACGCAATCACTTTTCACTCAGAAACTTTTACGCTTTCGTTTTTAACTTATCACTTCTATACATATGGCACTACCATACCTACCCTTCCACACCTAATCTTGCAGAACATCTTTATACATAACATATCTGCTCCCTCCCCCTCTTCAGGGGGAGGGCTGGGGAGGGGGGCTAAATATTCGCGATGCTCAACACATTGGCGAATACTCCGGCAGCAGTAACGCTGGCGCCGGCACCGAATCCCTGGATGAGCATAGGATATTCCTTATAACGTGCAGTGGTGAGTGTCACGATGTTGTTAGATCCCTCCAGTTCATAGAAAGAGTGATTGAGCGGAATCTCCTGCAGACCAACACTAGTGCTGACAGTCTTATCCTCATTGACCTCCATCTTTGCCACGAAGCGCCACTTACAATTCTTTGCGGCCAGTTGCTTACGCTTTGCCTCAAAGTCTGCATCGAGTGCTGGTAGTTTCTGCCAGAAATCATCCACGCTACCCTCGAAATACTCATCAGGTACGAAGAGATTCTTTACCACATCCTCCTGCTCTACACGATAGCCGGCCTCACGGGTGAGGATGACAAGTTTGCGAACTACATCCATACCAGAGAGGTCTATACGTGGGTCAGGCTCAGCGAATCCCAGTTCTTTAGCCTGCTTGACAGTCTCAGAGAATGGTACATCTTCAGCAAGAGAATTGAAGATATAGTTAAGTGTACCAGAGAGTACAGCCTCAATCTTCAGTATCCTGTCACCAGAGTTGATGAGGTCATTCATCGTACCGATGATAGGCAGACCAGCGCCTACGTTTGTCTCAAATCGGAACTTCACGCCATTGCGCTTTGCCGTATCCTTGAGTTTGCGATATACATCATACTCTCCTGAAGCCGCAATCTTATTGGCTGCGATGATATTGACATTATTCTCCAGAAGCGTCTGATAGAGTGCAGCCACATCCTTTGATGCGGTACAGTCCACGAACACAGCATTGAAGATATTCATGTCTATGATACCGGCAAGCAACTTCTGCGAATCAGAAGGCTCTGCAGCATCCAACTGCTCACGATAGTTCTCCAGATCTATGCCTTCACGCTGGAATATAGCTTTCTTTGACGAAGCGATACCCACGACATTTAGCAGGAGCTGCGAGTTTTCCTTGAGGTTGTCATGCTGCTTGCGTATCTGCTCTATGAACTTAGCACCTACCGTACCCACGCCGCAGATAAAGAGGTTCAGCACCTTGTATTCCGAAAGGAAGAACGAGTCATGGATTACGTTGAGCGACTTACGCAGGTACTCGCTCTTAACCACGAAAGAGATATTGGTCTCTGACGCACCCTGCGCACATGCTATGATAGAGATACCAGAGCGTCCCAGTGTGCCAAACAGTTTGCCGGCGATACCAGGGGTCTGCTTCATATTCTCACCTACGATAGCGATGGTGGCAAGTCCTGACTCCACACGCATAGGGTACATCGAACCCGATGCTATCTCCTTATCAAACTCCTCGTTGAGCACACGTGCTGCAGCCTCTGCATCAACCTCGCGCACACCGATAGAGGTTGAGTTCTCTGATGATGCCTGCGACACCATGAATACAGAGATGCCCTCATTAGCCAGAGTAGTGAAGATACGGCGGTTGACACCGATGACGCCGACCATGGAGAGACCCGTAACGGTGATGAGCGAAGTGCCATTGATAGATGATATACCCTTGATAGGCTTGTGGTCGCCCTCTATCTTCTCCTTGATGATGGTACCCTCAGCCTCAGGGTTGAATGTATTCTTCACCTTGATAGGTATATTCTTCACGCACACCGGATAGATTGTAGGCGGATAGATTACCTTTGCACCAAAGTTACAAAGCTCCATAGCCTCCACATACGAGAGTTCCTTGATAGGATATGCAGAAGAGATGACACGTGGGTCAGCTGTCATGAATCCATCTACATCGGTCCATATCTCCAGCACCTCTGCGTCAAGTGCTGCAGCGAGGATGGCAGCCGTATAGTCTGATCCGCCACGTCCCAGGTTTGTGGTCTCACCGCTTGTCTTATCCTTGGCAATGAATCCTGGCACAAGACTGATACGTGGAAGTATCGAGAATGTCTCCTTCACCAGTTCGTTGGTCAGTTCGGCAGCAAGCACATGCTTGCCCTGCTTATCCTCCGTCTTGATGAAATTACGTGAGTCAAACCAGCGAGCACCCTTGATGAGTGTTGCTACGATATTTGAAGACAGGCGCTCACCGTATGCCACGATAGCATCCTGTGTCTTTTCCGAAAGGTCATGGATGAGATATACACCAAAGTAGATGCTGCGCAATTGCTCCAACAAGGCATCTACTGTATTAAAGAGTCGTTCACGGTCTTGGGTGTCAGTGATGATCGTGTCTATCATCTTATGATGGCGATCCACTATTGCCTCAAACTCCTCACGGTAGCGGTCATCGCCTGCCAATGCCAGACGCGATGTCTCCAGGAGTTTGTCTGTGATGCCACCGAGAGCACTTACGACTACGATAACCTGCTGTTCCTTGGCCTCTTTCTCTACAATATTCTTGAGGCTAAGGATGCTTTCCACGGAACCTACGCTGGTTCCGCCAAATTTAAGAACTTTCATAAAATGGTGTACTGTTGTAACGATGTACGGTCGTTGTTTTGATGATTAAATTCCCCGTTTACGAATGGGGGCGACTTGATCTTTATACAAAATCGTAGGCAAAGGTACAAACTTTCTATGAGAAGACCAAAATATTAGGCATAATTTTTCACTTACACCTATATAAATTATTAAGAAGAAGTCCCCTACCCCCAAAGGTGACAACAATAATTTACCATCATTTGCGTTATATATCATGTCATTCTCCACGAAACAGACACGTAAATGAGAAATAATACAACAAACAGAATATACATACTGATAATGCTGCTGATGGTCATGCTGACCGCGGCGGCAGAGGACTTCGTCATCACCGGCAAGGTGATGGACGAGCACCAGAACCCTGTAGAACTGGCTTCCGTCACCTGCATAAAGCAAGGCAAGGCTACGATGACTAACCTACGGGGAGAATACACCATGACACTCGCCTCAGCAGACAGCGTCGAACTGAAGTTCTCCATGATAGGATACAAGACTAAGATCAGGGTCCTGAGACGTCCACGTGGCAGGCAGAATCTACAGATTGTGCTCTACGAAGACAACAACATGCTGGAGAATATCACAATCACAGAGAGAAAGCGCCAGACCACCGGCAGCGAGAAACTGGATATCAAGGATATGAAACAGGCGCCGTCAGCTACGGGCAATGCCGTAGAGGAGATGATACAACAGCAGGCTGGCGTAAGTACACACAGCGAACTCTCATCGCAATACAACGTTAGAGGCGGTTCGTTTGACGAGAACTCTGTCTATATCAACAACATAGAGGTATATCGTCCTTTCCTCGTTCGCTCCGGTCAGCAGGAGGGTCTCTCCATCATCAATGCTGACATGGTGGAGTCCATCAACTTCTCTACGGGTGGCTACGAAGCCAAGTACGGCGACAAGATGTCGTCGGCGCTCGACATCACATACCGACGCCCTACGAAAAACGAAGCCAGCATCTCTGCCAGCCTCATGGGTGGTTCGGCGTATATTGGCCTTGGCAACAAGAAATTCTCATGGTCCAACGGTGTGAGATACAAGCAGACCAAGGCTCTGCTGAAGACCTTCGAGACAAATGGCGAGTACGATCCGCAGTTCATTGATTACCAGACCTATCTGTCATACACCCCCAACCCGCGCTGGCAGGTGGATTTCATCGGCGACATATCACAGTCTAAGTATAACTTCTACCCTACCGACCGCGAGACGAACTTCGGTACACAGGAGGATGTAAAATCATTCAAAGTGTATTTTGACGGACAGGAAAGGGACCTCTTCCGCACCTACTTCGGTTCGCTGACCTTGAAGAGGAACATCTCACAGAAGACATCACTGTCACTCATCGGTTCTGCCTTCCACACCAAGGAGCAGGAGACTTACGACATACAGGGACAGTACTGGCTCTCACAGACTGAGACGCAGGACAATCTGGGTGTCGGAACATACATGGAATATGCGCGCAACTACCTCACCGCCAACGTAGGAAGCCTGAAACTGATGCTTGACCACAAGAGCAAGAGACACACCGTGCAGAGCGGACTGACCGTAAAATGGGAAAAGATAGAAGAGCGCAGTCGTGAATATGAGATGCGCGACTCCAGCGGATATGTCATCCCCCACACCGGCGACGCCCTCTACATGATATACACACTGGCGGCAAAGAACACTCTCAACGCCAGGAGAACGGAGTTTTACATACAGGACTCATGGCGATTCAACAATGCCGAGGAGACGACGCTCTACACCCTGAACTACGGCATACGCTTTGCCAACTGGTCATTCAACAATGAGAGCATCGTTTCGCCAAGGGCTTCGCTCGCCATCATCCCTGCATTCAATAATGATGTCACCATCCGCTTTGCTGCGGGTTTGTACTATCAGGCGCCTTTCTTCAAGGAACTGCGTGACACCACATCCATATCAGGTGTAACATACGCCACGCTCAACAATAAGATAAAGTCGCAGCAGAGCATACACCTCACCGCTGCATTCGACTACCGTTTCAAGGTGGCAGACCGCAAGTACCGTTTCTCGGCAGAGGCTTACTACAAGGCCCTGAGCAACCTCGTGCCTTACAGTGTCAACAACGTCAAGGTGACATACAACGGCACCAACGAGGCATCAGGCCACATCACAGGCATTGACATGAAACTCTACGGTGAATTTGTGCCTGGCACTGACTCATGGATCACTTTCTCGCTGATGAATACCAAGATGAACTACAGAGGCATGAGCATTCCTCTGCCTACCGACCAGCGATATGCCATCAACCTTTTCTTCACGGACTACTTCCCTGGCACCGACCGCTGGCGCATGGCACTGAAGGTGGCATACGCTGACGGACTTCCCTTCGGTCCTCCGCACACGGACAATGCTCGTCAGAATTTCCGTGCTCCCGCCTACCAGCGAGTGGATATCGGCATGAGCTACAGGGCATACAAGCGTGATAACCAGGAGGTGAAGCGCTTCTGTCTGCGCAACATCTGGCTCGGCATTGACTGCCTCAACCTCATAGGCCACAGCAATGTCAATTCGTACTACTGGATTACGGATGTCACCAATCACCAGTATGCCGTACCTAACTACCTCACAGGCCGCCAGCTCAACGCCCGCCTGCAGCTGGAGTTCTAGGCTGAGTTATTCACAAATCCTGGTCAATTGTTCTCGTTTTTTAAAATCTGCCCAATTCATTCTGGGTATCTCTGCAAGTTTGTTCCTAAGATAGTACAGACTTATACGAGCCTATTTAGTGTTTGCTGAATATTTTACAACTCTTTACGCTCTGTAGTGATAGTAGTAACAGTAAAGTTGAGCTTGCGAAACTTAAATAAAATGGCTATGTCGTATATTTTGACTGACACTGTTTCCTTATAAAGTGGCGAAGTGTCACCAACGTATGTAATATACTGTCTGATAGTCGGTTAAAGGGTGACAGCTTAAACCTATAGTGTCACCAAGGTGTAGCGGAAGTGTCACATGCATTATTACTGTATGTAAGGTGACACATGTGCCGACACTTTACCGACACTTTCTATATGAAGTGTTATCGCACCAGACTGCGTAAATGCAATATCTTTCGCACTATAGGTGTCACTTCGTCACTTTTTGTCCAAACATTAGTATCAAGAAACCTCCTGAATTGCAAAAGTGCCCCTTTTGCGAAGTTAAAGGGGCACTTTAACACTGCTAAAGTTGCCTTTTAACACTGCTAAAGTTGCCTTTTAACACTGCTAAAGTTGCCCTTTAACTTTCTGTTTGCGCGTAGCGAATGCGCACGCGAGTACAGCACATCAACATTGCGGTCTAAACGGTCTGCCGCTTCGCGAGCTTTGCGCCTTTGCGTAAGATTAGCACTTGCGAAAGTGGAATAAGGTACCAGTAAACATAGGTTTATGCCAAGAAAATTTGTGGGTATCAGGAATTTTTATTAACTTTGCACACGATTAACTCTATAAAAATATGATTATGAAAAAACATATCGCAGCATGCGGCATCGCAATGTTGTTTGCTTCAATACCAGCAATGGCACAATTCTCATCTGCCCCAGCATTCCCTGGAGCAGAAGGTCACGGACGTTTCGTAACAGGTGGACGCGGAGGAAAGATTGTTCACGTAACCAACCTCAACGACTCGGGCACTGGTTCGCTGAGAGCTGCAGTCAGTGGTAATGACAAGAAGACCGTGGTATTTGATGTAGCTGGCGTAATAGCCCTCTCATCAAACCTCAACATAGGTGACAACACCACCATAGCAGGACAGACTGCACCTGCTCCTGGAATCACCGTGAGATACTACACCGTATCGCCAGGCAACAACAACATCATCCGTTTCATGCGCTTCCGCCGCGGACAGGAGCGTGATGTCAACGATGGTGCTGATGCCATGACACAGCGTAACAAGACGGGTATCATCATAGACCACTGTTCGCTGTCATGGAGCATCGACGAGGTGGCTTCGTTCTATGACAACAACAATTTCACCCTGCAGTGGAGTACCATAGCGGAGAGCCTCAACAATGCAGGCCATGACAAGGGTGCACACGGATATGGCGGCATCTGGGGTGGCAAACTCGCAAGTTTCCACCATAATATGATTGCGCACGTGGCTAACCGCGGCCCTCGCTTCAACGGCGCACGATACATGTGGAACGGCTACACCAACAACTACGACTACAAGACCTACCAGTGGAAGAACTTCGTGGAGGCAGAGAACGTGGACTTCCGTAACTGCGTGATGTACAACGCTCAGGGCACATGCTACGGCGGTCCTGGCGGCGGACAGATCAACATCGTCAACAACTACTTCAAGGCTGGTCCTGTAAGCAATAGCAATCAGGAACGCATCACCACCGTATCGGTAGCCTCGTCTGGCAACTCTGACAGCAATACTGACATCTACGGTCTCACAAGCCGTTACTACATCAAGGGTAATACCACAGAGACCAACACTGGTACCAAGAAGCTCAACCGCGACTGGGACGGCGTAAGCTATGACAGCGACGCGTTACAGAGCGGCGGTTACTATTACTGCAAGGACGCCAAGGGATATTACCCAGACAACGTGCCAAGCATACAGTATAACGGTGCAAGATACGTACGTATCAAGAGCGACGAAGAGGCCCCTGCAGGATATGTCACTACTCACACTGCTGCCAACGCATACAATAAGGTACTGGCATACGTAGGCGCTTCACTCAATCGCGATGAAGTGGATGAGCGCTACGTCAAGGAGTGCAAGAACGGCACTGCCACATATACCGGTTCGGTGACTAAAAAGAAGGGCCTCATCGACGTCGTGGCTGACGTCAAGGGCTATACCGAGGCAAACTTCGGTACGGCATCACGCCCAGCAGACTTTGACACTGACGGCGACGGTATGCCTGACGAATGGGAGAAGGAGCACGGACTCAATCCTAACAGCGCCACTGACGCACAGATATTCAACCTCGACTCGCATCACTACTACACCAACCTGGAGGTGTATCTCAACTCTCTCGTAGAGGACATCGTCAAGGCTCAGAACGAAGATGCGGAGACTGGCATCGAGGAGTACTATCCTGACTACAAGGGTGACAAGGTCACCACTATATACTCATACGTCGCTCCTACCACGGTTGACGGTTTCAGCACTATCACATTCCCTGACGGTGCCACACTGACACTGAAGAAAGACGGCAAGGCATGGTCGTCAGCAAGCAGCATCTCCACAGGCGCTGTCACAGCTTCGTCAATCAAGCTTTCCAATGGCGCGCCGAACACCTTCACCGCTCCTGAAGGCAAAGCTGTTGTGAGCGTGACATTCTACAGCTATGTCAATGCAGAGCCTGGCACACCATCATACTGGTCGCAGGTAGGCAGTAACGTATTCACTGAGGAGGATGCAAAACTGATGGAGAGCTACAAGAATGCGGCAAAACCTGACGTCCAGTCATTCGACATGGGCGGCGTATTCTCATTCGATTTCTGCAACGCAGGCAAGCAGCTCGCATTCGTAATGGAGGTGGAATATACTGACGTAACAGGCATAGGCAATGCCACTGCCACCAAGGCACAGGCAACCTCTGGCGCATACACCCTTACAGGTCAGAAGATAAACGGCGATTACAAGGGAATAATCGTCATCAACGGCAACAAATACATAAACAGATAACATTGACAGAACAACACTCTGACATAAAGCAGAAGAAACCTCTCCTTGGGCTCTCACCAAAAGAGCTCAAGGAGGTTTGCGTTTCTCTCGGCATGCCCGCCTTCACCGGTGGACAGATAGCAAAATGGCTATATACCAGCCACATCACGAGCATCGACGATATGACCAACATATCCAAGAAGAACCGTGAGATCCTCTCCAGCGAATACACCGTAGGATGTATGCCTCCGGTGGATGCGCAGCATTCCAAGGACGGAACGATCAAGTACCTCTTCCCCGTAGCATCAGGAAGGGTGGTCGAGACGGTATATATTCCTGACAGAGACAGGGCCACGCTCTGCGTGTCATGCCAGGTGGGATGCAAGATGAACTGCTATTTCTGCCATACAGGCAAGCAGGGATTCGAAGGTTCGCTGACCGTAGGCGACATCCTCAACCAGATATACGCTCTGCCTGAACGGGAGAATCTGACCAACATCGTGTTCATGGGACAAGGCGAACCGATGGACAACCTTGACAACGTGCTTCTTGCAACAGAGATCCTGACAGCAGACTGGGGGTACGCATGGAGCCCGAAACGCATCACCGTGAGCACGGTGGGCATAAAAGGCAAACTGGAGCGTTTCCTTAATGAAAGCGACTGTCACCTCGCCATCTCTCTTCACTCGCCTATCCACGAACAGCGTGAACGACTCATGCCGGCTGAGAAGGGTATGCCGGCTGAGGAAATCGTGGAACTGCTGAGACACTACGACTTCTCACACCAGAGGAGGCTGACATTCGAATACATCGTGTTTGACGGTCTCAATGACAGCACCACGCATGCCAAGGAAATAGTGCGACTGCTCAGAGGTCTGGACTGCCGCGTCAATCTGATACGTTTCCACCAGATACCTGACGTAGATCTGAAGACCAGCGATGAGAAAAAGATGGAAAACCTGCGTGACTACCTCACACGCCACGGAATAACGACCACGATAAGGGCATCACGCGGTCAGGACATATACGCTGCCTGCGGACTACTATCAACCAAAAACAAAGAAAATGAACAACATACCTAACATCGCACTTGTGGGCAATGCACCGCAAGACAAGATAGACATACTCAATGCTCTCCTAGGGGAAGAAGACCTCACCGACGTTTGCGACATCACTCTCTACGGCGCTGACGGACAACAGGACATAGAGGCACTCGAGGATGCCATAGAAGACTATCGTGACGGACAGATACAGGGTATAGCATGTCTGCCGCTCACCCAGCCAACGGACAGCGTGATCAAGGAGTATCTGAACGAAACACCTGTCGTTGCCAAAAGCAACAATGCCAATATTCTGACACAGGTGTGCGATACACTGGAACTCAGCGAGGCTGCCATGGCACTCAAGACAGAGATGATATGCAACAAGGCTACGGCGCTATCAAAAATGCTCAAGCGCGACCTGAACATCACCACACCTCGCATAGCTGTATTATCACTCAATGGCAGCATAACAAACGATGATAACTCCGAAGAAGAGAACATCATTACCCCTGCCATCAAGAAACTGGCACAGGATGGCATACAAGCATTTGGTCCTTACAGCTACAAGACGTTCTTCTATTCTGCAGACAGCGACGCCTTCGATGCCGTGCTCCAGATATACGACGGACAGTGCAATGAGGCTTTCCGCAAAATCAGCAACGAAGGCACGATAACGCTCTACGGAAATATCAGCATACCTATCACACAGTCCGAGCCAGAGGATATCATAAAGGCTATATTCCTCGCCGCCAGCATTCACAAGGCAAGAGCCGTCTATGACATACCTTTCGCCAACCCTTTGCCAAAACTCTACCACGAGCGCAAAGAGGACGGAGACAAAGCACGATTCGCAGTAAAGAAGAAAGGATTCAATCCCGCTGAGCACAGACGCGAAAACATTAACTTCAAAACAGCAAAAGACCAGCAAAACAAGGAATAAACGCCTTACTGGTACCGGAAATGTGTTAAAATAAAGAAAAAAGTAGGTTATCTCAATATTTTTGAGTAACTTTGCACTCTAATTGCGCATATGCGCACTCACGCATGTAAGAAACGATGGATCTTCAAGAACTGCAAGACATAAAAAAACGCTATAGCATCATAGGCAACTGCGAGGGACTGAACCACGCACTTGACGTAGCATTGCAGGTAGCCCATACCGATCTCTCTGTACTGATAGTAGGAGAAAGCGGCGTGGGCAAGGAGATATTTCCACGCGTCATACACGACCGGTCGCCAAGAAAACGTGAGAAGTATTTCGCCATCAACTGCGGTTCCATACCTGAGGGAACCATCGATGCGGAACTCTTCGGCCACGAGAAAGGCGCCTTTACCGGTGCCATAGGCGAGAGCGAAGGATACTTCGGTATTGCAAACAAAGGCACACTGTTCCTAGACGAGGTCGGCGAACTGCCGCTGGCCACTCAGGCCAGGCTGCTGAGGGTACTCGAAACGGGTGAGTATATCAGGGTCGGAGGTCAGGAGATACGCAAGACGAACGTACGCATCGTTGCCGCTACGAACGTCAACATGAGAAAGGCTATCAGCGAAGGCCGTTTCCGCGAGGACCTGTACTACCGCCTCAACACCATACCGATTCAGATACCACCCCTGAGAGACAGAGGCGAAGACATAGTATTGCTCTTCAGACTCTTCGCTCTGCAGATGTCAGAGAAATACAAACTGCCAAGCATCAAACTCACAGACAACGCAAAGCAGGTACTGATGAAGTATAAATGGCCTGGCAATGTAAGACAACTCAAGAACATCACGGAGCAGATATCTGTACTCTGCAAGGAAAGGATTATCGACGTTGATGACCTACTGAAGTTCGTCCCTATGCACGAGGAAAGCACGCAGATAGTTCCCGTGACGCAAAGCAACAACAGTCGCAGCTACGAGAACGAACGTGAGATGCTGTTCAAGATACTCTACGAGATGCGCAAGAATGTCTCGGACATGAGACAGGAGATTACCTCGCTGCGCAAACAGATAGACAGTGCACAGAGCAACATGCCGATAACGGCATACAACCCTGAATCATTCAGCAGCATTGAGGACCTTGCCAGTCTAGAGACCTATAGTCCAAAGATTACCGCATACCACGTACCTCAGGAAAAGCATTACGACGAACCAATAGAGGAAATCACTGAGCCGGAGAATCTTAACATAGCCGACTTCAGCAAGAAGATGCTGGAGAAAGCCCTGGAGAAGAATCACGGCAACAGAAAGAAAGCCGCAAGCGATCTGGGCATCTCACCACGAACGCTGTACAGAAGGCTTAAGGAATTCGGTATCAAATAAGTAGGTGTGCAAAATTATTTATATAATCCTTGCATTATCTACCAACGTAATCATTACAAAAATAATTTTGCACACCTACTTAGGAATACATGAAACTAAGATACATCATAATTTCGGCTATGTGCTGCCTCATCGCCATGACGGTGATCACAGCATGTTCCGTGTCCTATAAGTTCAACGGTGCAAGTATTGACTACACCAAGACGAAGACCATACAGATAAACGATTTCCCAATCAGGTCTGCATACGTCTGGGCTCCGATGGCTTCTATCTTCAATAATAAGTTGAAAGACTTATTCGCCCAGCAGACTCGGCTTTCACAAGTCAAGAAAAACGGCGACATGAAAATCGAAGGTGAGATAACACAATACCAGCAGCGTAACAAATCCGTTTCTGCTGACGGCCGCTCATCACAGGCCGAACTGTCTATGACGGTGAATGTGAGATTCACCAACACCAAAAAGCATGATGAGGATTTCGAACGCTCCTTCACAGCCACGGCAACATATCCTGTGGAAAGCGGACTCAACTCCGTGCAGAACGAACTGGTGGAACAAATGTCCAAGGATCTCTGCGAACAGATATTCAATGCCACAGTGGCAAACTGGTAAGGGAAAGGGAAGAAACGACATCGCGCCTGATATATTATAATATATAAGGTATAGAAATAACAAGGTATAGATAGCAAACAGTGAGCATACAAGAACTGACGAAACATCCGGAATTACTTAACCGCGAAAGCCTCTTCGAACTTCGCAAGATGGTTGCAGCATACCCATACTATCAGCCTGCGCGACTGCTCATGCTAAAGAATCTCTATATACTGCACGATTCTTCCTTTGACGAGGAACTCAGACGGGCATCCATATATTTCACAGACCGTAAGGTGCTCTTCAACCTCGTAGAGCAGGCACACTACCAGCTCAAACGCAGATCACCTCTGAGTTTCAGCACATCGCCTGACAGGAGACAGAATAACGATGCAGCAGACAGTTCACGTACTGTGTCACTCATAGACTCTTTCCTCAGCACCGTACCTCAGGAAGATCTGCTCAACAACAACGAGAAGAAAAAGGCCAAGACTCACCGTAAACCCACTGCTGCCGATGCTACCGTGGACTATGTGGCATACCTTTTGTCAACAGACTTTGAGGAACTGCAACCTGACAGCATGACTGAGGAGCACAAGGATACGCAATCCACACCTCAGATGAATGGCGGCGAACTCATCGATGCCTTTATCAATAATGATGGTGGCAAGATCGTTCTGCAGGACAATCCCGAATACGTGCCTGAGATGCCTATCGCAGATAATAATGACCACGAACCAGAAGACGAGTATCTGACAGAGACGCTGGCTGGCATTTATATCAAGCAAGGCAGATACGAAAAGGCTCTCGACATAATGAAACGAATCGACAAACAATCCGGGGCAACGAAGAAAAACATATACTTCGAAGACCAGAAACGATTCCTTGAAAAACTTATCGCCAATAAGGCGAGAAAGAAGGGGGAGAAATGAGAAATCGGGAGAGTTTAAAGATAACGAGAAAGATTATAAATAAAAAATAACAAACAAAACAAAACAAAATGTACACATTATTCGTAACACTTATCTTGGTTGCTGCGGTACTGATGGTAATCATCGTACTAATACAGGAGTCTAAGGGTGGCGGTCTCGCTTCCGGATTCTCTGGTGTCAACAGTATTGCTGGCGTACGCACAACAACTAATTTCGTAGAGAAAGCTACATGGGGACTCGCAGTAGCAATGGTAGTATTGAGCATCGCATGCGCATACGTCGCACCTGAGGCTGATACTGCAGGCAGTGTAATTGAGAACGCTGCTACTGAGCAGGCTGCTACAAATCCTAACAACGTTCAGGGCTTCGGCGCTGCACAGCAGAAGGACGCTGCCGCTCCTGCTGCTGCTGAGACACCTGCTGCACCTGCAGAGGCACCAGCAAACAAGTAAAATGGTAAAACTCATAGTACCCATACTTATCATAGGTCTGGGCCTCGTGAGTGACGCATACCTATTCCATCGCTACATAAACACTACGTCTGTGTGGCGATGGACTTGGTGGCTGCCTACTTTTCTCATCTTCACACTATTCCTGAAATTCCTCTTGTCTGACAAGGGAATGGCAGAAGAATACGCTTCGACAAACATTTTCCTCCTTCTTATGGGTATTTTCTTCATCCCTAAGATTATGTTTGCCGTATTTTCATTGATTCCCAAAATAGGAATCTATCTCGGAGGAACTATTGCTATCAGTATCATTGGAATAATCTTGTATGGAATAACATACGGTTTCTCACAATTTCATATCCGTGAGATAACGTATGAAAGCAAAGATATCCCTCAATCATTTGACGGGTATCGCATAGTTCAATTCTCGGACGTACACAGCGGATCTTTCTACGGTCCCTATGCCTACCTGCTCCAGGAGAGCATGGATGCTATCAACGCACTGCATCCAGACATGATATGCTTCGTGGGCGATATAGAGAATTTTACACCAAAGGAACTGCAACGACACACTAAAGCCTTCTCTTCCCTGCATGCCAAAGACGGCGTATATACCGTAATGGGCAATCATGATTACTCTACATACGTCAAGGTATCAAAACACGAAAAGGCAGCATTGGTACAGAAGACAAGAGAAATGCAGAAGGGTTTCGGATGGAGAATGCTCTGCGATGAAAACATCGTTATAAAGCGCGGCAACGACTCCATCACCATCATTGGAGAAGAAAACTGGGGACTACCACCCTTCCCTCAATTCGGAAACATCAAAAAGGCCACCAACGGGGTTTCTACCTCAGCAAGCATAATGCTGAGTCACGATCCTACGGCATGGCGCAACCACATACTCAAAGCATTCAGACCGAACATCACACTCTCCGGCCATACACACGGTTCGCAATTCTCACTGTTCGGATGGTCGCCCGCCTCCAATATTTATGATGAATGGGGCGGCACTTACTATGACAAAGAGTGTATGCTCTCCGTATCCACCGGACTGGGAGGCAACTTCCCTTTTCGTTTCAACATGCCAAGGGAGGCTGTGCTGATAACACTGAAGAGACCCTCACACCCATAAGGCAAGACATCGCAAATAGTAAACTGCCAAATAAATAGCAAACTGCTAATAAATAGTAAATAGCGAAATAAATTGTAAATAGTAAATAATAAGTAATATGGTGAAAAAGACAATGTATATCCTCATGCTTGCCCTAATGCCTCTAATGGCAATGGCAGCAGATAACGAATGGCATCCTATTGCTTCATGGCCTTTCACATACCAAGATTTCAATACTGCCATAATCATAACCTCTACCAATCAAAAGCTCAAAGCTAAGGCAAACCTTCACGTTGGTAGCCACTACCTATGGTACGAAAACTCTGCTAAGAAAAAACTTGAAGCAAAGGTTGGTACTATCCAGAAGGTCGTTTTCCCTGGCAATGAGACATATTACGCCATCGACAAGAAATTATGCAAGGTGCTGCGCGAAGACACCATCAACGGTAAAGTCTGCCGCCTCTATGTATCACACGAGGTGGACAAGGCTGCCTTTGATGAGCGCACAAAGATCAATCGCCAGGCCATGCAAAACCTTGACGTGGGAATAGCAGGCATTGCCGACATGTACTCTGAGATAGCCGACCGAGAAGGTGCCGCCATGATAGAAGAGGAGCCGCTCCCTATGCGCGATATATTCTATATGCTTTACGAAGGCGAAACATTCCTCGTCAATGAGACAAACATTCTCAAGCACCTTTCGAAAGAAGAAAGAAATGCATACAGAAGTTTTACACGAAGTGCCGAAATCATCTATGGCAATGAATCATCCATCATAAACGTATGGCTGACATTCTTCGTGAAATAAGCCCCCTAACCCCCTAAGGGGGAACCTAAGGCAGCCCCTATTCCCGACATTCTCAGTCGGTCTCAAACCACCCCCATTCCTTGCGATTCTTCGCAAGGTTATAATTGTCAACCCATTACTAACACTATCATAATAATGAAGAAAACAATATTTTTGTCTATAGCTCTCGCAGCATCCCTCTGTGCCAGCGCACAGGACAAGAAGGAGCATAACGACATCTGGCTCGACATCAACGGAGTACGCGACCTCACCGCAGACTCTATGGATATTGCCAATCAGGCACGCCCAGTACCAGGGTCATCCAGAAAAGGCGACAACCCAGTCCTCTTCCTTGTAGGAAACTCTACCATGCGTACCGGAACACGCGGCAATGGCGACAACGGCCAATGGGGATGGGGATACTACGAACATGAGTATTTCGATGAAAACAAGATCACCGTAGAGAACCATGCACTCGGCGGCACATCACCACGCACATTCTACAAGTCTCCTGAACTCTGGCAGCGCACCCTCAGCGGAGTACGCAAGGGCGACTACGTATTCCTGGAACTGGGTCACAATGACAACGGTCCTATCGACGAGATACGTGCTCGTTCATCATACAGACCAGACAAAGTACTGAGTCTTTCCGATGATTCCATCATCATATATAATAAGGTAAGGCATTGCCAGGACACCGTATATACATTCGGTGGCTACACACGCCGCTTCATCAACGAGGTACGGGCCAAGGGTGCCACACCTGTGCTCTTCACACTCACACCACGCAATGATTACGAGGCCGATGGCAAAACCATACAGCGTAAGCTGAAGGACTTCACTCCAGCCATCTTTGCCATCGGCAAGGAGATGAACGTGCCTGTCATCGACCTTAATGACATCTCCGCAAAAAAACTCGAGACATACGGTCAATGGAAGACCAACTATCATTTCTATCTCGACAAGATACACTCTTCCGCATTCGGCGCACGCATGAATGCAGCATCAGCAGCAGAAGGCCTTGATGCATGTGATGACCCAAGCGTAGCAGAACTCAAGTCATTCCTCATCCAGGAGAAGGTACATCCTAACTATGAGGAAAAACTGCTGGCATGGGAGCCAAACAACTATGATGCCAAGGGCAATGTAATAGCCAAGACAAAGACTACCGAGGAGAAGAAGACAAAGACACGCATCTTCCTATGCGGAGACTCTACCGGCAAGAACGAGGACAAGAATCCCGACGGCATGTGGGGATGGGGTTCACAGGGCTACACCATATTCGACGAGTCTAAGTGTACCTTCATAAACTGCGCCAAGGCGGGACGCTCTACACGCACCTACCTGCTCGAGGACAGATGGGAAGAAGTATATCAGTCTCTCCGTCCTGGAGACTATGTCCTGATACAGTTTGGCCACAACGACATCGGAGGAATTGACAAGGACAAGGAGCGTGGCGTCATACCATGCGCACAGGACACCAGCAAGGTATATCACTTGAAGTCCAACGGTAAGAACCTCGTGGTTTATTCATTCGGCTGGTACCTCCACAAGATGATTGTTGATGCAAAGGAGAAGGGTGCAATCCCTGTCATAGTATCATTCACCCCACGCAACGAGTGGCACGAGGGTAAGGGCAAAGTAAATGGCAAGTTCTATCCTGTCAAGGAGAAGAAAGGCAAGCAGTATATAGAACGCCGTTCGGACGACTACATCGTAGAGTGGTCCAAACAGGTGGCTGACGAGAACGGAGCTGAGTTTGTGGATGTTCATAATATCACCGCAGACTTCCTTGACAAGAAATGCGGCAGCAAGGAGAAGGCTTCGGCTTACTTCAACCACGACCACACCCACACCTCACTGCTTGGCGCGCGCAACAATGCACAGAGCCTAGCCAAGGGCCTCAGGGTTAACAAGTCACCACTAACACAGTATCTCAAATAAAACGTAAATATAACACAAAATGAAAAGAATATCATCTATCATGCTCCTCCTGCTTTGCATTACATTGGGAGCAAATGCACAGATTAAAAGAACACCTAAGATCTCCATCCTCGGAGACAGTTACTCTACCTTCGAAGGTTACATGGCCACCGACTCCAACGCCATCTGGTATTTCAAACCAGAGAATCCTAACGTACAGAAAAACAATGATGTACGCAAGGTGGAAGAGACTTGGTGGTACCAGGTGATACAGAAAGTAGAGGGCAAACTCGAACTCAACAATTCATTCTCAGGTTCTACCGTCTGCTACAGCGGTTACAAGAAGGACATCGGTCCTCGAGTACCAGTAGCCGGACTGGAGGAGTTTGCAGACTACAGCAACCGTTCATTCGTCAACCGCACCAACAAGCTCGGCGAACCAGACATTATCCTCATCTGCGCAGCTACCAACGACGCCTGGTGTGGCGCACCTGTAGGTGACTATTACTATGGCAACCAGACCAAGGAACAACTCTACACCTTCCGTCCTGCCATGGCAAAGATGATAGCAGACCTGCAGACTAACTATCCTAAGGCCAGACTGCTCTTCATACTCAACACTGACCTGCGCGAGGAGATAAACGAGTCAATCCACACCATACTCAACCACTACAATGTGCCATGCCTTGACCTTCATGACATTGACAAGCAGGAGGGACACCCATCCGTACAAGGTATGAAACAGATAGCTGACCAGGTGGTAAATTACCTCACCACAAACTTCAGAAGATACAGATTAACATCATCCGTAGCCAACAAAGAACAATAAAGATATCAAGCGATGAGATGCCAGCGCATCCCATCGCTTTTTTATTTCTGAGAATGACCAACCATGACGTAAAGGCTAGCAAGAATACTACAGTTAACAAACTCTGCAAAAATAAAAAAGAAAAAAAAACTTAAAAAGTTTGCTCATTTAAAGGATTTTTACTAACTTTGTTCATATCTTTGCTTTTAAGCAACTATTTATCTTGCATTAATACACTTTATAACACAATAATAACATGAATTTAACCAGTGATTTCAGAAAATACGCTACAGGCCATCTTGGAATGAGCGGTATGTTAGTTGATGATGTAACACGAGTGCAGAATCAGTATCTCAACCCATATATTCTTGAGGAGCGCCAGCTCAACGTTACACAGATGGACGTATTCTCACGACTGATGATGGAGCGCATCATCTTCCTGGGAACTGAGATCAACGACGCTACAGCCAATATCATTCAGGCACAGTTGCTCTACCTTGACTCATGTGATCCTGACAAGGACATCTCTATCTACATCAATTCTCCTGGCGGCAGTGTCACAGCAGGCCTTGGCATCTATGACACCATGCAGTTTATCTCATCTGACGTATCTACCATCTGCACTGGCATGGCAGCGTCTATGGGAGCAGTGCTCCTCGTGTCAGGCCAGGAGGGCAAGCGTCTCGCTCTGCCTCACAGCCGCGTTATGATTCACCAGCCTTTGGGCGGTGTACAGGGCCAGGCATCAGACATAGAGATCGAGGCCAAGGAAATCATGAAGTTCAAGAAGGAACTCTATACTATCATCAGCAACCACTCTCACACTCCATTCGATAAGGTCTGGGCTGACTCTGACCGCAACTATTGGATGACAGCAGAGGAAGCTAAGGAGTATGGCATGATCGACAATATCCTGGTTAAAAAAAATAAGTAAGTAGTACAAAAAAGAAACACAGTGGCAAAGAAGAACGGAAACTACTGCAGCTTCTGCGGACGTGGCGAAAATGAAGTACAGATGCTCATCACCGGCATGAACGGCTACATCTGTAACGAATGCGCCGCACAGGCATACGAAATAATACAGACTGCTATGGGACATGGCAACAAGGAAGGCAAGAGCAACAACCTCGACTTCGAAATGAACAGCGTCCCTAAGCCACAGGAGATCAAGGAGCATCTTGACCAGTACATCATCGGTCAGGATGATGCCAAGAAATACCTGTCGGTGGCAGTATATAACCACTACAAGCGTCTCTCACAGCCTGATAGCGACGATGGCGTAGAGATAGAGAAGAGCAACATCATCATGGTAGGTTCTACCGGTACTGGTAAGACCCTCCTTGCTCGCACCATTGCCAAGTTACTCAATGTTCCTTTCACTATCGTTGACGCTACCGTGTTCACCGAGGCTGGATATGTGGGCGAAGACGTGGAGAGCATTCTCTCGCGCTTGCTCCAGGTAGCCGACTATAACCTTGAGGCTGCTCAGCGAGGCATCGTATTCATTGACGAAATCGACAAGATAGCACGCAAATCAGATAACCCAAGCATCACGCGCGACGTATCAGGCGAAGGCGTGCAGCAGGGACTGCTCAAACTCCTCGAAGGCACTATGGTCAATGTACCACCAAAGGGAGGCAGAAAGCATCCTGACCAGGACTACATCCACGTAGATACACGTAACATTCTCTTCATCTGCGGCGGAGCCTTTGATGGCATCGAGAGCAAGATAGCACAGCGCCTCAACACACGCACCATAGGTTACAACAGCGTGCAGAACGTAAAACGCACCGACAAGAAGAACCTCATGCAGTATGTAGCCCCACAAGACCTCAAATCGTTCGGCCTCATACCTGAAATCATCGGTCGTCTCCCTGTACTCACCCACCTCAATCCGCTGGATCACGATGCGTTGCGCCGCATACTCGTAGAACCTAAGAACTCAATAGTAAGACAGTATATCAAACTCTTCAAGATGGACGGCATAGACCTGGAGTTTACCACAGAGGCACTCGACTACATCGTAAATAAAGCCGTAGAATACAAACTTGGCGCCCGCGGACTCCGATCAATCGTTGAGAACATCATGACCGACGCTATGTACAGCGCTCCTACGGGAGGCATCAAAGATTTCAGGGTCACCAAGGAATACGCTGAGCAACAACTGTCTATGACTGAGATATAGTCCCTACATTATCCATGCAGGAATAACCACCTACCCACCTAAACAATATGGAGATAAACCTTACAGAGAAACTCAAGCACTATTTCGGC
This sequence comes from Prevotella sp., assembly GCA_045617365.1. Taxonomy (GTDB): domain Bacteria; phylum Bacteroidota; class Bacteroidia; order Bacteroidales; family Bacteroidaceae; genus Prevotella. The sequence goes on along the minus strand of JAZLIN010000098.1, from coordinate 41,780 downwards.
TTCGACACCTTCAAGGGGGAGCAGGAAAAAGTGATACGCAACCTGATGGCAGGGCACGACACCTTCGTGCTCATGCCTACGGGTGGCGGTAAGTCACTCTGCTACCAACTGCCATCACTCATCATGGAAGGCACGGCCATCGTCATCTCACCACTCATAGCACTGATGAAGAATCAGGTCGATGTCATCAACGGCATCAGCGAACATGACGGTGTGGCTCACTGTCTCAACTCGTCCATGAACAAATCGTCTATTGAGAAGGTCAAGAAGGATGTAAGAAACGGTATCACGAAACTCCTCTACATGGCACCTGAGTCACTCATCAAAGAGGACAATATCAGTTTTCTTAGCCAGGTAAAGGTTTCGTTCTATGCCATTGACGAGGCACACTGCATATCCGAATGGGGCCATGACTTCAGACCTGAATACCGTAAGATAAGACCTATCATCGACAATATCGGCAGGGCGCCAATCATAGCACTTACAGCTACTGCAACCGAGAAAGTGCGAAACGACATTCGCAAGAACCTCGGCATCATGGACGGTGAGGTATTCATGAGTTCCTTCAACCGCCCTAGCCTGTACTATGAGGTACGCTCCAAGACTGCTGACATTGACAAGCAGATCATCAAATTCGTCAAGCAGCACCCTGGCAAGAGCGGCATCATATACTGTCTCTCCAGAAAGAAGGTAGAAGAACTGGCAGAGGTGCTCAAGACCAACGACATCAAGGCTGCACCATACCATGCCGGATTAGACAATAACGTCAGGACACAGACGCAGGATGATTTCCTCATGGAACGCATCGACGTCATCTGCGCCACCATCGCCTTCGGTATGGGAATAGACAAACCTGACGTCCGCTTCGTCATACACTATGACATACCAAAGTCCCTGGAAGGCTACTATCAGGAGACAGGACGTGCGGGAAGAGACGGCGGAGAGGGCATCTGCATAGCGTTCTATTCGCAGAAAGACCTACAGAAACTTGAGAAGTTCATGGACAGCAAGCAGGTCACCGAACAAGAGATAGGACGCCACCTGCTACAGGAGACGGCGGCATACGCAGAGTCATCTATCTGTCGCCGCAAACTTCTTCTGAAGTATTTCGGCGAGGACTATCCTGCTGACAACTGCGACAACTGCGACAACTGCAAGCACCCTAAGAAGAAGATCAATGCAGAGGAAGGTCTGGAGGCTGTACTCAAGGCTCTCATCTCGCTCAAGGAGATGTACCGCGACAAATACGTCGTTGATTTCATACGCGGCAGAAAGACTGACGACATAGAGTCGCACAAACACCATAAACTGGACACTTTCGGCATTGGCGACAAGAAGTTTGACAAACTGTGGAACCCTATCATCCGTCAGGGTATCGTAGATGGTTACATCAAGAAGGACATCGAGAGTTTCGGTAATCTGAAGGTAACCAAAGAGGGTAAGGCATGGTTGAAGAAGCCTACCCCATACTATGTCACCGAAGACAATACATACAATGCCGATACAATAGAAGCGGCGTCACACGGTACGGGTGCCCTTGACCCTACCCTCTTTGCCATGCTCAAGGCATTGCGCAAGGATGAAGCGGCCCGGCATGACGTACAGCCTTACATCATCTTCATGGAGGGTTCGCTGGAGCAGATGGCTACCATGTACCCTACCACACTCAAGGAACTGACCAATATACAGGGAGTGGGAGAAGGAAAGGCTAAACGCTACGGCCAGCCATTCTGCGACCTCATCAAGAAATACTGTGAGGAGAACGAGATAGAACGTCCCGAGGACATCCGTGTGAGGAGTGTGGCAAAGAACTCTATGCAGAAACTGAAGATCATAGAGTGCATAGACCGCAAGATGCCACTGCAGGACATATCATATTCGCTGAACATGAAACTGCCAGCACTGATAGACGAAATGGAAGCTATCGTTTATAGTGGCACAAAACTCAACCTTGACTATGAAGTGGAAGAGCGTCTGGACGATGACCAGATAGACGACATCTACGGCTACTTTGCCGAGGCAGAGACTGACTCTCTGAAAGAAGCGTTCAATGAGTTTGGTGGTGACTACGATGAGGAGGACGTAAGACTCATCCGCATAATGTACATCTCAGAGAATGCCAACTGACATACGTGACTTTCATCATCCCAAAACTTTTCGTGCTGTACGGATGAAAGAAATTCTACGACAAAGATTAGATCTTGACATAAGTTCTTAATAATTAGTGTTCATCCGTCACATAGAAACTTTTTATAGAACCAAGAAAACAAATACGCACCCGCTCATTCCAACGGGTGCGCATTTGTTTCATACTATGATTCTCCTGTAGGAACACACATTCTTTCATTTCCCACGAGAGAAAGGCTTTCATACTTTTATTTTTGTACCAAATAAGTATGTAAATGTAAAAACAGATCGGAAAAACACGACTAAGACTTAGGTTAAATAAAAAAAATAATGTACCTTTGCAATAGATTATTACACAATGTATCAACATCCTAACAAACAACAAACATATTCAAAATAATGAACAAACATGAAATAGGCAAGACTGGCATGAAGGTCAGCAGTCTTAGTTTTGGTGCCTCTTCACTCGGAGGCGTATTCCGTAATATCAACGAAAGTGAAGCTATACGTGCGGTACACGTGGCTGTGGAAGAATGCGGCATGAACTTCATTGACGTGTCACCATACTATGGTCACTACAAAGCAGAGACTGTCTTGGGCAAGGCACTCCGCGAAATACCACGCGACAAGTATTACCTCTCAACAAAGGTAGGCCGCTATGGAGAGAATGGCGTCAACACATGGGACTATTCTGCCAAACGCGTCACCGACAGCGTTTACGAGAGTATGGAGCGCCTGGGCATAGACCACATTGACCTCATCAATGTTCACGATATCGAGTTTCAGGCTGCACTGCCTGGCGGACTGCAGAAGGTATGCGACGAGACTCTGCCTGCCTTGGTGGCTCTGCGCGAAAAGGGCGTGGTAAGCCACGTAGGCATCACCGACCTACAGCTGGAGAACCTCAAATGGGTGATAGACCACGTACCACAGGGTACAGTGGAATCAGTATTGAACTTCTGCCACTATTGTCTCAATGATGACAAACTCGCAGATTACTTTGACTACTTCGAGGAGCATGGCATAGGTATCATCAGCGCCTCGCCACTCAGCATGGGACTGCTTTCACAACGTGGTGTGCCTGACTGGCACCCAGCACCTAAACCATTGGTCGAGGCATGTCAGAAAGCAGCAGAGCACTGTAAGGCAAAGGGCGTTGCCATCGAGAAACTCGCCGTGCAGTATGCCGTCAGCAATCCGCGCATCGCTACGACACTCTTCTCTTCGGCTAATCCTGACAATGTGCGCCGCAACTGGGAATGGAGTCAGGAACCTATCGACATGCAGCTCGTTAAGGAGGTTCAGGACATCATCGGCGAACAGAAACGCGTCAGCTGGGCTAACTCTTAGGGAACTTGGAATTAGGAATTTTGAATTTGCCTAAACAATAAAACAATACAAGTATGCAGATTGTAGCAAACAAAAATATGTTACCATTCATACTGGTGACTTCGCTGTTCCTGCTGTGGGGACTGGCAAACAATATGACCGACACACTGCTGGCGGCATTCAAGAATATAATGCAGATGAGTGACACAGAGACATCGCTGATACAGTTTGCCTTCTACGGCAGCTATTTCTGCTTTGCCCTGCCAGCAGCGCTCTTCATACAAAAGAAGTCATACAAGGCTGGCGTGCTGCTGGGTCTCGCGCTCTATGCTACTGGCGCAATACTCTTTCTGCCGGCAGCCTACATAGAGTCGTATATATTCTATCTCCTTGCCATATATATCATGGCAGGCGGATGCTCGGTACTCGAGACTACCGCCAACCCATACATACTCGCCATGGGATCTCCCGAAACGGCAACGCGACGTCTGAACATAGCGCAGTCGTTTAACCCTATCGGCAGTATCATGGGAATACTCATGAGCAAATATTTCATCCTCAGCGAGATCTCCCTCTATTCCGTAAGCGGCACATACACCGCACTGGGTGTGCTGTTGCTGTGCATCATGGCGGTGATGTTCTTTGCCAACATGCCTGAGGGCAGAGACAATGCAAATGAACATAGCATCTCAGCCACCTTCCATCGTCTCTTCACCAACAAGAGTTACGTAGGTGGTGTCGTGGCACAGTTCTTCTATGTCGGAGCACAGATAGGCGTATGGTCATTCACCATCCGCATCGTCATGAAGGAACTGGGTATCGTCGAGGCTGAGGCTTCCACCTATTACCTCATCACCATCGTATGCTTCTGTCTCTCACGCTTTGTCTATACATGGCTCATGCAATGGTTCCGTCCTTCGACACTGCTGATGTTCGGCGGCATCATGTCAGCCCTCTGCACCCTCGGTGTGTTACTGCTCCAGGGCAACGGAATGCCTATGATCATAAGCCTCATCGGCATCAGCATCTTCATGAGTCTTATGTTCCCTACCATCTACGGCATTGCACTGGGCGCCATCACTACGGGCAACCATCCTGAGGATGCCAAGGTGGGTGCCAGCGGTCTCATCATGGCGATACTCGGCGGCGCCATCCTCACCCCGGTACAGGGCATGCTGTCTGACGCCATAGGCGGCGATACTGGTATTTACATGTCGTACATCGTACCGCTCATTTGCTTCATCATAGTAGCTGTATATGCTTTCATCGAGAGAAAACAAAACGCATAACATGATACAGATTATTGATGCACACAGTCACCTGTGGGCAACACAGGATACGGTCGTTGACGGTTGCCACATACACCAGATTGCCGGCAACCGTTCACGCTCCACTTTCTTTGACGGCGAACGTCAGATGCTTCCGCCGTTCATGATAGACGGCAAGAATACGGCTGAGATATTCCTCTCCAACATGGACTATGCGCAGGTAGGAGGCGCAGTAATAGTACAGGAATACATTGACGGCAATCAGAATGACTATCTGGAGCAGGTACAGCGACAGTACGGTGACCGTTTCTTCTGTATGGGCATGGCACACACACTTGACGAGGCTATGGCTCTGCATGCAAAGGGTTTCCGTGGCATAGCCATCCCCGGACATCGTCTTGCCACACCGCTCACTGACATGCTACCGATGTTCCGCTACATGGAAGGAAACGGCATGATTCTCTCCCTCTGCTTGCATGAAGACAATCATCAACTGCATGAGGTGGAGGAAATCGTAGCACTGTGTCCGGAACTGAAGATTGCCATCGGACACTTCGGCATGGTAACCACCGAGGGATGGATGGAACAGATACGCCTGGCACACCATCAGAACGTAATGGTGGAGTCAGGAGGCATCACATGGCTGTTCAACTCTGAGTTCTATCCCTACCCTTCTGCCATTAATGCCATACGCCAGGCTTCTGACGAGGTGGGCATGGACAAACTAATGTGGGGCAGTGACTATCCACGCACCATTACAGCGATAACATATCGCATGTCATACGACTTTATCACAAAGTCTGACATGCTGACAGAAGAGGAGAAGGCAATGTTCCTCGGCGAGAACGCCAAGCGTTTCTATGGCTTTGGCGAACTGCCAGCATTACCTTATATAAAGAATATGTCGGAATAGCAGGAGGACACCTTCTGGCATCTTCCGAAAGGATAACATACAATAACAAGCAATATGAAAGCAATTCAAATTTCACACAATCAAGAACTCAACATTATCGAATTGGAAAACCCTCAGGCACCACAGGCTGGTGAGGTACTGCTTCGCATGGAGTATGTAGGTTTCTGTGGCTCGGACATCAATACCTTCATGGGACGCAACAGCATGGCGCTGAATCCTGTCATCCCTGGCCATGAGGTAGGTGCCGTGATAGAAGCCGTAGGCGAGAATGTACCGGAAGGTCTGAAACCTGGCATGGTGGTGACCTGCAACCCTTACACCAACTGCAACAAGTGTGCTTCCTGCCGCAACGGCCGTGTAAATGCCTGCCAGCATAATGAGACTCTCGGCGTACAGCGCAACGGTGCCATGAAGCAGTATATCATACTGCCATGGGAGAAGGTGATACCAGCCGGTCTGCTCGATACACGTACCTGTGCTCTGATCGAACCTATGAGTGTAGGTTTCCATGCGGTAAGCCGTGCACAGGTTACCGACGTTGACGTTGTGATGGTCATAGGCTGCGGTATGGTAGGCATGGGTGCCATCGTACGTGCCGTAACACGTGGCGCCACCGTCGTGGCAGCCGACATCGATGACAATAAGCTCGCCCTTGCCAAGCAGATGGGAGCATCATACACCATCAATACCATGACCGATAATGTTCATGACCGTCTTCTCGAGATGACGAGCGGTTTCGGTCCTGACGTAGTAATCGAGGCGGTAGGTAGTCCTGCTACCTATCAGATGGCAGTGGATGAGGTCAGCTTCACCGGTCGCGTGGTTTGCATAGGCTATGCCAAGAGTGAGGTGTCATTCCAGACCAAGTATTTCGTACAGAAGGAACTGGACATCCGTGGTTCACGAAATGCCGTACCAAGCGATTTCCGTGCCGTGATACATTATCTGGAGCGTGGCACATGTCCTGTCGATGCCCTCATCACAAAGGTCATAGAGCCAGAGCAGGCTCTCGACACCATGCATTGGTGGAGCGAGAATCCAGGAAAGGTCTTCCGCGTCCTTGTAAAGTGGTAATGCGGATTTTGACCTGAATTATTCCGATCTGTGCGGTTGAAACCGAAACTCGGTTACAACCGCACAGATCGAATTATCCATGAATAATTCAGGTTAGAGCCCAATGCCGGTGTGTTATATTCGCATGCGCGCCCGCTACGCGTGCCAGGGAAACTGCATTTTACTATCACCACTATCACTACAGGGCGTAAAGTACTATTATACAACAATTTGCGCGTTTAATACTACTATCATTTTTACTATCACCAACTATCACTTACTATCACCAAGAAGCCCCCTAGCCCCCTAAGGTGGAAAGCTAAAAATCTGCGACTAGATCAAAGGGCTCTCTTCAGCAACCAATTTTCGCGAAAATTGGGCGTTAAAGGAGCCCTTTAGCAATCAATTTTCACGAAAATTGATAAGCCAGAACTATCAAAAATTCGATAAATAATCTGCTACTGCCTCCAGCGACAATATGAACAACCCTATCAGAATACAGTTCACGAACGGAAATATTACTCGCTACGTCTATAGCGCCGCCGGAGAGAAACTCCGTGAGGTGCATGAGACGGCGGTGCCTAACATCAACGTGCCAGTAGGACATACACATGAACTGACATCTGATGAACTGCTGTTCAAGGACTCTACCGACTACCTCCTTGGCGGCACTCTCGTGATGAAGAACGGAAGGATAGACATATACCTTTTCTAGGACTTAGTCTCACACAAAAAAGGACCTATAGGTCTAATTTTCTTTCTTATTTCTAGCAGAACTGACTCGTCGGTATTTATTTTCTTAGTGGTGCAGAGTAGTTACAAATTGAGGGATATACGTTAATATTACATAAAACACGCGCCATATAGGGCGATATATCAGAAAAATTTAGTAACTTTGCATAATTATTGTGCGCGCATGAAAAAAAACCACTTACGCAGACACAAGAAAAAGAAAACTGTTAATTAACAATTATAAAACTAAAAAATGGCACAACAAGAAGACGTTTTCAAGAAGATTGTAAGTCACTGTAAGGAGTATGGTTTCGTATTCCCATCAAGTGAGATTTATGACGGTCTGGGCGCAGTATATGACTACGCACAGAATGGTGTTGAGATGAAGAACAACATCAAGCAGTACTGGTGGCAGTCTATGGTACTCCTCCACGACAATATCGTGGGTATCGACTCTGCAATCTTCATGCACCCAACTATATGGAAGGCTTCAGGTCACGTTGACGCTTTCAATGACCCTCTCATTGACAACCGCGACTCTAAGAAGCGCTACCGTGCTGACGTGCTTATCGAAGAGCAGATGGCTAAGTACGAGGACAAGATAGCTAAGGAAATAGCTAAGGCTCAGAAGAAGTTCGGCGACTCATTCGACGAGGCACAGTTCCGCGCTACCAACCCTCGCGTACTCGAGAACCAGAAGAAGTACGACGACCTCCACGCTCGTTTCCAGGCTGTGATGAATGCTGAGGGAGGCATCGACCTCGAAGGCATGAAGCAGATCATCGTTGACGAGGAGATCGTTTGTCCTATCTCTGGTACAAAGAACTGGACCGACGTACGTCAGTTCAACCTCATGTTCTCTACAGAGATGGGTGCTTCGGCAGACAACGCAATGAAGATTTACCTCCGTCCAGAGACTGCACAGGGCATCTTCGTAAACTACCTTAACGTGCAGAAGACTGGACGTATGAAGATCCCATTCGGTATCGCTCAGATCGGTAAGGCATTCCGTAACGAGATCGTTGCACGTCAGTTCATCTTCCGTATGCGTGAGTTCGAGCAGATGGAGATGCAGTTCTTCATCAAGCCAGGCACTGAGCTGGACTGGTTTGCCAAGTGGAAGGAGACCCGTATGAAGTGGCACCAGAACCTTGGTTTTGGAGCAGAGAACTACCGTTTCCACGACCACGACAAGCTGGCTCACTATGCTAACGCTGCTACCGACATCGAGTTCCACATGCCATTCGGATTCAAGGAGGTGGAAGGTATCCATTCTCGTACCAACTTCGACCTTGGCAACCACGCTAAGTTCTCTGGCAAGAAAATTGAGTACTTTGATCCTGAGATGGGTGAGTCATACATTCCTTACGTTATCGAGACCTCCATCGGTGTTGATCGTATGTTCCTCTCTATCATGTGTCACAGCTATGAGGAGGAGAAGCTTGAGAACGGTGAGACACGTACCGTGCTCCACCTCCCTGCAGCCCTCGCACCTGTCAAGCTCGCTGTATTCCCTCTCACCAAGAAGGACGGTCTGCCAGAGAAGGCTATGGAAATCATCAACGACCTCAAGTTCCACTTCAACTGTAAGTATGAGGAGAAGGACCAGATCGGTAAGCGCTACCGCCGTCAGGATGCCATCGGTACTCCTTTCTGCGTAACAGTAGATCACCAGACTCTCGAGGACAACACCGTAACACTGCGTTACCGTGACACCATGGAGCAGAAGCGTGTGAACATTGCAGACCTCCGTGGCATCATCGAGGACCAGGTTTCTATCACTTCACTTCTCAAGAAACTTCAGTAATGACTTTTAGTTACAAAAACATATTACCTCTCTTTATCGGACTCGCGAGCATAGCATCATGCTCTGAGTCCGATAATGAGGTTGCTGAATATGACAACTGGAAATCACGCAACGACGAGTATTTCCAGAAGCTCTACAAGACAGCAAGCGACAAGGTGGCTGCCGGCGATACCAACTGGCGCATCATCAAGTCATACACCAAGGGAGACAATACTCCATCAGATGCCACCAACAGCATTATCGTGGAGGTGGTGTCCCAGAGGGAGCAGCATAACGAATGGGCTGAGCCTGCATACGCTGCTTGTCCTTCATACAACGATAGCGTAAAGATACACTACCGCGGCAGACTGATGCCTACCGACAGATACAAGGAGGGTTACCAGTTTGACTCTTCATGGCTCGGAGATTTCAATGTCAATACCGCATTGCCTATCAAGGGTTGCACGAATAATTTCGTGACCGGATTTACCACCGCCCTGATGCACATGCACGTAGGCGACAGATGGATAGTACACATACCATATCAGTTGGGATACTCTGACAATGCACAGTCATCAATACCTGCATACAGCACCATGTCATTTGACGTCACGCTGACAGCATTCTCACGACCAGGCAACAACCTCCCTGTAGCAAACTAACGTAATCACACTCATCCTTGCGCAACCGATAATGGACGAAGTAAAGAATATCACCAACTCTGACAATACAGAAGAAATAGAAAAGAAGGACAGTACCGAACTGACCGACATTGCCGATGCCGCTAACAACGACGCGGACAATACCGTTGACGATGAGGTGCTGGACGATAAAGAGGACACTGACGAGGAGATATCATCTGGATATCGCCCCGTCAACCGTTTTGATGCTTCCGTAGTACACCACCTGAGTGGCATGTACCAGAACTGGTTTCTGGACTATGCATCGTACGTTATCCTCGAGCGCGCCGTTCCTCACATCGAAGATGGCCTGAAGCCTGTACAGCGACGCATACTGCACTCCATGAAGCGCATGGATGACGGACGTTATAATAAGGTAGCAAACATCGTAGGTCACACCATGCAGTTTCACCCACATGGCGATGCATCTATCGGTGATGCCCTCGTACAACTCGGTCAGAAGGAGTTGCTTATCGACACGCAGGGTAACTGGGGTAATATCCTGACGGGTTCATCGGCTGCTGCGCCACGTTACATCGAGGCACGACTGTCAAAGTTTGCACTCGAGACGGTCTTCAACCCTAAGACCACAGAATGGCAGATGTCATACGACGGCCGTAACAAAGAGCCTATCACTCTGCCTGTAAAATTCCCACTCCTCATAGCACAAGGTGTTGAGGGTATTGCCGTGGGTCTGAACTCTAAGATCATGCCTCACAATTTCTGCGAGATATGTGATGCCGCTGTGGCTTACCTCCGCGGAGAGGAGTTTCATCTGTACCCGGACTTCCCTACAGGCGGTTCCATTGACGTGTCACGCTATAACGATGGTCAGCGCGGCGGTAGTATAAAGGTACGCGCAAAGATAGAGAAACTGGACCAGAAGACTCTCGTCATACGCGACATACCATTCTCCAAGACATCTGAGACTCTCATAGACTCTATCACCAAGGCGGTGGAGAAGGGTAAGATAAAGGTGCGCAAGGTGGAAGACCTGACTGCTGCCAACGTGGAGATTCTCGTGCATCTGGCACCTGGCGTATCTTCGGACAAGACACTTGATGCACTCTATGCATTCACCGACTGCGAGATTAGCATATCGCCTAACTGCTGCGTCATCAAGGACAAAAAACCGCAGTTCCTTACTATCTCTGACATGTTGCGCGCATCTACTGATCAGACCATGTCACTGCTACGCCAGGAACTGGAGATCAGAAGGGGCGAACTGCTCGAACAACTATTCTTCTGCTCGCTGGAAAAGATATTCATAGAGGAACGCATATACAAGGACAAGAAATATGAGAATGCGGAGTCTATGGACAAGGCTTGCGAACACATAGACGAGCGCCTCACTCCTTTCTATCCGCAACTGGTGCGCGAGGTAACAAAGGATGACATACTGCGACTCATGGAGATAAAGATGAAACGCATCCTGAAATTCTCCAAGGAGCAAGCTGACGACCTCATAGCCAAGATACAGGGCGAGATAGCTGAGATTGAACGCGACCTCGGCAGGATGGTAGACATCACATGCGAATGGTATGAGCACCTGAAGAATAAATACGGTGCTGAGCACCCACGACTGACAGAGATACGCAGTTTTGACACCATACAGGCTACGAAGGTGGTGGAGGCTAACCAAAAACTCTACATAGACCGTCAGGAGGGATTCATCGGTACAGGACTGAAGAAAGCTGAGTTTGTCAGCAACTGCTCTGATATCGACGATGTCATAATATTCTATCGTGATGGCAGGTACAAGGTTATCAAGATAGCTGAGAAAATAAACGTAGGCAAGAACATCATACATATAGCTATATGGAAACGCGGCGATAAGCGCACCATATACAACTGCGTATATCGCGACGGCAAGATGGGACGCTACTACATCAAGAGATTCTACATAGATGCCATCACTCGCGACCACGAATACTACGTTACACAAGGCACCGTGGATAGCAGGGTGGTATATTTCACTGCCAACTCCAACGGTGAGGCGGAGATCATCAAGGTCACCCTGGAGCCTGGACCGAAAGTAAAGAAACTTTTCTTTGACTATGATTTCTCTGACATTGATGTCAAAGGTAGAGCAAGCAAGGGTAACATACTGGCAAAAACACCTATACACAAGATTAGCCTGAAGAGCCACGGACACTCTACACTCGGAGGCAGAAAGGTATGGTGGGATGCTGATGTCAACCGTCTGAATTATGACGAGCATGGCACACTACTGGGTGAATTTCTTGACGGTGACAGCATCCTTGTAGTATTGGACAATGGTGAGTTCTATATCACTACCCCTGACCCTGACAACCACTTCGAACAGAACATACTGCGCATTGAGAAATGGATACCAAACAAGGTATGGACAGCTGTGGTGATAGATGCTGACAATAACAAGAACGCATACATCAAGCGTTTTGAGATGGAGGCTATAAAGAGTCACCGTACCTTTGTGGGCGAGAATCCTAAGAATGAGTTTCTTCTCCTTACCGACACGGTATATCCTCGCCTCAACGTGATATGGGGCGGTGCTGACGCTTCACGCGCACCACTAGAGGTTGATGCCGAGCAGTTTATAGGAGTGAAGGGATTCAAGGCAAAAGGAAAACGTATATCGACCTTCAAGGTTGACAAGGTAGAGGAACTAGAGCCACTGCGTATGCCAGAATCACCTGACAGTCAGGAAGGTGACGAGGATGCAGATGAGAGTGTAGCTGGTTCGCAAATGGAAAACCTTGACCCTGATGCAGGAAAATCACGTCAGGAGATAGAAGATGAAATAACAGGTCAGCAGAATATGTTTGACTGGAGCAAAGAAGAACAATAGTGCGCCAACATATTATTATCATAACGACTATGCTGTGTATGACTCTCATGGGTCATGCACAGCATAGTCTTGTTTATAATACAGGTACGGATGTGGCTACATCGTTTACCATCGGACACACCAACAACCTTGACACCTATCTGTCGCCTATAGAGAAATACCGTGGTATAGGTGCTAGGTTCTTATCTGAAGTAACTAGGGATAGCAACAAGAGTCCCTTGACATACAATCTTTCTCACGAAGCTTCAATAGACTATACGACCAACCGCCATGGCAACGGCCATGAATATTCTGCACATTACGACTTCTCATACGCCGTGATGCGGAGATGGTCCCTACTGGATAATCGTCTAACGATAAGGGGTGGTGCTATTGCGGAGGCTTATCTGGGCGGATGCTATAACGCAAGGAGCAGTGCCAATAATCCAGCACAAGGCTATGCCTCAGCATCGATTGGGGTGATAACTATAGCAAACTATAAAGTACGGCTATTAGGAAGAATGTCAACTGTGAGCTACGAGGGTAGGATGCCTATGGTGGGCATGATGTTCTCACCTAACTACGGGCAGTCATATTACGAGATATTCAAAAACGGCGACTGTGACCATAACATTGTCATGACAAGCATTGCAACTGTGCAAGCTAGACAGCAACTGACCATTGACTATCCATTAAACGACAGAAAAAGCATACGAATGGGATACCTCTGCGACATCAGGCAGGCAAAGCCCAACAACCTGAAGCAGCATAAGTATTACAATGCCTTCATGATAGGCTGGGTAATAAGAAAATAATCTCTCCCCTACTCCACCAAGAAATCCCCAAAAACTATGTATCGTCAATTCATAACATACTCTCTCTGCATTATCATATCCTTAATATGCACCACTTCGTGTGTGGATATAGAGGAATATGACAACACGACATACGGAAACACGAAAGCACTGTGGACAATAATGGATGAGCACTACTGCTTCTTTGAAGAGAAGGAGAAGGCGCTGGGCGTGAAATGGGATGACATAGGTGCACGGTATTTACAGCAGGCAACCAAGCAACTTAGCCAGAAACAGGAGTTTGAGCTTCTGTGCAGGATGGTCGGCGAACTGCGTGACGGTCATGTCAACCTGTCTTCGCCTTTTGACTATGGCAGAAACTGGTCATGGAAAGAAGATTACCCAGCTAATTTCTCAGACAGTCTGCAACGCAGGTATCTCGGCACAGACTACAAAATCAGCAACGGCATATACTACAGGGTTCTTGATGACAACATCGGATACATATATATCGGCACATTCGAATACGCCATTGGCGACGGCAATATTGACGAGATACTCTATCACTTATTATCATGCAACGGTCTCATCATTGATATCAGAAACAATGGCGGCGGCATGCTCACAGAAGCCCAAAAACTGGCAGCACGATTCTGCAACGAAAAAACTTTCGTGGGATACATGGCGCACAAGAACGGCCCAAAACATAATGACTTCTCCGAAAAAAAAGAGCAATGGATAGAACCGTCCTCAGGCATAAGATGGCAGAAGAAGGTGTGCGTACTGACAAACCGAAGCGTATTCAGCGCTGCAAATGAGTTTACGAAATACATGAAGCAGATGCCGCTCGCCACTGTCTTAGGCGATGCCACAGGTGGCGGCGCAGGCATGCCTTTCTCAGCAGAGCTGCCTAACGGATGGGGCGTAAGATTCTCGGCCTGTCCGATGTATGACATTGACGGAAATAGCACAGAACAGGGAATAGAACCGGACATGTACGCGGAGATGAATGATGAAGACATGAGGCGTAACATGGACAGTATCATGGAGGCGGCAAGGGCTTTTCTGAAAGAATAAACTGTAACATTTTGCTATTTCATAGATTTTTATTAACTTTGCATAGCGTAAGCAATACAATATTGTACGCGCATATACGTTCATTTATATATACTATATAAAAGAGAGCAACAAACTCGAAATACAATCCAACAGAATCAAAATGAAAAGACTCTTAATCATAGCGATATTAAGCATCATCAGTGTGGCATCTGCCGTTGCACAGTCTATGACTGACGAACAGGTTTTACAATTTGTGGTAAAGGAGTACAATGCAGGTACTTCACAGGCACAGATTGTTACCAAACTCATGCAGAAAGGCGTCAATATCAGTCAGATAAAAAGAGTAAGACAGAAATATGAGAGGCAGGCTAAAAACGGTGGTCTCGGCATAGTGGCTGACGAGTCCGTAACCAAGGCTGACGAGGCATTGCTGCGCCAGAACAATGGTGACCCGAAAACTGCTCCTACTATAAAGAAGAAGCCTAAGCGCAACAAGAAAGGTGCCTATGACAGCAGCAATATGGTATCGACATCAGGTACACTCCCACCAAACAAACGTGGTCTGGATCCAGAAGACGAAGAATTCATCTCTATGCAGCAGGAGATGAATGGTCTCCTAATGCAAGACGATGAAGAGATGATGGAGGAAGAGGAAGAACAGGGCAGCCTGTTCAATGGTCATAAAGTATTTGGACGTGACATCTTCAACAAGGAGAATCTCACTTTCGAACCAGCCATGAACATCGCTACTCCACAAAACTATGTTGTGGGACCTGGCGATGCCGTGAAGGTGGACATATATGGTGCATCACAGTCTTCTAATGTTTACACAGTCAGCCCTGACGGTGAGATTACCGTAGAGGGATATGGACCGATAACCATCGGCGGACTGTCTATCAGTCAGGCAAACGCCAAACTGCGTGGCACCTTGGGCAGCAGGTATCGCAGCAGTAGCATAAAGATGTCGCTCGGACAGACACGTACAATATCAGTAAACGTGGTCGGTGAGGTTAAGGCACCTGGCACCTTCACACTGTCAGCTTTCGCCAGTGTCTTCCACGCTCTATACATGGCAGGCGGCGTGACTGAGATTGGTACACTGCGTAACATTAAGGTTTTCCGCAAAGGAAGACTCGTAAGCAACGTCGATGTATATGACTACATTCTCAACGGCAAACTGACTGGCAATATCCGTCTGGCAGACAATGACGTAATCGTCGTTGGACCATACGATGCCATGGTCAACGTGGCCGGTAAGGTGAAGCGACCTATGTACTATGAGATGAAGAAGACAGAAAGTCTCAGCACTCTCATGAAATATACAGGCGGATTTGCCAGCGACGCCTACACCAAGACGGTACGAGTGGTACGCAAGAACGGCTCGAAATATGCAGTCTTCAATATCAACGAGTTTGACATGACTTCATTCAAGATAGCTGATGGAGACTCTGTAAGTGTTGACTCTATCCTACCACGCTACGAAAATATGGTAGAGATTAAAGGCGCTGTATTCCGCCCTGGCATGTATCAGATGGGAGGCGAGATCACAACAGTACGCTCACTCATCAGCATGTGTGACGGACCGACAGAGGATGCCTTCACCGCACGTGGTGTAATGCATCGCATGAACGAAGACCGTACACTAAAGGTTATCAGCCTCGATATAGATGGCATCATGAAGGGCACTTCACCTGACATAGCACTGCAGAACGAAGACGTGATATTCATACCATCAAAGGCTGAACAACAGACGGACCGCACGATTACTATCCATGGTGAGGTGATGTACCCTGGTACATATAAATACGCTGACAATGAGACACTGGAAGACTTCGTACTCCAGGCTGGTGGCCTCAAGGAAACGGCTTCAACTGTAAAGGTGGACATCTCACGACGTATATACAACTCTAAGGCATTGACAACAGACAGCATCATAGCCAAGACCTACACATTCGCTCTGAAAGAGGGTTTTGTAGTGGACGGCGAACAAGGTTTCACCCTGCAGCCTTTCGATGAGGTCTATGTGCGCAAGAGTCCTGGATACATCACTCAGCAGAACGTGCGCATCGAGGGCGAGGTAAACTTCCCTGGCACTTACGCTCTTGCCAAGCGCGAGTCAAGACTCAGCGATATCCTCAAGGCGGCTGGCGGTGCCAACAAGATGGCTTACGTCAAGGGTGCACGTCTGGAACGTACCATTACTCCTGATGAACGCCTCCGTATGGAACAGGTGATCAAGATGGCTAAAACACAGAATAGCGACGGAGACACTATCGACATCAAGAAACTGGACATAGGCGACACCTATTATGTCGGAATACAGTTGGACAAGGCATTAGAGAATCCTGGCAGCGACTACGACCTCGTACTCCGCGAGAATGACCGAATAATTGTACCTGAATATACCAACACCGTGAAGGTCAGCGGTAACGTGCTCTACCCTAACACCGTGGCTTATAAGAAAGGCAAAGGTGCAAGGTACTACGTAAACCAGGCCGGTGGATTCGGTTCAAGAGCCAAGAAAGGCAGTACTTACATCGTACACATGAACGGTACCGTGAACCAGATGGGCAATGGCGAGAAACCTACGCCAGGTTCGGAAATTATCGTTCCTACCAAGCCTAAGGCTGATGCCTCGAAACTATCACAGTGGCTGGCCATCGGTACATCGACTGCATCTATCGCAACTATGATAGCAACAATCGCAAACCTTATAAAGTAATCATATAAATACTAGTAAAATGAAAATAGCAGTAGCAGGCACAGGATACGTTGGCCTCAGCATGGCAACGCTTCTGGCTCAAAACCATGATGTAACAGCTGTTGACGTGATACCTGAAAAGGTGGAGAAGATCAACAAGCGTATCAGCCCCATACAGGATGAATATATAGAAAAATTCTTTGCAGAAAAAGAACTCAACCTCACCGCTACACTCGACGGTGCATCTGCATACCGCGATGCAGATTTCGTAATCATCGCCGCTCCTACCAACTATGATGCAGTGACAAACTATTTTGACACTCATCATATAGAGGATGTCATTGACCTCGTACTCAGCACTGGCAGTAAAGCTACGATGATCATCAAATCCACGATACCTGTAGGTTATGTTCGTTCACTTTACGTAAAGTATGCAAAGAAATTCAGGGAAGCAGGAACAGATGATACTCAGAAGTTGCGTCTGCTTTTCTCGCCTGAGTTCCTGCGCGAGAGCAAGGCTCTGTATGACAACCTCTACCCTTCACGCATCATAGTCGGCATTCCAAAAATAATAGACAATGAAGAGTTCTGCGAAGAAAACGAGGCTATTCGTCGCATCGCGGGCAATCATCTGCAGGAGGCAGCTTGTACTTTTGCCGGTCTGCTGCAGGAAGGTGCAGAGAAGAAGGACATCGACGTACTCTACATGGGTGCAAAAGAGGCTGAGGCTGTCAAGCTATTTGCCAATACATACCTTGCACTGCGCGTGAGCTACTTCAACGAATTGGATACTTACGCTGAAATCAAAGGTCTTGACACTCAGGCTATCATAAGCGGCGTAGGACTGGACCCTCGTATCGGCACACACTATAACAACCCTTCATTCGGTTATGGTGGCTACTGTCTGCCTAAGGACACCAAGCAGCTGCTGGCAAACTATCGCGACGTTCCTCAGAACATGATGACCGCTATAGTGGAGAGCAACCGCACTCGTAAGGACTACATCGCTGACGCTGTACTGAAGAAAGCTGGCTGGTATGCTTATACTACCAACAACGAGTATAAGGGTGACAACGGCAACTGCGTCATCGGTGTATATAGACTGACCATGAAGAGTAACTCTGACAATTTCCGTCAGTCTGCCATACAGGGTATCATGAAGCGTATCAAGGCGAAGGGTGCCGAGGTGATTATCTACGAACCTACTTTGGAAAATGGCAGCACATTCTTCGGCAGTAAGGTAATCAATGACCTGGAGGATTTTAAGGCTAAGAGCCAAGCTATCATAGCCAACCGCTATGACGCTATCCTGGACGATGTGCAGGAGAAGGTCTACACACGTGACATATTCCGCAGAGACTAAATGCTTCACAGAATAACAAACATACTTGCTGTCTGCATCACAGCAACGACACTTCATGCTCAGTCATACAAGCAGAATGAGGTAATCACCTCTGAGGGCACCATAGAGACTGCGCATGAAGGTTTGTCGGTTGATGCTGAGATGCAGGCCTCAATAAGCAATGCCAAGACTCCGCTTTGGCTCAACGCCAACAAGTTTGGTATCAGCACTCTAAATCCCGACAACGGTTATCTGCGCGGCAGTGCCACATACGACAAGGCGTTTGAGGACGGCAAATACGAGTTGACGGCAGGTATGGATGTCATTCTACCTATAGGTTACAAATCATACGGTTACAGCAGACATCACACGAGTAGCATATTCATACAGCAGGCCTTTGTGGAAGGTAGATACAAGTTAGGTTCTCTGACCATTGGTGCCAAACAGCAACCAATGGAGTTGAAGAACAATGAACTGTCTAGCGGTTCGCAGGCACTTGGAATCAATGCACGTCCTGTTCCGCAGGTACGCATCGGTCTCAGGGATTACTGGACAATACCCGTACTTAACTCATGGTTCGCCTTCAAGGGACATATGGCATACGGCGTGATGACAGACGGATCATGGGCAGAGGATTTCGCCTTCAACTCAGGCAAGAGATACAACAAGAACACTCGCTATCATGAGAAAGCCGGATACCTGAGGATTGGCAACAATGAGAAAGTGCCTCTATCGCTCACCCTTGGTCTGGAAATGGCATCACAGTTTGGTGGCGATGTATATAGCTGGGTTGGCTCTGATGAAATGTCAACGCCAATAACAAGCGACAAATACACGCTGTCAAGCAGCATGAAGAGTTACTGGACAGCATTCATCGGCATGGCAACAGGCGATACAGGTGAGGGAATCTACAAGAATACCGAAGGCAACCAACTAGGTAGCTGGGTGGCACGCCTGGACTGGACAGCAGAGGAATGGTGTGCAGGCATTTACTTCGACCATTTCTTTGAAGACCATTCGGGAATGTTCCTCCTGGATTATGACGGCTATGGTACAGGAAGTGAATGGAATGTGAAGAAGGACAACCGCTTCTTCGGTTACTCACTGAAAGATATGCTCTTGGGTGCAGACATCAAGCTGAAAGGTTTCAAGTACATTAATCAGGCTGTGGTGGAATATATGAACACCCGCTATCAGTCGGGTCCCGTATATCACGACCGCACAGAGGGCAACCAAACTCACATCAGCGGACGCGACCAGTATTACAATCACTACTGTCTGCCTGGATGGCAACACTGGGGACAGGTAATGGGCAATCCACTCTACCTCTCTCCGCTATATAACACCGACGGTAACATAGGCACTTACAACAACCGTTTCTACGCCTGGCACTTTGCCATTGCCGGCGATCCCGCAGAGGGGTTGCATTACCGTGCAAAACTAAGTTGGCAACGCGGATGGGGTACCTACGAAGACCCATACGTATGTCCTAAGGAGAACACAAGCATACTGTTGGAAGTTGGTTACCGATTCGCAGATAACAGCACGCTCAGGAATCTTGGAGTTAAGGCTGCCTATGGAGCAGACTTCGGCAAGATAAGAGGCAACAATTCCGGATGTCAGTTTACTATACATTATAATATTAGATGAGCATGAAGCACCTAACATACATATTCACGGTTCTGCTGTTGCAGGCTGCTATGATAGTGAGCTGCGAGATCCACACATCTGATAACGGAGACATGGACAACTTCTGGATGCTGACTGATGTGGACACCATAGCAACAGGTCACAGCACATACTACAGGGAGAACCTCACCATGTGGTCATTCCAAGGCTCATTGGTAGTAATAAGGAACAAAGCTCCGAAATATTATTACTACGTTCTCAACAAGAAGGACAACATGTTGATAATGAAGGACCCACGCTACAGTCAGCGCACTGCAGGCGACACCTTACTATGGGAAAAGGACATAGACGTTCTTCGCCCCTTCGGCATCAACAGTCTCGCCGATACGTTCATCATCAAGAAACTCGACTCAAAAGAGATGCTACTGGAAGGCAAAACCCTCACCCTGCATTTCGAGAGGTACTAAACCAGGAATACTGTTAATGCCGGAAACAATATCATACAACAAAAAAAAACAGAAACATCACATGGAGGAAAAGAAAGGATTAATAGACCTCGGAAAGATATTATCTACAATATGGGGAAAGAAAAAGAAATACTTCATTGCATGGGTAATAACATTCATTCTCGCATGCATCTGGATATTCCCACAACCACGATTTTATACAAGTGAAGTATCACTCGCCCCTGAAGCTGTAAGCGAAGATGCCGGCGGACTGGCAGGCATTGCATCGTCCTTTGGCATTAACATCAGTGCCGGCGGTGCAGATGCCATATATCCTATGCTCTATCCAGACCTGATGCAATCAAATGATTTTGTAGTAAGTTTATTTGGTATCAAAATAACGAATGAAGATTCTACAATAAACACTGATTACTATACTTATCTTGCCAAGCACCAGAAACAGAACTGGCTTACATATCCATTCATGAAAGCCTTTTATAGTGTCAAGAACTCTATAGCTGGCAAAAAAGCAGCAAGACCAAATACCGGTAACTTAAAGTCTATCGACCCTTTCAGATTATCAGCATACGATTACGAACTCACTGAACTGATAAAAACTAAGGTACAATGTGATGTTGATAAAAAAACGGACGTCATCACTATCACTGTGAAAGACCAGGATCCATTGGTCAGTGCGCTCATAGCAGACTCCGTAAGGCAACATTTACAGGACTTCATAATAAAGTATCGTACAAAGAAAGCACGCATTGACGTGGACCATTACCAGCATCTAGCTGATAGTGCCAAGATAGAATATGACGCTTCGGTAAGTAAATATGCAGAATATTGCGATGCTAACAGCAACATCATACTACAGGTCTCCGTATCTGAGCGTGATCAGTTGGAGAATGACATGCAACTGAAATATAACACATATACAGCGATGTGCACACAGCTGGAGGCAATGAAAGCAAAACTACAAGAGAAGACTCCTGCCTTTACAATTCTCAAGAGTGCCAGTGTGCCTATAAAGCCTGCGGGTCCAAAAAGAGTCATATTCATTTTGGGCATGCTCGTATTAGTAACAATCATCATGACTCTCTATTTCTGCCGAAATATATTTTTTACCCGTTAGTCTGACATGCAGGAAGAAAAAGACATCATCGTATCAAACAATGAATTGAATACAAGGACAAGGAGAATTGTATCCAATTCATTGATGCTATTTATGCGTATGATGTTCATGACCATAGTAAACCTATATTCCGTACGTTATATACTCAAAGGACTTGGCGAGGTCAACTATGGTGTGTTCAATTCAGTCGCAGGTGTTGTTCTCGTATGCTCATTTCTCATACCGGTAATAGCATCATCTGTACAGCGATTTTATTCATATTCCCTCGGCAAGAAGGATTCCTATTATATAGAATCACTGTTTGCTGCCAGCTGCAATATCACCATTGGACTCATCTGCATTGTATTTGTATTTCTAGAAACAGCAGGACTATGGTATATCAACAACAAACTAAACATCCCTGTTGATAACATACCAACTATCAACTATATATACCAGATTACAATAGCCAGTTTCATTTGCACTCTGTGCTTGATACCGTTTACGGCACCTATATTCTCTCATGAGGATATGGGAATATATGCCATTCTATCATGTATAGAATGTGCCGCAAAATTCATTGTTGCCATACTGATTGTAAACTCTCCTGTCGAAAGGCTACTATTCTACACATCCTGTCTTCTTTTCATTTCTGTTTCCATGCTGATATCATATAGTATCATAACATGCCACAGATACAAGGAATGCCGTTACAGAATAGTAAAAGACAAACGCCTTTACAAAGAAATCATGACATTCTCCGGCTGGACGCTTTATGGTGCATTATCAGGAGTAGGACAAACACAGGGATGCGTCATTTTACTCAATTTTTTCTTTGGTCCATTAGCCAACGCTGCTTTTGCGGTAGCCAGCAATCTATACAATGCCCTCAGTTCTTTAGCCAACAGCATAGCATTGTCATTCAAACCTGCTATGGTCAAGATTTATGCCGAAGGTAACAGCAATTATCTAGAACGTTTGTTCTACATTAACAACAAACTACTATTTTACATAATATGCGGCATATCAATACCATTTGTTTTCGAAATGGACTACATACTATATATCTGGCTGGAACACTATTCAGACAACATGCTCATGTTCTCCAGACTCTACATTATATATACTGCCATACTAGTATTGCACAATCCCATTACAACAATAATACAGTCAACGGGTGACATAAAGAAATATTTTTTATTTGTAGAAACCATAATGTTGTCAAGCATTCCTCTGTCATATATCTTATTCTCCTTCCATTTACCGGAATATTATATATTTATCAGTATGATAACTCTATGTATGATAGCACATTTCATCAGGTTATTTATACTAAGACAGAAAACGCAATGTATATCCATCCGGCAATACATGAAAGATTTTCTTGTCCCGGGTATATTAATTATAACACTGACCTGCATCGCAACATACTTTGTATATATCAATATATCGTTTGGTTTCATACGCTTTGCCATGACAACACTAACGTCGATAGCATGTATTGTGATTCTTGCAATGCTATTCGTAGTAAAAGAAGAAGAAAGAAAAGCTATCATAAATATCATCAAGAACAGAGCAAAATAAGAGATGGCATACATAATACTGCTGATATTCATCTTCTCATGTATCTTTGCATTCATAGAAGACAGGGTGGAAAAGAAATACCAATACTGGATATATCTTTTCTTCGGAATCTGCCTTGTCCTGATATCAGGTCTCAGAGAAATCGGTATTGACCCAGACTCAGAGAACTATGCCGTTACATATCGAAATTATTACAGTGAGAGTGCAGCCGAAGGTGTAGAGTTCACATACATCTACCTTGCAGCATTTCTAAATATCTTTACCAATGACCCTCACGCTTTATTCCTGATATATGCATTATTCGGAGTAGGTATCAAGATGTTTGCATTTCATCGCTACAATGACAAACATATTTTCCTATTCCTCATCATGTACCTGTCCTACTACTACGTAGTACATGACGTCATGCAGATAAGGACAGGCATACTCTCAGGAATGCTTTTACTCAGTGTCTATGAAATCACAAATGGAAGACGACTGGTGGCACTGGGATATCTGCTGATAGGTTCCATGTTCCATGTCTCCGGACTTATACTGCTGCCTATCCTGTTTCTGAGCACAAAACCGCTAACTATCAAGGGAAAAATATTCTGGACATCCATTGTTTTATTTTCCCTCTTTCTGAGTGCATCAGGCGGAAACATATTTGACTACATAGCACAGATACCATACATAGGCAATAAGATGGAGATATACAGAAAAGCTGCAGAAATGGGACAATCACACAGTACCATCAACGGTTTTGGTTTCTTCCATCTCATCTCCATAGCGATCTACCTGTACCTCATGTTCTTCTCTAACGTGATCACCGAGGAAGACAAACATTTCCCCCTAATGATCAGGATTGCATCATGCGGATTAGCATTCTATACCATATTAGGATTCATCCCTGACCTTGGTGCGCGAGTAAGTTTCTTGTATCGTACAGTCACAATAATTCTGTTTGCAGACATCATATATACCATCAAACCGCGATGGTGCGGAATACTTTTTGCAGAATTAGTAGCGGCACTTTACCTGAACTATGGCGTTCAATTCATACAATTCACTCTGTTTTGGAAAACCGGAGGTGCATAAATTCTAACTTCAATCAGACAAAGGATGACTATCATAAAGCAAATCATAGCTATAATAGCAAAACTCACGCACATATTAGTCAAAAATAATTTGTGCAATAAAATCAAAGGATTCCAGGATTTCTTCTATTCTAACTGGATAAGAGAAGAGTTCAACAGCTGTGGCAAAGACTGCTTTTTCGGAGGATTCTCCATGCTGCAAGGAGCGCAATACATCAATCTCGGTTCCAATCTATACATCGGAAGAGATATTGTATGGGAGGTCTATGACAAATACATGAGCCAATCATTTAATCCAAAAATCAACATAGGCAACGGATGCAGTTTTGGTGACGGCGGACATATCACCTGCATCAACAAAATCTCCATAGGCGATGGAGTAAGGATAGGAAGAAAAGTATTCATCACAGACAATTCACACGGTGCTTCCGAAAGGTCTTATCTTGATATTCCCGCCAACAAAAGGCCTATGATCAGCAAGGGACCTGTAATAATAGAAGACAACGTTTGGATAGGCGAGATGGTATGCATACTGCCAGGAGTGAGGATTGGCAAAGGCAGCATCATCGGAGCCAATGCCGTAGTCACGAAGGATGTACCAGAATATGCATTAGTAGGTGGCAATCCTGCCAAGGTAATAAAGATTATACAATAGAATATTTAATACTAAAATAGAGATACAAAGTTCACATATATGAAAGCAAGAGTAATAGCCCTGTATCTGCCACAGTATCATCCGATACCAGAGAACAACGAATGGTGGGGACCAGGATTCACAGAGTGGACAAACGTAGCAAAAGCCAAACCTGTGTTCAAAGGACATGTCCAGCCTAAAATTCCCGCAGACCTGGGTTTCTATGACCTTCGTCTGCCGGAGGTACGAGAGCAACAGGCACTGCTAGCTCGCGAAGCAGGTATAGAAGGTTTCTGCTATTACCACTACTGGTTTGGTGGCAAACAACTTCTTGAACGTCCTTTCAATGAAGTTCTGACAAGTGGCAAACCAGACTTTCCGTTCTGTCTCTGCTGGGCAAACCACTCATGGAGCAATAAGACATGGAACAGGAAATCTAACATGCAAGCTAACTCCATGCTCATGGAGCAGGTATATCCTGGTTATGAAGATGACTACAACCACTTCATGTACCTATTGCCTGCATTCAAGGACAAACGTTACATCAAGGTTGATGGCAAACCCATGTTCGTTCTTTACAATGCATGGGAGCATACTCATGTGACGGAATGGATCGATACATGGCAGAAACTGGCTAAGGAGAATGGATTGCCTGGCATACACATGGTCTGCATCTCTGACTCCACACTTGCATTCCGTCGTAATGCGGATGGTTCCAGAACTCACACCATGCCTAATCTGGAGAGTAGTGCTGAGATATTCCAGTCAATCCTGGACATGGGATTTGATGCCGTAAATTCATTCGGCAGAAGGAGGGGCGAGATGCTCTCCCGTGGTAAATACAGAGACCTCCTTATGACTCTGGCCAGGAAAGCAGGCCTGCCTATGGGAGCGACATATAACTATTCCAAGACAGTAAAGGGATTCTTTGCACCAGAAGACAAATGGGAGAATGTATATCCTACAATAATGCCAAACTGGGATCGCAGTCCACGTGCCTCATCCTGGGACGGTATCTATGTCGGCGCTACACCTGAAGCCTTTGAAAGACACATAAAAGATGCACTAAGTATTGTCAAGGATAAGCAAGATGAACATAAGATCATCATCCTGAAATCCTGGAACGAATGGGGTGAAGGCAACTATGTCGAACCAGATATTGAGTTCGGACATGGCTGGCTGGATGCTATCAAGAATACTGTAAAATAAAAAAGTCAAAAATCAAAAACGAAAATGATCAGAGTTATTCCCACAGGAGGTCTTGGTAATAGAATGAGAGCTATTGCCTCAGGTGTAACAATAGCGCAGCATTATGACATCCCGATAGAAGTATATTGGAATATCAGAGAGGGACTTCATGCTGAGTTTACAGAATTATTCAAGCCTGTAGATCTGGATAATGTAACGATAAAGACTAATCGTTCATGGCTCTGCAATATAGAGTTCAGGAAAGAGTACCTGGTCAGGTATCCACTATTATGGCTGAACAATAAAATGGTAATATTCAATCATGACATCTACCGCGAAGGTGACAAGGATATATTTCAGATCATTGGCGATAAAGTTACTGGCGATATAATGTTGGTCTCAGGCTGTGCCATGTGCAGGGATTATGATATGAAGTCTCTTTTCATTCCTTCCGATGAGATCCAGCATGCTATCGACAAAACTGTGTCAAAATTTTCTGATGACACAATCGGCGTGCATATTAGGAGAACTGACAACAAGGAATCCATAGAGCGCTCTCCTTTAGACGCATTCTACCGTATGATGGATAATGAAATAGAAAAAAACAGCAATGTCAGATTTTACCTTGCAACAGACGATAACAGCACCAAGTCGGATATGCAGAACAAATATTCCGATAGACTGATAACACAGTTTGACAAGACAGAGCGAAACAGCCTTGCTGGCATGAAGTTTGCTGTAAATGATCTATACTGTCTGAGTAAAACAAAGAAAATCATAGGCAGTGTTTATTCCTCCTATTCAAGCATAGCATCTGAGTTAGGACAGATACCTATAGAATACGCAAAAAAACAAATATGAAGAAGGCCCTTTTTATTTCATTCCAAGATTTCAACAATGTTTACGATGGAGGAAGTCAAGCCAACCGTCGTAATGTGGAGATGGCCAAGAAGATTCTAGGAGAAAACAATGTGGATTGTTATTTCGTAAATGATGCCAAGAATAAACGATCTGTTTTTTCCAAAATAAGTGCTGTTATTTACTTCCCTTTCGGATATTTCAACGGTTTGACACCAAAGAAAGTAAAAGAGATTCTTGCCTTATCAAAAGAGTACGACTACATATATGTTAACACAAGTATCTTTGGAATTATATCCAAGAAGCTTAAGGAAAATGGATACAGTGGCAAGATAATAAACTTTTTTCACAATGTGGAAAGTCTTTATTATGAAAGCCGTGTAAACAAGCATCTTCCTTTCAGGAATGTAATCATAAACTGTGCTGCAAGAAATGACAGATACAGCCTTACTTATTCCGATGTGGCAGTAGGACTATGTGAGCGTGACAGCGAAACCATGAAGTCTCTCTACGGAAAAGCATTTGACGAGTTTGCTCCCATCAGTTTTGTTGACAAATGTTCGGACTTGGCAGTAGAAAAAGACAAATTGACAGATTCAAAACCCAAGTGTTACTTTATTGGAAGCAATTTCCCTGCTAACTCAGAGGGATTGCTATGGTTCGTCAAGAATGTTCTGCCACATGTAAACATTGATTTCCATATCATAGGAAAGGATATGGATTTATTAAAAAGCAGCCAGCAATGCCTGTCTGATATCCCCGTACATGCAAACGTTCCTGATCTTGCTCCTTATTTTATTGAGGCAGACTTTATGATATTCCCTATCTTTTCTGGTAGCGGAATGAAAGTAAAGACATGTGAGGCTTTGATGTACGGTAAGAATATTCTTGGTACAACAGAAACATTCGAAGGCTATAAACTCGATACCGAAAAATGTGGCAGACTGTGTAATACTGCAGAAGAATACATTAACACTATAAACGAACTATGTCAAAAACCTGTTTTACGCTACAACAGTTACTCCAGGTCTGTATTTGAGAATCGGTATTCAGAGAAATCCGTAAGAGAGGTTTTCGAAAAACTTTTTGACATATAAAATAGCTACTCTTTTACTTGATATACCCTGATCCAGTCATATTCTGTTTCATACACCTCATCATAGTGTGGTTCGTGCCATCCTTCTCTGCCCACACTCTGATTAAGGATAAGATAGTATTCACGGTCAAAAGTCCACTGTCCCTCCTCCAACAACTTAGGGTCAGTGGATTTTTCATAATATCCCGTCAATTCTCCATCTACGAAAAACGCCATATATCTGGGAGTCCAAAGCACTCCATACACATGCCAACGCGTAGCATCTATCTTTACAGAGAATGAATTGGGAGCATCCTTTTTATTCATTGTAAATGTCCGATGATTGTGCACCGTCTGATGAGTCTTCCCCTCATTACCAAAAAATTCTATTATATCTATCTCCCCATATCTAAAAGGATTTCCCGAATTAACAGGCATCATCCATACAGCGGGAAAATTTCCCTCGCTGTTATTCGTACGCATCCTCACTTCCACCTTGCCATATCTGAGATGATACTTGCCTAGTGACTCTATAGCACCAGTCTGCATCCTGGCTGTATCACTTTCACTCAGCGGAGTGGGTATCGCCCTGCATACCAGTTTTCCTCTTGATATATATGCCACATCCTTACCATCCTTTATCCAGCGTGCCCATAGATAAGGTTTTCTCGCTGCACTGTGCCAATATGCCGTATCAGGTCTTCCATCTACAGAATGACTAAAATCATCCTTAAACACAAGTTTCATTTTCTTACTCTGATACAGCTTTACTATTTCCGCCGCTTTTCCATCGTCGTCACGTGCTAACATTCCATCTGATGTCAGCACTATTAACAGCATAATCAACAAAAATATAGCATAAACTTTCTTCATGAATACAAAATTAGTAATTTTTCGCAAATTAACAAAGACATATACCTTATTATTATTTTTTTTTTGTAACTTTGCAGTTAAATATACATAATCAGCAAATTAACAACATGAAAAATCTTTTTGCATTTCTAACTGTATTTCTATCTACCCTGGTAGCATGCACCAAGGACTGCATTGATGGTGATCTATACGACATCAAAGATTTTCCAACCATATATCCTTCGGCGGATACAGACATATCCTATATCCTGAACAAAGACACATTACGCATATTATCTCTTGGCAATTCATATACAGAAGACTACACAAAATATATTGCGGATATTTCTGAGTCATTCAACGATGACACCCGTACATTTTGCCAGTACAATGTCATCAGGTCATCTGCCAGTTTCTATACATGGTACAAAAGTATCAAAGGCACAGACCCCACTCCATGTTATTGCCAACGGGCTATCGGAAAATACGAGCAAGACATCCCTACCGGAAATTTCCCGGTTTGCGACTCTACCCTGATGAAAGAGATACTAAGCCGCAAATGGGACTTGATAATACTGCAACAGGCAAGCAGCTATGCCAATAACTACAACAGCTGGAACAGTTACAGGGAGAGCGGATACCTATATCAACTGGTATCTGAACTGAAAGCGAGACAACCGCAAGCTGCATTCGCATTTGTATTAATCCACAGTTATGCAGGAGGGTATAAAGCCAATAGCGAGAGGAGTTCTATGGCAAGATGGAGAAACATCGCCTCATCTGCCACATCACTATCCCAGGATTACCCCATCTTTCAGTTGATCATACCATGTGGTACCGCAATAGAGAATCTGCGTACAAGCCAGTATAACAATTCACTTAACATCACAAGAGATGGCATACATCTGGGCTACGGATTAGCATGCATGACTGCAGGACTGACATTCTATCAAACTGTCTTTGCTCAACGAACGCATAACGATTTGAGCAACTGTCCGCTTAGACACCAATGCAGCGAGCGCGAACTCGGTATAGGTAACAAAACAAGTCACATCAATGTGACAGATGAAAACATACCTATAGCAATATCCGCCGCTACCTCTGCATGCAATAATCCATTTGATATTACATACACATCTATAAATTAGTCTGATCATATCAGATAAAACCAAGACAAATGAACCAAGAACTTGTATCCGTCATAATGCCAGCATATAATGCCAGCAAATATATAAAGGACTCTATACAGTCCGTCATAGCACAGCACTATGCCAATTGGGAACTGCTGGTCATTGATGATGGGTCTACAGACTCTACCGTACAGATCGTTGAGGACATGGCTAAAAGCGATAACAGAATACGCTTGTTCATCAACCATACCCCATCGGGCAGTCCGGCCATACCCCGCAACATTGGCATACAGAATGCACAGGGCAGATACATAGCTTTTCTTGATAGCGATGACCTATGGATACCAGAGAAACTTGCAGAGCAGATCCCTCTGTTCCAAGGAGAGGACACGAAGATTGTATTCTCTTTCTACCGTAAGTTGCTTACTGATGGCAAAATCTCTGATGGCATAGTAAGTTCCCCTTCATCCGTTTCTTATCATCAGTTACTGAAAGGCAACGTGATAGGCAATCTGACTGGCATATATGACACTGCAAAAGTTGGCAAGCCTCTGTTCAAGAAATTAGGACACGAAGACTACATCTACTGGCTTAATATACTTCGCTCCGGTGGATATGCCGTCAACACGCAAAAGGTACACGCCCTGTATCGGTTGTCAGAAAACTCGGTGTCTGCCAACAAACTCAAGGTCTTCAAATGGGACTGGTACATCTTCCGCCATGTAGAGGGACTCAGTTGGCCGTACGCCTCATGGTGCTTCATCTGCTATGCTATAAAAGGCGTACTCAAGACTCTGATAAAATAATTACGAATAAATAATACAACAACTATATACCCTTATGCATATTACAATGATTGGAGCAAGTGGTTTCGTAGGCACGAGACTGTTGCAATTACTTGATTCCGACAAACAATACACTCTGAAGAACATAGACCTTCTGCCTTCACATTTCTTCAATGACTATACCGTAATAGGTGACGTACGTAACCAAGAGCAGATGGACCGCGAACTTGCTGGCAGCGATGTCGTTGTCTTACTGGCTGCACAGCATCGCGATGACGTATCGCCTACCTCACTATACTATGACACAAATGTCGAAGGTATGCGCACCACTCTTCGCGCAATGGAGAAGAATGGTGTCAAGCGCATCGTGTTCTTTTCTTCCGTGGCTGTCTATGGACTCAACAAGATCAATCCTGACGAGGAACACTATAAGGATCCATTCAACCACTATGGCAAATCCAAATGGCAGGCTGAGCAAGTACTTCAAGAATGGCATAAGACACACTCTGACTGGAATGTTAACATTATACGCCCTACCGTGATATTCGGTGAGCGTAACCGTGGTAATGTATATAACCTGCTTAAACAGATCTCCGAAAGAAAATTTCTCATGGTGGGCAACGGCAACAACCGAAAGTCCATGGCATACGTAGGCAACATCGTTGCTTTCGTCAAGTTTATGATTGACAACCTGCAGTCCGGGTACAATGTCTTCAACTACATCGACAAACCTGATTTCAGCATGAACGAACTGGTGAAACATGTGGAAACTGTACTTGGCAAGAACATACCGAGCATTCATTTCCCATACTGGATGGGTATGATGGGGGGATACTGCTTTGACCTCCTTGCCTTTGTCATAAGAAAGAAACTTTCCATCAGTTCCGTACGAGTAAAGAAATTCTGTGCTACTACAGAGTTCAACGCCAATAAAGCTTTATCCACTGGATTCCAAGCACCATACACATTGGGCGAGGGTCTGCGCCGCACCCTGGAATTTGAATTTGTACATCCACAACCAGACAATATAACCTTTGTCTCGGAATAAGTTGGTGGTTTGGGGAGTTGTGGATAATGGCAATATCCCCAAACAACTAAACAACCAAACACACTCATTCCTCTATCCTCATCACCAGTGGCAGATGGTCGCTCACACCACCGTGATACGTCGGACCACGGAAAGTGCGGCTCGGACGCATACCCTTCTGAGTATCCTCCTCCAGCAACCAGGGGGCATCGTATATGAAGCAATTCTGCACCAGTTTTTGCAGCGGGGCAGATACGAAGATATGGTCCAGGCTGCCCCACTCCCCCTGATACTTATACGTGCCTAATGCCTCTGCGCCACGGGCACCCTCAGAGACCTCTATCAACCCTCCATCGCGCAACACCTGCAGCGACTTGTCCGCGGAATAGTCATTGAAATCCCCTGCCACGATGATTCTGGCATCAGCATCCGTGCTGCGCAGAGAGTCTATACTCTGCATCAACCTCTTTGCCACTGCCACCCTGTATGGTTCGGTGTATTTATATCCTCCTCCCCTGCTTGGAGCATGCACTACGAAGACATGCAGCGTGTCACCCATACGATGGTAACCCTTTGCATATAATATGTCACGCGTCTTACGCTGATGCCGCTGCGGAGGAGCGACTCTCAGACTGTTACTTTGCTCCATGCGGAATGTCAGGGGATTATACAGCAGCGCCACATCCACGCCTCGCACATCATCTGAGTTTGTCATGACATACCTGTAGCCGGCTCCTCTCAGTGCCGAGGCACGTGTCAGCATCGTCATCACACTGTCATTCTCCACCTCCACCATCGCTACGAAGTCTGGCATCACGGGGTCCTCGCCCTCACCTACCGATGCGGCACCACATCCCACTATCACTCGCGATATGTCATTGAGTTTCTTCCAGTAGCGACCGAAATTCCAGTGTCGCTTGGCTTCGGGCAGAAACTCATAATCATCCTTCAACGTATCATGCCTGCAGTCAAATAGGTTCTCGCAGTTATACTCCACGAATGTCAACCTGCCCTGCGCACATACCGCGCACGACATCATGGCGCACAGCGCCAGCACCATGCACCTTATATTATATGCTATATGTCTCCTGCCTATAGTTTTCACAGTGCAAAGATATGAAAAAAATCCTGTTCGCACAAGAAAATCGGCAATTTGAATCACTCAAACTGCCGACCACTCATTGATGACTCCGGATTCACATCCGATACACAACTTAAACAACTACTATATCACTTGCACTTTTTATAACCCTTATAGCAGATAATTATTGTTATGTGATTACCTATTGAGATTTTTATTCTTACTTATACCATAGCATTTCTGATTTCTGAGTGCAAAATTAGTGTATTTTCCTTTTCACACATAGTAATTATATTATTATATTCAAATTTGAATATAAGTTAAACTTATAGCAATTACTTGTCCGTATAGATTTCTTTTACTACTTTTGCACTCATAATAAACCAATATGTATTAACTAAGGTCTGCAACATTATGGAAATTCGACAGATGAAATACTTCGTAGAGATTGCCGAAAGCGGCAGTTTCTCTACCGCGGCAAGGCGATTCTTCCTTTCGCAAAGCGCTATCTCACAACAGGTGAAGGCCATGGAACAGGAACTCGACACTCTACTCTTTCTGCGCACCCCTCACAAAGTGGAACTCACCGAGAGCGGACGCATCCTCCTCCCCATGGCAAAACAGATCATACAGGATATCAACATGTGCGAGGAACGCATGGGCGACATTCACAAGACTCTCTCCGGCGAACTGCACATCGGACTGACCTGTTCGGTGGAGTCCATGGTCAGACGCGCTAGCGTCCTCTTCATGAGGATGTACCCCGAGGTACGTCTGCACATACATTACAAGACCATCCCCGAAATGATAGTCATGCTGCGTGAGGGACAACTGGACATGGCTTTCTCCATCATCATCCCCGGTGAAGAGGACTGGGTTGACAGCCTCAAGATTACCTCCTACCGCATCTGCGCCGTCATGCGCAGCACCCACCCCCTGGCAAACAGAAAAGTGATATCCACTGCCGACCTTGAGCGCCAACCGCTCATCCTTCCCGAATGCGGACGCCAGAGCAAGAATGCCATACAGGAGTTTCTTGGCATCAGCATACCCAACTTCAAGGCAAGGGCCATCATCAATGACACACACGCCATCCTCTCATTGCTGAAATGCACCAACAGCATCAGCATACTCTCCGAGGGAGAGATAAGAAAGGATGACGAACTCATCGCCATCCCGATAGCAGAGGTCCCCACCCCCGTAGATTGCTATGTGCACCAACTGAAAGGCGGATTCCGCAAGCGCAGCGCCGAGGCATTCCTGAGGCTCATCAAGCAGGATGAGAGCACACTGCTGTGCTGAAGTATCATTTCCTGCACAAGAAGTTAAGGAAACCATACTCGTTCGAACTGTAGCGAATGTATAACATTTGACACAAATTATAGGTAGGTTCTATAACCATTTGTGTCCTTTCAAATAGATTTGAGTTCATCCGTACATGTCAATTTTATTTGCACATTCCAAACATTATTGCTACCTTTGCATACGATATGCAAGACAGCAAACTATACATACAACGCCTACGACAACTACTCCTAATGGAATATGAGGCAGAGAAGGAAGATTTCCGCATCCTATCTGAAAAGATGAGCATCGAACGAAAAAAGCGACGCGGCATCTGCTGGCATCCTGTCACCGTAGGACGCTCCTATTACAATTCGCTCAACCAACTTGTGGTGGAGATACATAATGGCAGCGGAAATGCCACAGAACAAGACACCGATGACATGAACGATGAGGACTGCCTCTTCGAATATGGCAAGCCGGTGCAATTCTTCGTTCCTGCCAAGGAGAAAGACGGCAAGGTACGCTACTTCGGCTTCGCCTCAACCGTAAGCTTTGCCGACGGCAACAGGATGGTGGTCAGCGTACCATCCGCACAAGCTGTCGGCGAACTGCAGAATGCTGTCTCCGACGGTCTGGGCGTGCAATTGTATTTCGACGAGACCTCATACAAGACCATGCTCTCAGCCCTTGACGATGTCATCAATGGCAAGGGGCACCGCCTCGCTGACCTGCGCGACATCTTCGCCGGACAGAAGGAGATACGCAAACTCACCATGCCGCCCATGTCCTTCCCTTGGCTCAATCCCACACAGGAGCGCGCCGTCAATGAAGTGCTGCGTGCCAAGGACGTGGCCATAGTACACGGTCCTCCTGGCACCGGCAAGACCACCACACTCGTAGAGGCCATCTATGAGACGCTGCGCCGTGAGACTCAGGTGCTGGTATGCGCACAGAGCAACATGGCTGTGGATTGGATCTCCGAGAAACTCGTTGACCACGGTGTACCGGTATTGCGCATAGGCAATCCGTCACGCGTCAACGACAAGATGCTGTCTTTCACCTACGAACGCCGTTTTGAGGCCCATCCTGACTACTCCGAACTATGGGCCATACGCAAGAACATCAGGCAGTTGCGCGAGAACCGCAAAGGTTCTGCCGACAACCGCCACCAGAAGATAGCACGCCTTCGCGAGCGCGCCGCCGAGATTGAGATGCGCATCAATGCTGACCTCTTTGGCGAAGCGCGCGTAGTGGCATGCACCCTCGTGGGTTCTGCCAACAAGATCTTGGTGGGACAGAAATTCTCCACTCTCTTCATTGACGAGGCTGCGCAGGCTCTCGAACCTGCCTGCTGGATAGCCATACGCCGCGCCGGCAGGGTAATCCTTGCGGGCGATCATCAGCAGTTGCCTCCTACCATCAAGTGCTACGACGCCATGCGCGCCGGACTGGGTCGCACCCTTATGGAGCGTATCACTGACAACCAGCCTGACAGCGTCACCCTGCTCGGTGTGCAATACCGCATGAACGAAGCAATCATGAAGTTCTCTTCCGATTGGTTCTATGACGGCAAACTGACCTCTGACGCCAGTGTGCAGCACCGTTCGGTACTTGACTATGAGACTCCTATCGTGTGGGTAAACAGCGATGAGCCGGAGCAGTACGTGGGCGAGAACCACGGTAGGATAAACAAGGCGGAGGCGGATCTCCTTCTCCTTAATCTCCAGGGCTACATCAATAAGATTGGCATTGGGCGATTCATAGAGGAGCGCCTAGACGTAGGCATCATCTCGCCCTACCGCGTGCAGACGCAGTACATACGCCAGCAAATAAGGCGTCGCGAGGAGTTCCGCAAGGTCCGTCACCTCATCAGTGTCAACACCGTAGATGGATTCCAGGGACAGGAGCGTGACATCATCATGATATCCCTCGTCCGTTCCAACGAGCACGGCCAGATAGGTTTCCTCTCTGACCTCCGCCGCATGAACGTAGCTATGACCCGTGCCCGTATGAAACTTATAATCTTCGGCAACGAGGCCACTCTCTCCCACTCTGCCTTCTACAAGAAGCTCCTTGAATACATCGCCTCGCAGTCATAAAGCAGGAGAAATATAATCCGTACCAATTTGTGATATCTGCGTGAAACAAAAAAATATTGGTGTCCGGTAAAAAAGAATATGCGCGAGCAACTTATCTGACAACAGGATAGTTACTCGCGCATAATCATATTTAGTGATGAAAGGAGATCAACTGATGAGTTTGTCTATCACTATGTCCTCGCCAATGGCGACCTCACCGGAGAGGATGCGCTCGCAGACAGCATCTTCGATGTATGACTGCACGGCACGCTTGAGAGGACGGGCACCAAACTGTACGTCGTAACCCTTCTTGGCAACCTCTTCCTTTACCTCATCGGTGATAACAAGATGATAGCCAAGGTTCTCCACACGCTGATAGACACCTTTCAGTTCTACCTCAAGAATCTTCTTGATAGCCTCGAGGTCAAGCTGGTCGAAAGTGATAATCTCATCCAGACGATTGAGGAACTCCGGCGAGAACTGCTTGTTGAGACTCTTCTGTATGATAGAGCGTGCATACTCCTTGTCACGATCATTCATGCTGATGCCATTACCCTCCGGCGCATTGAAACCTACACCATGGGCAAAGTCCTTGAGCTGTCGGGTACCTGCATTGGAAGTCATAATGATTATAGTGTTACGGAAGTCTATGAGACGTCCATTGCCATCGGTGAGACGACCTTCATCAAGCACCTGAAGAAGCATATTGAAGACATTGGAGTTAGCCTTCTCTATCTCGTCAAGCAACACGATGGAGTATGGTTTGCGGCGTACACGCTCGGTGAGCTGACCGCCTTCCTCATAACCTACGTATCCCGGAGGGGCTCCCACGAGGCGTGAGGTATTGAATGACTCAGAGTATTCGCTCATGTCTATACGTATGAGGGCATCGGAAGATCCGAACATCTCTTCGGCGAGTTTCTTGGCAAGGTATGTCTTACCCACGCCAGTAGGACCGAGGAACATGAATACCCCGATAGGATGGTTAGGATCATGCAGACCTACACGGTTGCGCTGTATGGCACGTACCATCTTGTCGATAGCCCTGTCCTGCGCCACGACAGCCGACTTGAGCGTGTCACCCATGCTGCGCAGTCTGGCACCTTCGCTCTCTGCCACACGCTGCACTGGGATGCCTGTCATCATAGCTACCACGTCAGCCACGTCATCGACAGTGACAGTCTCACGCGTACCGGTGTCACCCTTCTGCCAATGGTCGGTCATGATGCGCAATTCTTCCTCCAGCTTTGACTGACGATCACGGTAGTTGGCAGCAAGTTCAAAGTTCTGGTCCTGAACAGCCTTCAGTTTCTTCTCTTTCATCACTTTCACCTCTGCCTCCATACGAGTGATATCCTCTGGCACATCGGCATGATGCAGGTGTATGCGAGCACCCACCTCGTCAAGTGCATCGATGGCCTTGTCAGGAAAGGCACGGTCGGTAACATAACGCTGGGTCAGTTTGACACATGCCGTAATGGCATCATCGGTATAATTGACATGGTGATGCTCCTCATATCGTGCCCTTACATTCTCCAGTATCTGTATGGTCTCCTCCGGACTGGATGGTTCGACGATAATCTTCTGGAAACGACGTTCCAATGCTCCATCCTTCTCTATCGACTTACGGTATTCGTCAAGCGTGGTGGCACCGATGCACTGTACGGCACCGCGAGCAAGAGCAGGCTTGAGCATATTGGCAGCATCCATAGTGCCCGAAGCCGAACCGGCACCCATGATGGTATGTAGTTCATCAATGAAGATGATGATGTCAGGGTTGGCCTCCAGTTCCTTGATGAGATTCTTGATACGTTCCTCAAACTGTCCGCGGTACTTTGTACCTGCCACCATGCTCGCCATATCGAGTGACACAAGACGCTTATTGTGCAGCACTGGTGACACACGGTTGCTGGCTATCATCTGGGCTAGTCCCTCGACGATAGCACTCTTACCCACGCCAGGTTCACCGATGAGCACAGGATTATTCTTCTTGCGGCGGCAGAGGATTTCCTGCAGACGCTGAATCTCCTTCTCACGACCAACGACAGGATCGAGTTTGCCCTCTTCTGCAGCCTTGACAAGGTCTATGGAGAAAGCATCGATGACAGGTGTCTTGCCACCACCGGTCATGGTCTTAGGCTTTTCGTCTGTCTTTGTATCCTTGCGCTCTTCTGCCGATTCGTCGAGTGTATCATCAAAGTCATCATCATCATTGAGATTCAGACCGTTGGTAACACCATTTTCCTCGGCAGATGCCTTTTCGCCATTGAGTACCTCTGACACATTGGCATAATTGATATTGTTATTTTCGAGTATAGTGCGTGCCATATTATTTTCGTGATGCAGCATTGCAAGTATCAAGTGTTCTATATCTATTGTTTGCCTACGATTCATGCGAGCCTCTAGAGCTGCCAGACGCATGAGTACAGAAGACTCCTCGGAGAGTGTCTCACCGCAGTTTTCCTCCGCCACGCCATCTACATCCTTGAGTAGTTGCGTCTCACAGTCAAGCGTGATATCCGGCTTGCTTGCATGCAGTTTATCGATTATCCTGTCAGCCACCGTACCCCTGCGTTTGAGTATCGCCATGAGCAGATGCTCGGGGCGTACCACACGGGAGCGATGGCGTCGCGCTTCACGCCTTCCATCGTCTAAGAGTGACGTGATATCGTCAGAATAGTTGCTATTCATTTATTGTCGTATAATATTAATAATGTAATCACATAATACAAACAGCGTGCCAAAATACAGTTTGACCATTTACGTCAGTTGTTTTACTTGACGTAAATGGTCAAATACAATGTATCAGATAATCAGAGTACAATTAGGTGTCATCACTAAATGTGCTTTGTCTTATTCAGCAGATAATGGTCGAGTATAGTCATGGCAGCCATAGCCTCAACGATAGGTACTGCACGTGGCAGGACGCATGGATCATGACGTCCCTTAGCCTTGAGCACCGTAGGATTACCCTCAAGATCTATCGTAGGCTGTTCGCGCAACTGCGTAGCCACCGGTTTGAAGGCAACACGGAAGTAAATGTCCTCACCATTGCTGATGCCACCCTGTATGCCACCAGAGTGATTGGTTTTCATGCCACCAGTGATACCTCCGTTGAAGAGATCATTCTGCTCAGAGCCTCTCTGTGCCAGTCCGCTGAATCCCTCACCATACTCAAAGCCCTTTACGGCATTGATGCTAAGCATGGCAGAGCCAAGGGTCTGATGCAGCTTGTCAAATTCAGGTTCGCCGAGTCCTACCGGGCATCCCTTGATGACGCACGTGATAGTGCCACCGATGGTATCGCCATCCTCCTTGACCTCCTTGATAAGTGCCTCCATCTGCTGTGCCTTTTCTTGATCAGGACAACGCACTGCATTGTTCTCCGTGAGCGAGAGATTATACTTGGTATAGTCACGGTCAAGAGTTATGTCACCCACCTGGGATGTATATGCCTGTATGGTAATGCCAAGCTGGCGCAGTGCTAGTTTGGCAAATGCTCCTGCCACGCAACGGCCTATGGTAATGCGGGCCGACGAACGACCGCCTCCACGATGATCACGTATGCCGTACTTCTGCTGATAGGTGAAGTCTGCATGCGAAGGACGGAAGAGACAGCGCATATTCTCATAGTCCTGTGAATGCTGATTGGTATTGCGCACGAGGAATCCGATAGGACAACCGGTAGTCTTGCCTTCGAAGACTCCAGAGAGAATCTCAACCTCGTCAGCCTCCTTGCGTCCAGTGGTAATGGCACTCTGTCCAGGACGACGACGTGCCATCTCGCTCTGCACGAAATCCATATCCACCTCTATGCCAGCAGGCATGCCGTCGATGACACCGCCCACTCCTGCTCCATGGCTCTCGCCAAATGTAGTGATGGTAAAGAGTTTGCCAAATGTATTCATTAACCTTTCCTCCTACTATCCTTTATTTGTTGCAATCGCAGTTGCCGTCACAATTACACTCTCCATCTCCACCGCAACTGCCGCCACTACAGCCACCGCCGCCGCAACCGCCGCAACCGCCATGACAACCACCGCCTGAGAGACGGTTGATCATGAGCTGTATTTCCTCCATGGTAGCTTCGCGACACTCTGTTACCTTACCCACGAAGTTGAGTTCGCGACCTGCTAGAGGATGGTTCAGGTCAACCTTGACCTTTGCGTCACCCACCTCGATGACCTTGCCCATGAAGCGGTTGCCATCCTCATTCTGCAATGGAATGATTGCACCCACATGCACCTGCGCTGCATCAAAGTGACCGTTTACCACAAAGACATCCTTAGGGAGTTCTACGACAAACTCCTCATTGCGGTCTCCGTAAGCATCCTCCTTGGAAATAACGAAATCAAACTCCTCTCCCTTGGACAGTTGCTCGATATTCTTCTCAAATCCTGGGATTGTGGTACCGAAACCAGAGATAAACACGAATGGATCACCTGCTGTAGTCTCTTCCTCCAACTGGCGTTCGCCATTGAAAATGGTATAGAGCTTATAGTCTATAGCGTAATATTTATTTACCTTGTCACTCATAATTGTATTCGTTAATATATTGTATATGCGCAATATACGCGCGTATAATGATTGCAAAGTTACAAATATTTCCGGACATCTGCAAACTATTGCATGTTTTTTTTAGCATTTTGACTCGCATCAAGAAAAGGTTGTGTGCGCACACAAAATCACACAAAACTCTTGTACGGTTCACAAAAACATTGTAACTTTGCACCATCAAAAGAAAACAACAGATGGTTACCATCGACGGGAAGAGGTCTCCATCAAGAGAATAAGTAACGACAAAAATTTCGTGTAAAGTTCCAATCTCAATAGGATACTGCAAAGCATAGGAATAATAGAAACAAAGGGAAAGGCTTGACAGACAGAGCCTACAGTGCTGTAATAAGCGCAACGAAAGGAGAGAATACATTACATATACACACTAGGATATAGGAAAAAGCATAGGTTATTAGTAATTGTTTTAGGTAAAAAGATTAGTAATTGTTTAGGTTAACACACACGGCACACTGACAGTAAAGATGCCGCATGACAAGAGAAGACAGAGAGAACTGTTTTTTATTTTTAAGGTGGGTAGTCCGCTTCAGAGGTTACGAGTTTCGACAAGTAGCGCTGAGCGGACTTTTTTGTTCCCTGTCCCCATAAGGGAGGTGAGCAGCAAGGAAGTGCCATGAGTATAGCAGTTTAAAGTGAAAAGTTAACGTGAAAAGATAATGAGTTGTAAAGTTTCGTCGCCTGCAAACGGACTGGTAAGAACGGAAACCTATGGGCGAATGAACTTAAAAACTTGACCACTCCACTTTTCACTTATAACTTCTATACTCA
>JAZLIN010000097.1:0-2679 GCA_045617365.1 Prevotella sp. | reverse complement strand
GCCAGCGAATCGCGATAGCGTGGCCAATGTATTCAGGGGGATTATTTCTCTGTCCCAGATGTCCGATTCCCGCCTTACTCTCTATACCTATTGTCCTGGCATCGGTATGACAGCCATGTGCAATTCCGATGGTGAGCTATTTTTCTATCTGTATGATAGTTTCGGCAGGCTGAAGGAGATCCAGGACAAGGACTATCAGTCCATTGAACGCCACGACTATTTCATACGTGAGGGAGCCACTATATTGTCCCACGACCGGGATTTTTCTGATTATCAATAAACGCTACACAATATGTATATGAATAGAATACTTGTATTACTCATATCGCAGTTTATGTTGTGCAGCATGTTTGCAGATATCCTGCCCAGCTATTCACTTACCTCTACCTACCTTTCGGAGAACAGGGGAGACAGCATAGTAAAGGTGGAGTTCTATGACGGTCTGGGACGCAATATACAGACTTCCACCTCTGGTGCATGCACTTCCGGGACCTTCAAGATGCAGTACCAGTCTGCTACTTTTGATAAACTGGGCCGTCCGCTTGAGACCTCTCTGCC
This sequence comes from Prevotella sp., assembly GCA_045617365.1. Taxonomy (GTDB): domain Bacteria; phylum Bacteroidota; class Bacteroidia; order Bacteroidales; family Bacteroidaceae; genus Prevotella. The sequence continues at coordinate 2,121 of JAZLIN010000097.1, read as the reverse complement.
TCAGCCGAAGACTGTAAGTGGCACAACTGCCGTCAGCTACATCCCGGTTTCAGACCTCATCAATACGAGCTATCTCTACAGTAAGACCACGTATGACTCATGGAACCGACCGATCTTCAAATCCAGCCCCGGTCAGACTTGGCATCAGCAGAATAAAGGCATCACGACCACATACCAGAAGAACAGCTCAGGAACCACCAGCTCTGTCATCAAGTATGAGGTCACAGGCACAGGGCTCAGCATCTCCGGCACCTATCCGGCAGGAGCCTTGTATCAGTACACCACTATCGACGAGGACAATAACTCAGTCAGGACCTTTATCGATGGCAGGGGTCTCACCGTGCTCGAACGCCGTCAGGCTGGAGGTCAATACCTCGATACCTATTATGTTTACGATGTCTATGCCCGGTTGCGTTATGTTCTGCCCCCAATGTGCCAAGAGTGTGACATAATACCAGATATGCAGCAGTACTGGTATCATTACGAATACAATGACAAGGGGCTGTGCATATTGAAGGAATTGCCGGGCTGCAGCGTCATCAACTACTATTATGACCAGGACAACCGGCTATCGGCAATGCAGGATGGGAATCTGCGGCAGTCGGGCAAGTATCGCAGGTATGAATATGACGGATTAGGAAGGATCGTGCGCCAGTTCCTTCATAGCTCTGCCACCGGAAGCAGCAGTACGGGTGAGGTCGAAGTCATCAACATTTACGATGACTATACACGCGTGTCGCAACAGATGCAGGGGCTGCAGAGCAGCAGCTTTCTGCTTGCTCCGCTTACCGCTGCATACCGGAGCAACAGTCACGGCAAGCTTCTGGCCACCTGGCAAGCGCTGGGGAATGGGACTACAGGGCAGGGGCTCTGGACAGTGCTCTATTATGACAGCAAAGGATTATTGGCAAAGAGCCGCCAAGAGCACATGAACGGACGCTTCATAGAGACGGCATCCGTATATAACTTTGTTGGTGCCTCGACGCAGGATTCCGTGAAATACTATCAGCGTAATAACTCAGGCAGCTATAACTGCATCCTGGCCACCAAGATGGCTCTTGATTATGACTTCCCCCATTCCAGCCTCTTGCATCGCCGTACGCTGAGCGTGGACATTTCTGGCTACAGCAGCACAGAGAATATCCAGACCTTTGTTTATAATAATGATGGTGCTGTTGTATCCATGAACCGAGGGAACACGTACAAACCCTATCATGTTTCCTATGGTTATCATCCGGAGCGCAAATGGCTGACACGAGTGTCTTCATCCTGCGGATTCGTCCAACTGCTGCACCGCGAGGACAACGTGAGCCACCGTCTCTATAATGGATCGATTTCTGCCATGGAATGGTATATGCCAGAAGAATCCTATACCCGAAGGTATGACTATACCTACGATGGAGCAAGCCGGTTGACCAATGCCTCTTATTCGCAGATAGCCGGTGCTGCCACCTATGCCATGGCATCGGCAGACGAAGAAGGAATATCCGTCCTGTCAGATGAACTGTTAGCATCCGACACTATTCCGCTGATTCTGAGCCGGGATTCTTGCCTGATAGAATTAGTGCCATTGCACAGGGATGCCGGATTGAATCTGGCTTCTGCTTCATCTGGAGCAGATTACGGTGAAGTTGTCACCTATGACAAGAACAGCAACATCAAGACCTTACAGCGCTATGGCATGACAAATAGCCGCAGTTATGGACTGATCGATCAGCTCACAATTACCCGTAATGGCAACCAGCTGAGTGAAGTAAGGGATGACGCCTCATCACTCACCTATAGCGGAGCTTCAGACTTTCAGGACGGTGCCAGCCTTGCTACAGAGTATTCCTACGACGGAAACGGCTCACTCACCATGGACCGAAACCGCGGCATCACCAGCATAACATACGACCCGCGAGGGAACCTGAAACAGATCACGTTCTCTGGCGACCGCAGTATCCGTTATTTCTATACCGCCGATGGCACAAAAATACGAGAAATCCATACCCGACCAAGTATAATAGGTCAGACTGGTCCATTCGTACTGCTTAGGCGCGACACAACCGACTACCTCGGCAATCTTGTCATCACCAACAGCCATCTGACCCGGTTCCAATTTCCCGATGGTTATGTCAG
>JAZLIN010000096.1:0-9403 GCA_045617365.1 Prevotella sp. | reverse complement strand
TTGTTCCATTCGTTGTACCAGTTGTTCACGATATGGTTGCCGTTCTTCAGTCGTATAGCCTTCTGTGGCTGTGTGATGCCGAGAGGTGCTACGTCCATCTGCCAGATGGTCTCTCCCTGTCGGTTAATCTCCTGCAGCAGTCCCTTCCTGCCGGTGATGAATATGTTCTCCTTGCCGATCTCGTCAACCGACCAAGGCAGCATGCCGGTCCAGCGGTCCACCTCCTTGCCGGTCGCCGTGTATTCTGCTATGAATCCCTGTGACATGTTTGCCACTAGCAGAGTGCCGCGTTGAGTGAGACGTGCGTTACGAAACTGTCCGTGTACCGAACCTTTTTCGTTAGCCGGGATTTCAAATTCGCGAACGATCTTCAGCGATGGTATCTCCATCACCACAACCTTGGCAGGATGGCCGTTCTGCACGAATACCACATGCTTGTTGCCTATCGGCTGTACGGTATGTATCTCTGTACCCGCAGGCGCAGCATACTTCCACAGTATCTGTTTCTGTTGGTTGATTTCGAATATGCCATACTGGTGTGCCACGAGTATGTGACCATCGTTCATCAGCATGGCGTCGCTGAATTCGCCCTTGTCCTCTTTGTGTTCGTAGGCCCATGTCACGCTGTCTCCTTTGACGATGAACATACGCAGTCTTTTGGACTGCCCGGCATAGAAGAAATCATGTGCAGACGCGGAAATGCATGTTGCTGCAATTAGTAGTAATGTTAGTAAAGTCTTTTTCATAAATAAGTGATTAATAGTAAATGCGCTGCAAAATTATAAAAATATTTGCAAACAACCAAATTTCTCTTTGTTTCTTTGTGTGATTTGCAGAAAAATGTTAACTTTGCATGCACCTAAATAACGGATAGAAATGAAAAAGACAATAACCTTCGGTATGCTACTGCTTGTAGCAAATACTATGAGCGCACAGTATGTGCATATCAAACTCAGTGATGGCTCGCGGTATGATATTGACAGCAGGACCATCGAGTCTATGACGGTGGATAACAATGCCACAGTTACTCCTGACACTCCTGGCGGCACAGAAATGCCCCCTGCCGTCAAAGTGGAAGGACAGGTCACCATTGGTGGCGTTACCTATACCAGGACAGTCGGCGGCACAGTCGGCATTGCCGTTGATCTGGGCCTGCCAAGTGGTACGCTCTGGGCAGACCGCAATGTCGGTGCTTCGTCGCCAGAGGAATATGGCGCCTACATAATGTGGGGCGAGGTGGGCGCAAAGGAAGATGGGTATGTAAATGGCATGAAGGAGAAGTATGGTTGGTCGGATTACAAGTATTCCTCCAATGGTTCATGGGGCGGTCTCACCAAATATACGTGTCCAGATAATCAGACTGCCGGTATATGGTATAGCAATGGTCAGTTCGTTGGCGACGGAAAGACGGTTCTGGAGTCTGTTGATGATGCTGCTATGGTCAACTGGGGCAAAGATTGGGTCATGCCAACAATAGCGCAGATAGAAGAACTCAACAACAGTGCCTATACAACTTGGTACTGGACCACCAAGGATGGTGTGAGTGGCTATGAAGTGAGGAGCAGGAAAAATGGCAATTCCATCTTCCTGCCAGCTTCTGGTTACCACCTGGCTGATATGTTTGTTCTTGAAGGCATACGTGGTTTCTACTGGTCGTCATCTCTCAATAAGGGTTATTCCGATGATGCGAGATATCTGAATCTGAATGCGGATGGACGCCGCATGGACTATGATGTCGAACGCTGCAATGGTTTCAGCGTTCGCCCCGTCCGTGTTAAGGAATGATGAAAACATGCACTTAAACTGTCAATTTATGCACAAATAAGCTAAAAGTCGTACTTTAAATATCATTTTTCATCTGAAAAAATTGTTTGATTGATAAATTCTTTATACCTTTGCACCAACAGAATCCGCCACGCTTCTCGTTAGATCAGCGAACCAGGGCGGGTCTTTTTTTATACATATAACTCATGGCAACAGCACCCACTCCATTCACAGAACCTTACAAGAATGTGCATGACTTGGTTTAACTTCTAATAGCAAGAGGCCTCAACATTACAGATCGTCAAAAAGCAGAAAGGTTACCTACGTATATAATACAAATATACATCCCAAAAGTGTGGCGATAAAACTTATAAGCCTATCGCACACTCCCGGGATATGTCTATACTATATCCGTAAGCAATCACAGTCTTTTCTTGTCTTTGATATATAGTCTATTGGAGTTTCCTACGTTCCAAAAAAATTTAGACAAAAGCACATTGTGACGCTTTCTGTTATGTTGTGACTATCTTGAAAGAAGAGAAAGTTTGTGCAAAGTTAGTGTTTTTTTTTTGATATGAGCAAAATTATTGTTTTATTTTTTATATAAATACAATTTTGCAAGCCTTGTTATTGTTGTCAAATCTTTATGCAGGCGTGTATCTACCTTTGATAACAACTCACCTATGTTGATGGCACTGAAAAAGTCCTGAGGGGACGACATAACACAGCATAGGGTGTGAACCCTATGTAATGAGATTCCTCCCCCCCATATTCAAGCGCCGAAGGTGCGACATAACCTATAACAGTTTGTAAATGAGTTATGTCGCACTTACAGCGCTCTAGTAAGGGGAGGAGGACATTTAATAACGGGGGCTTACGCCGCCCGCCTATGTTATGTCGTCCCTTCAGGACTTTTTCAGTGCCCTCATGTTATGCCGTCCCTACAGAATTTTTTTCTTCAGACCGCAATGCAGGTGTGATATTCGCGTGCGCGTACGCTACACGCCCTATGGATGCAGTTTTTACTATCACTACTATCACAGGGTGATATAACGGACAGATCCATAGCTGGTTGGCGCAGTGTGATTACTATCATTCTACTATCACTTACTATCACTAAGCCCCCTCCCTTCCTCTCCCTTTAGGGGAGGAGATGCGAGCGCCGAAGATGCTGTCCTATAGAACTCACAGGCTTTCTTCTTCAGGCAATTTTCGCGAAAATTGGTCGTTAAAGCAGCCCTTTAGCAATGAATTTTCGCGAAAATTGGTTTGGCATATTGGTTCTACGAGAATGTGAGTGGGTAAGGTGAAATAATGTAGTAAGGAAGTGCCATTAGCATAGAAATTATAAGTGAAAAGTGGAGTGGTCAAGTTTTTAAGTTCATTCGCCCATAGGTTTCCGTTATTACCAGTCCGTTTGCAGGCGACGAAACTTTACAACTCATTATCTTTTCACGTTAACTTTTCACTTTAAACCTCTATACTCATGGCACTTCCTTACTACATTATTTCACCTTACCCACTCACTTTCTCGTAGAACCACAAAAAGAAGATTGAAGGATGGGGGTTACACGTTCTGTATCACGAGGTATGTGTAGTAACCTATCGCCATGATGAGCAGCACGGCACCCTCCGACCTGGTCAGCGTGAGGTAGGTCTTGCCGAAGCGGCAGAAGATCCATAGCATGACCGATGCCACGAGGAGCGTGAGAATGTCAAATGTCGTGATGCCCTGTATGCCAAGAGAATGTATGGTGGCAGCCGAACCCAGAACAAAGAAGACGTTGAATACCACGCTGCCCACTACATTGCCCAGTGCCATGGCCGTGTCACCCTTCTTCGCTGCCATCACCGAGGCAGCCAGTTCGGGTGCCGATGTGCCCGCACTGACAATGGTCAGGGCTATGATAGACTGACTGATGCCCATCATGCCGGCAAGTCCTGAGGCACCGTCCACCAGACAGTCGCCGCCCACGATGAGACACGCCAGACCAATGAGTATCAGGAGTACGTTCTTCCACATTGGTGTGGCGTCACTGTCTTCACTCTCCGTGGTCTCTGATGCCGTTACGGGTTGGTCACGCTTGGCGATGGACAGTGTGTATGACATGAAGATACAGAACATGCAGAGCATCAGTATGCCGTCCGTGCGGCTGATGCTGTTGTCAGCGGCAGCGGTGCCGTTGAATGCGTTGTCGAATGCCGTCACAGCCACCACGACGCTTGACAGTACGAGGAATGGCACGTCATTGCGTACGTTGGCACGCTCCACCGCGATAGGCGATACCATGGCGGTGATGCCCATGATGGCAAGGATATTGAATATGTTGCTACCTACCACGTTGCCCAGGGCCATGTCCGCATTGCCCTCTATGGCAGACAGTACGCTGACAACAAACTCTGGTGCGCTGCTGCCCATAGCCACGATGGTGAGTCCCACCACTATGGTAGGTATGCCAAGTTTGCGCGCCACTGATGCCGCGCCGTCAGTCAGCCAGTCAGCGCCCTTGATGATGGCCAGCAGGCCAATGATGAAAAACGCTATATTCAACAAAATGTCTGTCATAAAAACAATTTACTCACGCAAAGAAAAGTTAGAAATGTAAAGTTAATAGGAATAAAAAGAAACAAATGCGCACAAATGCGCATAAATTAACTCACAAATAAAAATTTCTTCTTGATTTGTGGAAAGAATTTATGCGTATTTGTGCATATTTGTTTCGTTATTCCAGAAAGAACTTCTGCCAGATTAGAACTGCTTGAAGAAGTCGTTGCCCTTGTCATCAACGAGGATGAAAGCAGGGAAGTTCTCAACGTGAATCTTCCAGATAGCCTCCATACCGAGCTCAGGGTACTCTACGCACTCAATGCTCTTGATGTTAGATGAAGAGAGGAAAGCAGCAGGACCGCCGATACTACCGAGGTAGAATCCCTTATGATCCTTACATGCGTCAGTCACTACCTGCGAACGGTTACCCTTGGCAATCATCACCATCGAACCGCCGTTGTCCTGGAACTCATATACGTATGGGTCCATGCGGCCTGCTGTGGTAGGGCCCATAGATCCGCAAGGCATGCCCTGAGGAGTCTTGGCAGGTCCAGCGTAGAGCACAGGGTGATCCTTGAAGTACTGTGGCATGCCCTCGCCAGCGTCAAGGCGAGCCTTGATCTTAGCGTGAGCTATGTCACGGGCAACGATGATAGTACCATTGAGGCTTACGCGTGTAGATACAGGATACTTGGATAGCTCAGCGCATACGTCAGCGATAGGCTGGTCAAGGTTGATAGAGATAGCATCGCCCTCACCTGCCTGGCGCAGTGCCTCAGGGATGAGCTCGTATGGTTTGTCGTCCATCTTCTCGATCCAGATACCGTCCTTGTTGATCTTAGCCTTGATGTTACGGTCAGCTGAGCATGATACGCCGAGACCGATAGGGCAGGAAGCACCGTGGCGTGGCAGGCGCACTACGCGGATGTCGTGAGCGAAGGCCTTGCCGCCAAACTGCGCACCATAGCCTATCTCGTTGCGTGTCTTCTCAAGGAGCTGCTTCTCCAGTTCGATGTCGCGGAAAGCGCGGCCGGTCTCGTCGCCAGTGGTAGGGAGCGAGTCATAGTATTTTGTAGAAGCGAGCTTCACGGTGAGGAGGTTCTTCTCAGCCGATGTACCGCCTACTACGATAGCGATGTGGTAAGGAGGACATGCAGCAGTGCCGAGGCTCTTCATCTTCTCTACGAGGAATGGGATGAGAGTGCCTGGGTTCTGGATGCGAGCCTTTGTCTCCTGATAGAGGTAAGTCTTGTTGGCAGAACCGCCACCCTTTACTACGCAGAGGAACTTGTACTCCATGCCGTGGGTAGCCTCGATGTCTATCTGTGCAGGGAGGTTGCAGCGTGTGTTCACCTCATTGAACATATCGAGCGGTGCGTTCTGCGAGTAGCGGAGGTTGTCCTCGGTGTATGTGTTATACACACCCTTGGCGAGAGGCTCCTCGTCTTCGAAGCCAGTCCATACCTGCTGTCCCTTCTCTGCGTGGATGATCGCTGTACCAGTGTCCTGACAGAAAGGCAACTGTCCCTTGCATGCCACCTCAGCGTTGCGGAGCATGGTGAGAGCCACATACTTATCGTTGTCAGAAGCCTCAGGGTCATTAAGGATAGCCGCCACCTTCTCGTTGTGCTCACGGCGCAGCATGAAGTTTACGTCGTGGAATGCCTGTGTGGTCAGAAGCTCAAGAGCCTCTTTGGAAACCTTGAGGATCGGTGTGCCCTCAAACTCACTTACAGACACGCCATCCTTGGAGAGGAGACGATATTCTGTCTTGTCTTCGCCAAGTTGGAACATTGGCGCGTACTTGAATTCTGGATTAGCCATAATAGTCTTTGTATTTTGTTATTGTTCTGGTATTCGTTTTGCAAAGGTACGAACTTTATTTTAAGCAGACAAATTTTTGCTGAAGTTTTTTGTTTTATCTACTTGCACGAAGGGAAGATGTCATCGAGCGTGAGGCGCTTGACAGGTCCCAGTTTGCCGAGGGCCTCCATGTCCAGTTCCTTCTCATTGCCGAGGATGAGGTAGTGCATAGGCTTTGCCTTGACGCGTTCCTCCTCAAACCTTACGAGGTCCTGGAGGGTGATAGTAGGGATGACCTCATAGTAGAGTTTGTAGATGTCATAGTCTATGCCGAGGCGCTTGGCAGCCAGATACTGGTTGATAGGACCAAGCTTGGTGCTGCGTCTCGCACAGATGTTCTTCATCATGCTCTGCTGTGCAGTGGCGAAATTGGCCTCATTCTGCGGCATGCTGTCGGTAATCTCCTTGAAGACCTTGATGCAGTCCATCATCTTGTCGTTCTGCGAGATGATATGCTGCTGGTAGTATTCCGTCTCCCCCTTGCGTGATGGTGTGGTGTACTTCGCGTTGGCGTTGTATGCCAGACCGCGGGCCTCACGGAGTTCCTGGAAGACGATGGCATTCATGGAACCGCCGAAATACTCATTGAAGAGTTCGATGACAGGGAATGTGTTGACATCCACCTCACGCATCTCATTGCTTATCATGCGCATGTTGATGTTCTTGGCGTCGTACGGAGCGATGAATACCTCCGTCTGGTCTGTGCGCACCTTGGAGTAAGGTTTGTTGGCAGGTACGTCGGCGAGATGCTTGGCAGTCTTGTGACTCTTGCTGATTATGGCAGAGACATCCTTGAGGGAGGCTGGTCCCCAGTATATCACCTCGTGCTTCATGCCGCTGAGTCCCTTGATGAGATCCGTATAGACAGATGGGGAAGTGGCACGCAACTGCTCTATGGTCTCAGCATCGGTGAGAGCATTGTGAGGACCGTAGATGCCATAGGTGACGAGGGCGCTGTAACAGTTGGACTGGTTAGTGCGACGCTCCATGCGTGACTTCTGTATCTGATCCACAAACTGGCTGTACACCGCTGTGTCAGGTTTGAGATTGGCGATGTATGAGTCAAACATAGCTACTGCCTTGGCCATATACTCCTGCAGACCGCTGATGGTGATGGTAGTGGTCTTCTCGCTGATGCTGATATTAAATGAGCATGCTATGTCGTAGAAACTGCGCTTGATCTGCTCCACGCTCTCCTTGTTGGTGCCAAGGAGTTCGTAGAAATCCTCTGCGGTGTCATAGCGCTTGTCAGCCTCGGTGCCGAACTCATATCGGTAGCAGAGGGTGAAGCGATCATCCTGCGTGTTCTGACTGTAATATACAGGCAGTCCGCTCTTGGTCTTGCCAAAGGTGATGTCCTTCTGGAAGTCCACGAAGGCAGGGTGTATAGGATCCACCTCCTTCTTGCTGAAATCCTCTATGAACTGGCTGCGCAGTTCACGGTTGCTTGGTATGGGAGTGATCTCAGGTTTGTCGATCTTCACGAGTGTGGTGTCCTCGCCCTTGCGCTTATATACGCAGACATATCCGTCAGTGATGTGCTCGTTGGCCCAGCGTATGATATCAGCCTTTGTGAGTTTCTCCAGACGGTCCGCCAACTGCACCTGCTGCAGCCATGGGCGGCCCAGGATGAAGCAGTCCACCATCTGCGATACGCGGTTGCGGTTATTGTCCAGTCCTTTGAGTTCGTTGAGGCGCCAGTTGGCGATGATGCTCTTCATCAGGCTCTCGTCCCAGTCACCGCGCTTGATCTTGTCCAGTTCGGCGAGCAGCAGGTCCTTGGCCTCGTCAAGAGTCTGTCCCTCGTTAGGCGTGGCCTGCATGACAAACATGCTGTAGTCCTTGAGATCCCAGATGCCCGAACCAGCACCCAGCACCTTCATCTTGTGGTTGAGGTCAAGGTCTATGAGTCCCACCTCGCCATTGGTGAGCAGCATGTCCATCATGGTGATGGTATCATTCTGCAGGGATGCGGCACCGTCCAGTCTCCATCCCATGATGATGCTTTCCGTCTCCTGTCCCAGAACGGTTGTGTCCTGCGGAGCGGTGATGGCAGGCATGGCAGGGAATGTAGGTGCCTTGCAGTCAGTGCCTGGCTTCCAACTGCCGAAATACTTTTCGAGCATGGTGATGGTGGCATTAGGATCCAGGTCGCCCGCCATGCAGATGGCTATGTTGTTAGGTACATAGTACTTGTTGTAGTAGTTGCGTATGTTGACCTGCGAAGGATTCTTCAGATGCTCCTGCGTACCGATAGTTGTCTGTGTGCCGTATGGATGAGTAGGGAAGAGCTTGCGCAGGAGAGCCTCAGTCAGTTTGCGGCTGTCCTTGGCCATAGATATATTCTTCTCCTCATAGACCGCTTCCAGTTCGGTATGGAATCCGCGCATCACGAGATTCTGAAGTCTGTCTGCATTGACCATAGCCCAGCGCTCCAGTTCGTTGGAAGGCACGTCCTCCACGTAGCATGTCACGTCGTATGACGTATAGGCGTTGGTGCCGGTGCTGCCGATGGCGGTCATCATCTTGTCGTACTCGTTAGGTATGAAGTACTTGGCAGCCAACTGCGACACAGAGTCTATCTCATGATACTTAGCCTTGCGCTCCTGTGGGTCGGTCAGTTTGCGGTACTCCTCGTAGAGATCGCTGATCTTGTTGAGATATGGTTCCTCGGCAGCATAGTCAGTGGTGCCAAAGTTCTTGGAACCTTTGAACATCAGATGCTCAAGGTAATGAGCCAAACCCGTTGTCTCTGCGGGATCGTTGCGTGAACCGGTATTGACAGCGATGTGTGCAGTGACGCGTGGCTTCTCCTTGTTGACTGAGAGGAATACCCTCAGTCCGTTGTCGAGGGTGTAGATACGTGTCTGCATAGGGTCGCTCTTCACCGTTATCGGTGCCTGGCGTAATCCGTTTGTAGTCTGTCCGAAGGCGAACAGCATGTTTGCCATGCAGGCAAAAAGCAGTAAAAACTTTCTTGTCATTTCTCTTTGCGTGTGGTTTACTGTGTTTTTTTTGAAAAGAGGATAGTCGGCATGTTATGCCATGCTGTTGAGGAAGTCATTGAGCTGTTCTTCGCTGACATCCCCCATGTCGTATTCCTTCTCGGCATCCTTGCGTATGGCATTGATCCATTCCTCGTATGCCTCTTCTGTCTCGGCATCGTTTGTGGCGCATCCCTTCCACTGCAGGTAACTGTCGTAGATATTGCGGAAACGGTCTTCGAGA
>JAZLIN010000095.1:0-29328 GCA_045617365.1 Prevotella sp. | reverse complement strand
ATTGTGAACATCAGGATTGGTCAACGCCATTACGTCACGCAATGCATTCTTATATGACAAATCGTAGAATAAGGATGTTGATATCTTATTAACATTCCAACTGCCTTTGATAGTGACATTGTCAAATACAGCATTGGTTGCTTTGATGATGGTACCATTTCCGATGATAATACCATTTTTGATTAAACCTTTCTTTTGAACGATTGTCACGCCTTCTGGTATTAAATATGTTTTACCTTTCAGGTCTAAATCTGCTTGCAACGTATATATAGAGTTAGGCTCAGCTGGAAAAATCAGATCATATTTCGGAGTCGTTGGTGTAGTAACTCCCACTACATTCGTTGATGCAGTTCTACGGCTACATGAGCACCCAAATAACAAAACATTAGCAATAATGATTATGGTCAATAATATACCAACCAATATGACTTTCTTAAAGGTCACCATAACAATTCTTTCATTACAAAATTTGACAGACATACTATCTATTTGTCTTTAAGAACGCATAGAGATTTTCTTTATAGGCCTCCATACTAAAGTTTTCAATACCTGTTTGATAAGCATTTTCTCTAATCCTATCTACATCATAGTCGCCTCTGGCCACTTCATCAAGACGATGAGAAATTGCAGATACAGTACACTCATCAGCAACAATTGCATTTTCGCCATTCTTGAAGTAGAATTGCATCTCTCCGTTCGAGGTTGTAACAATGAGGCCGTGGGCTGCCGTATATTCACAAATTTTGTTAGGGAAACGTGCGATATCTTCTATAGTATCTCTTAAAGGTATCATCAGAGCAAAAGCATGTTTGTATAACGCTATCAGCTCATCGTATGGAAGCTTGCTTTTGATGGTACAGTCATTGTCATACTTCTGTACTCTCTCTATTTGATCAGAATTGCCCCCCAATACAAGAAGCAGTTTCTTTGTTTTTCGTATTTCAGAAGTATTGAAAGAGTCAATGATAAACTTCACCACATCAAAGTATCCAGCATGACCACAGAACATAACATAGTCATCTTTGATATCGACTTTCTTATTATTTGCCTCAAATAGGCAAAAATCACCAATTGGAGTGACCTTAATTACAGCCAGTTTTGGATTAACTTTTAATACTGCATCTTTTAGGTAATTGCTAATGGCAATGCATGCATCCCATAGTTTTGCACCTTGGAAGTCACATAGGTAGTTATTGATTTTATGATATAATCCATTGGCTGGCTTCTCCGATCTATACTCCACATACTCATACACAATCTTTGCGCCTATGAGTTTAGCAATCAGACGATACATTACAAAGTCAATGTAATGTCCTGTGTATAGATGAAGCCAGTCTATCTTCTCCTCCCGATGAGATTTTAGAATGGCGAAAGGCTCCTTTAGAAGTGAAAGCACATAGTATAAGAGAGTAGAGACTCCCTTTGTTTTTTGCCGCGCTACAATTTCTGTACACCTCACCTTGTCGGAAAGCTCAATTCCAGACAACGATTCTTCTGCGAGAGATGAGTACCTATTCAATATCTCTACCGTTGCGTTTTCTTCCAGTAGGTTAGCTGTATTAGCCAACCTGGAATCACAAGCTCGTCCGGCATAGGGAACACCCGATAGACCTACAAATACTATTTTCATTTGAAGTAGTTTTCTATTTCGTTTATCTTTGCTTCGTCAAACTGCTTAACTACAACACATGGATTACCGATGGCAATACAGTTAGCAGGTATATCCTTAGTCACAACACTATTCATACCTATAACAGAATTGCGACCGATGGTCACTCCTTTCTTGACGACTACATTTCCTCCAAGCCATACGTTATCTTCAATTACTATTGGCTTGTTTCTTCCAGCACGTGGATCGTCCTGATGAGCGTCACCATCAAGAATAAGACAATTAGATCCAACACGGACATTGTTGCCAATCGTAATACTTAGGAAACACCTTATGGAAGTTCCTGAAAAGCTACTTTTGCTTCCAATGGTTATTATTGAATCCTTGGAAGCCGCAGATATCATACAAGGATGATTTAACCCTATTGCATTCCCTGTTGTTTTTGACATAAATCGACTATCTTCTCCTATGTGGATAGCCCCTTTGTTCTCAATGTAAGGAACTCCACAAAAATATACAACACCTCGTGTCTTTACTTTCTTTATCTTTAGTAAAGCCAAACACAATGGGGTGTATATGGCATATCTTAATTTATTATACAACATAATCCGACATAACTATTTTAATAATACTGCTTCATAAAGATATAGTTTGAAATTGAAAGTGTGTCACTTCCCGTTAGAGTGAACAGGAACGCTAGCATACACAATGCATATATGCTCAAAGCCATAAAATCTCTGGTTCCTGACGGAGGATACTTATAAATAAAACAAGGTATTGCGGCTACTAATGCTGTTTCGAAATAGTGAGAAAGCCTACTAGCCATATAAATATGGCCAGACAGTTCAATAGATGAAACAAAACATACAGTAAGAAGGTAAAATAAAAAATCCTTATTGCTAACATTTTTATTTCTAACAAGCGAATGCCAACAAAATACCAAGATAGAAAGCCACATTACTTCTAATATTGGATTCATCGTGAATGTTTGACTCTCATAACCATCATATCGTTCAGGAAGATACACTCCTATTATATTAAACAGAACGCCACCTGCAATTTTCACTATTATAGGAACAAATAGCAAGATCGTAAGTTGGAGATTGTTTTTGTACTTAATGAATGGCAAAATACCTATTACAAGTGCTGCTAAGGCCGTGTAGTGAAATAAGTAACCAATTAACACAAAGACAATGAACATAATATATTTTCTATTAAATATTGAAATAATTGCAATCAATACCATAGAAACTGCTAATGATTGTCTCAACGCTGTCATATTATGAGAGAACAAACCTATAGTTATATAAAACATCAATGATGCCCATACATTATCTGAATACTTATATAAAAAATACCCCATTGGAGCAACAATGATAAATGACGTGATGAACGAATACTCCAACCAATGCAACCCAAACTCGCGACAATAGTACTGTAAATACCTAAAACCTAATTCTTCACCTGCAACATTTCCATTATGCCAATCAGGCATTTCATCATACAAAAAATGAATATAATATCTCTCTGTATCAGTTCCAACCGAAATATCTTTGAAAGCGATTATTCCAATTAATAAAAGACAAGATACTATTGTGAATCTCTTCAATGATTTGGAGTTCGATAGATAGAAGCTATTATAACCTTGTGGAATGTTAAATATAGACCTATAGAGTATAAGTGTAAAAAAAATAAAGAAGAAATAGATCATATATACATTGATTTACATAAATATAGTTTTTAAAATCTTATCTAGGATGTTCATCCCAATACTAAATGAGTGAGTACGTTCATATATGTCGTTATTTCTTTGTCCGAGAGTGATGTTTATCTCCTTGGTTGACATTGACAACAGCAGTTTTTCAGCGAGGCTTCCCGCATTATCAATATCATATAGATATCCATTTGTGCCGTCAATCAGATATTCACTAAAATTCTCGTATGCAGGAAGTATTATAGGTTTTGTATAGTATCCCGCTTCGTATGCCGGTCTTGGTTGATGAACTAACTTAACAGGGAAAACAATTACAGATGAAGACTCATACCAATAACTAGTATCAGGAACAAGTCCAACTTCCTTGACGGGGAGATCTCTATTTATAAAATCATCAATCAAAGAATGACATTCCTCCCTGTAATTCAATTCTTTATGATTCATCAGCCTAAATAATCGGCTAACCTTTTCTGTGTGCGGATTCCCTAGAAGTAACAAGCCTATCTTCTTATTCTTCCGAGCAACAACATCATAAGCCTTCAATAAGTCTAATGCTCCTTTTGCATAAGCGATACCACCAAGATAAAGAATGTAATTGACATTGGGGTCTAGATTTTCCTCCAATTTAAACTTTTGTATCTCAGAGTTTGTATGCTTAATATATCTTTCTTCATCCACCACATCAGGTAGGACTTCATTTATCCTATTAGAAGTCGCCCATTGCTTTTTATCGTAGTTCGTTAAGTATAGTGCAGCATCTGCTTTGCTTACCATTTGCCTTAAAATATAGTTAACAAACCAAGATCCACGTTCTCTATATGTTTCTCTGACTGTACATATTGATTTTATACCTAAGCTATTAATTATACCTATTAAAGGTGCCTGAGTCACGCTATTTAGTATTACCAAGTCCGGCTTTACTCCTTTTATATAATTCCGCCAGACTTTATTTAGATTTATATAGCTAACAATATACTTGCTAAGGCACTTAAAACCATTAGTACTTGCATTATGATATGTATATAGAGGAGGAACTCCAACTGTATCTAACTTTATATTCAGAGAATTGCACGTAGATGTTACAATCTCTCCATGACATGGAGCTGCAAAAATAACTTCATGCCCTAGTTTACATAAAATTTTAGCGACATCTAGTCCACTTATAGTACCTCCACCAACTCTGGCGGAATGATGTATTAATAATATCCTCATGATTGCTTAATACTGTTTTGTAAATATTGAATACTGTGCTCTCTCATGTTATTTACCAAATCGTTCACAGTAGAATAATCGATTTCACTTAGGGGCGTTACTTTCCCGCAAACAAATCTCTCGTGAAGTCCAGTCATTGCTTTTAAACTCTCCATTCTAGCGTTGCCTCGGTGACGATTTTCCAAACATATAAATTGCTTTTCAAACAATATTGAGAAGACTGTTCCGTGAAAGGAATCCGTAATAATGAAAGACGAATCACGGAAATGAGAAAGCCATTTTTCTATGGATGCAGACGAATCAGTTGCCTTGTCATTCAATGAAACTACCTTCAACCCTTTCGATTTTGCAAGCTCAGTGACATAGTGCATCTTTTCTTCACTAGGATCTAAAATGTAAGTGAAAATATACGGGTTTGTCAATGGAGGGGTGTTCTTTATGATATTCATGTAATCTTTTTTTGTGAGCAGCATTGTTGGGTCTATAACCCATTCTGCATTACAGTTCACATTTTCTTTTAACAAATCAACACCATTTTTTTCGCGTACACTAACACTAGAAAAACTTTTTAGTAAAGTCTTAATTTCTAATGTTTGCTCAGGGCTAAAAGTCCATTCGTCCAAAGCCAACGAAACTGCATACGAAATCCTTGGTATATCATGATTCTCTGCAAATCTGCAGAAATAACGATTTATCACATCAGGGACTTCGGGACGCCAAACCTGATCACTGCCTACAATTAATGAGTCAATCCCGTATTGTTTGCAGAGGTCCACGGTGATGTCGTCAACATAGTATGTTTTTTCGATGTTCTTTTGAATAAATTTTTCAAAATTAGCAGTGTTCTTTTTCCAGACACCAGGGAGTAACGGTGTAATAGATGGTTTTCCTAGTATCTTCTTAGCCAAGTGTCTACATAAAAGATTAGTATAAAGCATTAATGAATTTATTAACGAGCGGTTCTGATACATAGAAGGGAATCGTATCGTTATTGGGTCATAGCCCAAACGCTTCAGAACGGTTTGCAATGCAAAGTTTTGAAGTGTGCCTCCGTAATTAGAAGCCAAAGGCATTGTTAATATACCTATCTTCATTATGAAAATTTTAATTTATTCTTTAATACGGCAATTATCCTGTCCGCGATTGAATATTTCTTTAGATTTTGTAATATTGCTTCACATGTCGTAGTTGCTTTTGACGTATATGCCTTAAAAAACGACTCACGCCTACTCGGTTTAGAAGTACTCTTCGAATAGGAAGTATTATGTTTTAAAGATTCTTCAATAGAGGTTTCTTCCAGTACCAAATCTTCTGAATCTATAATATCAAGTCCATGCTTTGTATTTAGTATAATCATAGAAACGCCTTCTTTGCTAAAACTGGTTTTGCTAACATTTTCTATACCCCAAAAGTCACCTAATGTAATGTCTGAATTTGACTTAGATGATTTTGCTGGACAGTCATAACATGATGGTCTTAACAGTATGTTTTGTATAAAACCATTAAAAAACAGATTTTCCTTTGCAAGAGAGCTTTTCTTAGATTCTTCATAAATAAAAGACACTCCATATTTCTTCCAAGAATACCCTTCCTTATCTCTAAAATTGATATCAACTAAACCTAGATTATAACCAGATTCAATTAGATAATCCCTCCATACGCCAGGGCTTGGAACACCATGACAAATAATGTCTGCTGTATAGAGATTGGTATATTCCTTCCGTAAATAAAGTTTTAAGCCTGCTATTTGGCAAGGGGTTCCTACAAATAAGACCTTCCTGCCTTGCTTTAGGAATTGTTCGGCTTCGGTATAAGTATTGCCAATGCGACTTTGTACATATTTGCTACGCATTAAATGTGTCAATGCTTCGGCATTCTCTACATAACAATGTTCTACTTCCCATTTTGAGTTAAACTTTGCACCGAAAACAACACCACCTTCACGTATGATTTTTTCAGCAATAGATATAAAGACTCCCCCAGATGATGAGTTCTTACATTTACAAAGATTACGATTTTGGGCAGCCAAAACTTTGTATGGCACGTTTGGATTCGCTTGATTTAATACATTGCAGACCTTTTCGCACATGCCACAGTCAATGCATTCTTCTTGATTAACATGAGGATATAAGAATCCCTCATTATCCTCATGCATCGTAATGCATTGTTTGGGGCAACTTTGTACACAGGCGTTACACCCACAACACCTAGACTTATCCGTAATTTTAATCATTTACCTAATGATGGAATCAATTTATAAAGATTAGTTTCTAATCTGCGATAAACTTTTCCCCAGAAAGAACCTCCTGTCATAACTTTACGCTGCAGAGTATAATAGATAGAATCGTCTATCACATATTTCGGGTGACGAAGGGGCCTTTCCAATGCAAATGTTGGTGCATAATATACCTTACGAAGTCCTCTTGGTACGATATTTAGTCCGCTATGGTTTGCGTGTTCCCCTACAAGACCGATGTTACTTGTAAGATTCTTAGAAGGAACAATATACAAGCGACTCTGAAGAATACAGGAAGAAACGATAAATTGAGTGCTCCATGATGTTTGGCGTTCTCCTCTCTTCATGGAGTTATATTTATTAATCGTTCTAGTTGCTAACTCCTTGCCATCAATTTGTGGTAAGGTCATATTTGCCAGTGTATTCATAACATAATCGTCCTCAGCACAAGTAAGATCCCAATCAACTAGATCCCAAACACGCTTCCATGTAGCCCAGCCCCATATAGCTCCACCTCTAGAACTGAAAAAATAGCTATTAGGGCACCTTTTATATTCCCACAAGTGGTTCATACCTGAGATTAAGCCTATACGCTCATCATTTTTGTATTTCTCCAGCATCTCTGAGCAAAAAGGCAACATGTCTTCACCAATGACAATATCATCTTCGATAATTACTAGGCGATCTACAGACTCAAAAGCCTTGGAAACTCCTGTATAGATACGTAAACCGCAGCCAAGGTTTTCCTCTGAATAATCTTCATGGACTTCGCATTCCCAGTCAATGTTTATATACTTTCGGCACTCCAGTACTTTCTCTTGCTCCCCCTTTTTATTAGGTCTGGCACCATCTTGTATTAGAAATAGTTTAGATGGTCTTGCTTTAGCTACAGCCTGAAATACCTTCTCAAAGCAATCTGGACGATTGAAAAATATAAGTGCCACAGGCACATCGGTTAAAAATGGTTTCATTGTATTTACTTTTTTATTTTCTTTCTAACTGAGTTTATTATATACATTCTTTCTTCCTTCCCAAACCCTATAAATGCAATCACAATGAACAGGTAAAGCAATACGATGCTCATATGAAGTACAGGATGTAAGTTTATCTGTAAAAATAAGATCGGTACATATAAAATCAGAATAGCCAATGATGGAAAATACGATCCTATTAGTAATCTCTTGAAGCTGAAATGTCCTATTTTCTGTAATGCTATTTGCGTTAAAACTGCGATAAGAACAGAAAATGCAATATACGCAAAGAAAATACTGCATGGATTGTTTGTAATTTTTAGAGCAAAGTATGCTCCAACTACAGAAAGGATTCTTACAGTATTTATTGCTACCTGATAAAATGCTATTCTACCACTGGCAAAAATTGCATTTGACACACCTGCATTAAACGATGCGATCAGAGCATCAATAACTAATAGTTTCGTAAACAAGGAAGCAAATTCAGGAACCTTGCCTAACCACAAACCCAATATCCAATCCATATCAGAAAAAAATGGCGATGATATTATCAACATCGTTAAGAACGCAAATTTTGTACTCATAACAAGCAACTTGTTGCATCTCTCATAGTTTCCTGACGCATAATTCTTTGTAACCTGAGGTGCGATTGGATGCGTAATGTTATTAACAAATAGAACGATAAAGTGATTCACGGTGTTTGCTATTCCTAAAGCTGCATTCATTGTTGTAGTAAAGAAACTGTTTACAAGCAGCTGAGCTGCCTGGGATTTTCCTACAGTTGCAATAGCTCCAAAACCTACCCAACCTGAGAAACTAAGCATCTTCTTGTATTTATCCAATTGCTTTTGGAAATTCCATTTGATTATTGAAGCGTAGTGTTTTTTGCAATATAACCAATATAGTAAGGTTGGTATTGCTGTTAGTACAGATTGAGTCGATGCATAAAAAATCAGTTTGTTACCAGAATAACACATTAGGAAGAAAGCCGCCGCCAACTTAAGTGCATTACAGATAACATCAATAGAGCAAAATACAATAAATTTTTCCATTGCTGTAAGCAGCCCATGATATGGTACACTTACGAATGAAAGAATACTTCCTACAATAATGATTCTGTAAACCCATATGGCATTCTCGATAGATCCGTTGTAGTTAACGAATGAATTTATGTATAACTCGCCAAGTGGTATCGCAAGTATGGCTGTAAATATGGCTATTACAATATGAATAACTAAACTCACATTAAAAGTTTGATTAACACCATTTTTGTCACCTTTACCAATAGAAACTGCAAGAAATCTATTGGATGTTGATACCATAATGGTATTAATGATACCAATGAAGATAATTATGCTGCCAACAATACTAAAAAGTCCGAAATCATCAGCTCCTAATGCCTTGAGCGCATATCTAGTTATAAGCAGTTGGCAAATAGAAGTAACTAACAATCGAATGTACAAAAGTATTGTGTTTAGTAACAATATCTTGTTGGATGAGTTGTAGCCACTCATATTATTATAATATTTTTTTAAAGTTTCTTCTAAACCAATCTTTATTAAAGAACTTCTCCTTCACATCGTCAAGACATGAGAAACAGCAGTTGGCTATGATCGCTCGTCTTTGTGCTTTGAATGTCGTAATATTATTCATAGCTTTTCTGCCTAAGAATGTTTCAATGTAAGAAAGGGAAGGTCATGGATGATGATTTTAATTATTCACTAATCGCTTCCTTAATGCAATCTACAATGTATTTAACGTCGTCATCAGAGACGTAAGGACCTGCTGGGAGACAGAAACCTATCTTGAAGAGGGATTCTGATACACCATTGAGGTAGGCAGGATTGTTCTTGTATATAGGCTGCTTGTGCATAGGTTTCCATACTGGGCGGCACTCCACCTTCTTGGAAAGCATGAAGACGCGGAGGGCTTCGATGTTGTCGTTTGGCTGGCAGTCGGTTGTAGCGCTATCTACTGCCTTGATGACACCAGCGGCTCCGCCAACAGCGGTCTTGATGACTTCCTTGTAGGCGTGTTCCTGTCCCTGAATCTTAACATTGGGATCGAGTGTGGCAGCACAGAGCCAGAAGTTGGCATCATATCTTTCATCTGAAGGTTGTTCGTGAAGAGTGATGCCTGGGACATCCTTGAAAAGTTCCTTGTAGAGTTCCTGCACGTGCTTGTGGTGGGCGATGTGGTCATCAAGGACGGTCATCTGACCACGGCCGATACCAGCACATACGTTTGACATGCGGTAGTTGTAGCCAATGGCGGTGTGCTCATAGTATGGGTAAGCATCGCGTGCCTGGGTTGCATACCACATGATGGTGTTAGCATCTTCGGCGTTCTGACAGATAAGTGCGCCGCCTCCTGAGGTGGTAATCATCTTGTTGCCGTTGAATGAAAGTACGCCGTACTTGCCAAAGGTGCCGAGTACCTGTCCGTTGAAGCGTGATCCCATGCCTTCTGCTGCATCTTCAACCACAGGGATACCGTATTTATTGGCGATTTCCATAATCTGGTCTATCTTGTATGGCATACCATATAGTGCAACAGGAACTATAGCCTTAGGATATTTACCCGTCTTCTCCTTGCGGTCAAGGATAGCCTTTTCCAGCAATTCTGGATCCATGTTCCATGTCTCTGGTTCGGAATCAACAAACACTGGCGTTGCTCCAAGATATGTAATAGGGTGCGACGATGCGCAGAATGTGAATGACTGTACGATGACTTCGTCACCTGCTTGTACGCCGCAACCTATGAGTGCAAGATGCACGGCCGCTGTGCCAGCGCTGAGACAAACTACTTTATGGTTTAGTTGGCTTCCGTCACTATTCGTGTTTGCAAAGTTGGCAAGGTCTTCCTCGAAGGCGTTAACGTTTGGTCCCATGGGTACTACCCAGTTGGTATCAAATGCCTCTTTGACATACTTTTGCTCAACTCCGTCCTCGCTCATGTGCGCGAGGCAGAGATAAATGGTCTTTCTTTCTTCTGACATAATTGTATGATTTAATTGTCAAAAATGCCCGTTTAATAAGCATTTTTGCGAATTCAGAGTTTTTTGCTAAAAAAAGCCTAACGCTTGATATGCGCATTCAACATAGTGCGAACAGCAGTCTGCTGTCGCCAAAAGTTGATTCTATAATTTTAATTGAGTTTATGTGAAGTTATGTGTGCTCTACGGTTGTTATCTACAATAATGTGCTACTGAATGTGTAGCTATTAGTACGACAGAGAGGTTCGATCTCTCGCTGTCCACAATGGGATAGCTGCCGACATGTCGTTGAGAGGGGGTGGCTATCTGAATTTATGATTCAATCATCATTTTCCACAGAATCTGTCATCTGAATATATTCCTATAAAAACTTTTTAGACCTTTCTTTACTGTGCTCTTGTATGAATATAAGGCATATCCCCATGAACGGTTCTTGGCTACCTTACGAATGTTTGAAGTGTGATATATGAATGCAGCAAATGTTCGGGAGATTCCTTTCTTGTTCTTGAAAGGTAGGTTTCTAGATGCGTTCTTTCCGAAGTCACCACAATAGATGATACTTTGTATATTGTAATCTGACATTATGTGATGCTCCGCATCGTAAAGAGGAAAATCTTCTGTTGGCAGTCCGAGATAATGAGTGAGGATGTAACCAAGGTGATTCCATTCCTTTACTAGCCCAATTGCTTTGAGGTTGTTCTGTAGTTTTTGAATGTCAAAGTCTTTGTTGGTCTTGATGAAGAACAACCAGTCAATGAACTGTCTGATGCCGACCCCTTTTAGGAAATGTTTATATAAATGGAAGAATATGTACCATGTATTGAATTCTGCAGACGGTATTCTTATTGCCTTGTCCTGAATGTCAATTGTGTGTAGGTGCTCTGACGATAGAATATCATGGCTGATGGAGTTGATGTTGCTGTTGTTGCCAACATATTTTCTCTTGTCAATAATGATACGATGCACTTCATATATTACACCGTCTTTCTCTACATGATAATGTATTTTCTGCTCACGAATATAATCCGTATCATTGTCTATGCCAAGCATGTCGTTGATTATCGTGCATGCCTTTTCATATTCTTTCTCTCCGATGTAGAGGTCTATGTCTCCGCAGGAACGTACGCATGTCTTGGGGTAGAGGGCTGATAGTCCCTGACCTTTGAGCAGGACAGGATGGCATCCCTGGGATTCAAGGCGTTTGAATACTTCGACGATGGCGGCGTTCTGCTTGATATGGGTGCGTGTGAGGTTGGCAACATACGGGAAGAGTATGCTGTCTGCGTATGGAGATAGTTGTGGTACCTTGGCGGAGAGCTGGATTAATGTACTGGCTACTGTGCCGAGGATGGAGTGCGTCTGGAATGCTTCGATGAGCGTGTTCCAATCCGTTGACTCGGGAATGGTGCATTCTACCTCTCGCTCCCAGATGGCAGCGCGGATGATGGCGAAGAATATGTCTTGTTCGTCTTGGGTAAGTTGTCTCATGATTTAAATCCGCGTCGTTTGATGAGGAGTTTGATGAGAAATAATGTGTGTGCCAGAGTTGGCTTGGGAAAGAGTATGAGACCTTTCCAAAAGGAGGAGAGGAAGGCGAGCATCGCCTTGAATGCACCGTCTCTCTGAAAACTCAGGGAGGTGTTCTTGCCGAAATTTCCTGAGCGGATGATATGGCGGCAGAGAAGCCTGTAGCGTATGCCGTGCTGTGGGGCGTATGCGGGGCAGACGCTGTCACGTAAGCCCAGGTAGGTGGTCATGAAGGTTGCTGCGTAATTCCACAGGCGTGTCAGACCGATGTCGTTTACCTGTTTTACGAAAAGGTCTTTGTCAATTGTGTCTTTTTCGTGGTCAAGCAGTAGTGCCAGGTCTATGAATTGCCTTATCCCGGCGGCAGACTGCATGTGCTTGGCAAGGTGCACAAAGATGAAAAGTAGTTCGGTCTGTCGTGGCAAGCGGTATGCTGTGATCTTGGTCTTTGGCAGTTGCTCTGCAGTAGGCCATGAGCGCAGTACTTCTTCGGTGAGGAACTTCTCCGTCAGTTCGTTGACCCCGTATTCGTGGGTTTGTGTGCCGTCATATACCAGATGATGATGCAGTTCCACGGCGCATGCGTCAAAGTGCATCTCATGGTGGTAGGTATTCTCCATGTAATACTGTGCGCCGTGGGTCTTCAGTATCTGTATCGCCTTGTCACATTGCGTAGGCGGCAGGAAGAGATCTATGTCTCCGCATGTGCGCATGTCGGGGAGGGGAAAAATCTCTGCTAGTTCTTCTCCCTTGATAATAATAGGTGTGATGCCTTCCTGGGCGAGGATGTCTAAGATTTTAGCGTACGTATTTCTTATCTCATGGTGTGTCTGGGCATTGGCCGCGATGTATTCATATATACGTTTCTTAAGGTCGGCTGGGATGCTATGTGTTCCGTCGATGTTGAGGAGTGTGCCAGAAACGAAGGGTAGCAGCGCCTGAGCTATGTAGTTCTGGATAATGGGGTGCCAGTCGCATTCCTTGTTCCACAGAAACGAATGTGTGTCTCCTCCCCACATGGCGCGACGTAGGATGGAGAAATAGGGACCCTGTGGAGTTATGTCGAAATTTATCTTGCTCACCTATGATTATCCTTGGTTACTGGAATATACCACATACGGCCTCTTCTGTTTATCCTTTCCTCTCTTTAGGAAGGTGATGAGTGCAATCTCCGTTCCTACGGCAGGCAACGGCATGTTGAGTTCGGCTGCTGTCTGGCGCGATATGAATCCGCTGGTGAATGACGGGCTGTCTGTGCCTGATTCAATGATTGGTCGTTCGCCCGGTAACAGTTCCCATGCGCAGTAACCTTTTGCTTCGTCAATATAACTGATTTTGGCGCGACGTAATCCGAAAGCCGTTAGTCCCTGGGGCCTGTCAAGAACTTCTGTGATAATAGCCGACTTGAATTTGTCGTGCTTAGGGACGATGGGGACGAACTTCACATACTGTCCTTTCTGAGGGGTGAAGCGAGGGTTTACTGCTACTAGATGTCTTGACAGCGAGTCGTATATGTGGACATGACGATGATGCATGTCTATATATTCTACGTATCCTGTGCAAACTGGAAATATGTCTGTGATGCGCGAATAGTCGGGCACTGCTGCCTCTACGCGAAGTTTCGTTGCGTTGACGTCATCGGTAGATCGCAATATTACACTGAAAAGGCTGCCTGCAATATCCTCATACCTCATTTTGCGGAACGCTGTCAACTTGGGTGCTGCCGTCTCCGCCTCTGTGCCATCGGGTGCGACGAGAGTGACAAAGGTTATCTTTCTGCCATTTACCTCGCTGGAATGCACCTTGGTAGCAATCATCTGCTTTACTGGCATGAGGCCTTGTTTGGCTGACTCCTCCAGCAGTTGTGAGTGGAACGGCTCGTCGAGAAGTTCCTGCGGATGAAGCAAGAGCGAGTATGCGTATGCCTTTGCTATTCGCGAATAGAGCGAAGGGTGTTTTTTGCTTTGAAGGTCAAATGTCTCATTGTAATCTTCTGGGAGCAGATTGGTGAGATTCCATATCTTGCAGAACGATGCGAAATGGAAGTCTTGGCTCTTCGTGGCAAGTCTTGCTGCCACAGCCATGATGCAGGAGTGGAGTTTTGATGGGCGTCCTGTAGGCAGACTCATGTAGTATGCCAGCAATCTCCGAATGCTAGTGCCATCGGGATATTTTGCTGCAAAGTGCAGATTGGCAACTCTGAATGTAACCCATCCCAATGACTCTGTGGTGCGGGCTTCAGGCACGGAAATCTCTGCATAGATGCCTTTAAGAACTTCGTGCAGTTCCATGGCAGCAGTGCTATGCTGTTCCAATGCCTTTGTTGTTTTTTCGTAGCACTCCCAGAAGAGGGATGTTGCCGTTAGTGCAGACTCCACCGATATATACAATTAATCCCATCAAAGAGTCTAAACTTTTGATGGTTAATGGTTTATGTAATATGTAGTGCGATACTTGGGAAAATATCGCTTGTATAATTATGCAAAGGTATAAAAAAAAAATGAAATAAAGAAAGGCTTGGGACAAAAATGTTGGAAAATGCAAAAAATAAGAGATAAATGCAGTCTGTTTTCAACATAATTTACGGAAGTCGCCGAAATTTTTCAACCGCACAGCTCGAAATTTTTTGATTGTTATCCGTGTTTGCCTATATACAATTCGAAGCTTTCCGTGTGTTACTTCCCTATGGTCAGTGGGTGCAAGCACCGCTCAGCCGAAGGATGCTTGCCTGAGCAAGAAATCTCCGTTGACAAAAATACGCACGCTGTCAGTCGAAGATGTGCAGGGTGAACTTGACACCGACTTTGGTGAAGGCGTTGTTGAGATGTGCCGTGAACAGACTGACATCTATGAGGTGAGTGGAGACTCCGTAGCCTACCTCTAAGTACGGAAAGAGGTCATCGGTGGCAAGGAGGCTGAGATACAGTCGTTCGCTGCGGAGATAGTATGTATTGAACCGACCTAGTAGGAGCATAGGACTCTCTATGACGGCATGGGCGCGAAGATAACGATAACTGTCATTATAGTACTCTCCATCAAGGAGATGGAAGACACCGCTCAGTTCATCGTTCCATGAATAGTCCGTGATTCCATTGTTGAAAAATTCGTATGTCACGAAGTCCATATTACCTTTCTTTGTGAACATGCCACCACCTATCTTCCATAACAATTTGTGTATGGGAGTCAGATTATACTCCTTGTTTGCCATGACCTCCCAGCGTTCATACTTACTGATACTGCTCAGGGTCTTGTTGGCAAATCCTCGTTCGTAGTCCAGGCAGAATGTAGGCCATCGGCTGCTGATGTCATATTTCTTTTTCCCAATCCTGTAGTAGCTCTGTTGAGGCGTGAAGGTGGCATTCATCTTGTACGCCGATGAGGTGTAGTGTTTCCTTAGGCCCAGAAAGTTTCTTCGTTCGGTGTCAAGGCGGTGGGGAGCACGGCGGTGATATTTTATGCCTGCGGTGAAGTCGAGGCCATTGACTATCTCTATGCTGTGCTCCAGGCGTGCTTCCATGTCACGGAAGAGCACGGAGTTATCGTGCTCTGTATCAATATCTTTGTGTTGTGATAGCTTGGCTGCGGATCCGAAGATGCCACGTTGTGAAACGTCTATGTTGACAGATGCGCTGCGCTCCTCCATATAGCGGTATTCTGCTCGCATTTGCCATACGGGTAGGTGGGGGCGGAAATTATAGCCTATCCTTGGTGAAATCCTTATGGTGCTTTCGCCTGGCAGTAGGATTTTGAATTCGCCGTTCTGTTTGTATGTCACTCCACGCCAGTCGGAGTAGCTCACCTCAGGCGAACGTAGCGAGAAGGTGCTGCTCTGAGAGGTATTAAAATTATAGCTGTGAAAGAGCAGTTCGCCCATCTCGCCTAAGGATCTGAGCCACCGTGGGGTACGGGAATGCTTCTCCTCCTTTATCGTTGTGGTGTCGTTTGATGCCAACTCCTCGGCATGTCTTTTTTGCCATGTGTCGGCGTATATCTGTCGCTCGTTACGAGTGAGGGATTCCGGACGGTGTCTCGCGATGACGGCAGAGTCTATGCGGAGTGGGGTAGTGTCACGCTGCAGTGTCATGAAGCGTGACAGGTCATACCTTTTGGTGGGAGCACCGATGATGCGATCCCTTGGAATGATGACGGTATAGTCCTGAGTGAGAAATGCCTTACCTATGAATCTGTTTTGTATGTATCGGTAGGAGTAGTCAATGTCTATGCGCTGAGGCCAATAGCGCAGTTGGCCCTTGGTGCCCATGATTGCAGTGATAACGAACTTCGTGAATCCGTATGCTCCCTTGAATGTTATCTTGGATATGTATTTGTCCCTGGTGTTATATATGAAGGAACCAGACACCAACTGACAGTTGCGGTGGCTTGCCTTGAAGGTAAAGCGAACCTCCTTATCGCTGATTGGAGTTGCACTATATTTGTAGTGATGTCGGTTACGGCGTGATAGAGGCGACAGTATATGGTCCTTCAGAAGATAATCTTCGTAAGGGGTGAGGTAGAAGAAATCCATGAGGTAGTCATGCGCCATGCTAGTGCCAGGTGTGGAGCCATAAGTGTAGTACGTCTTGCGGGCGAAAGAGGAAGGTTCGTCATGGTGTATGGCACCGTAGTTTTCGGTGAGGAGTACTCGTCCGCCGTGGCGATAGAAACTGGTGTTGGGCAACATGAGAAAGGCTATGTTATGCTTCGTCTTGCGTAAGGTGCCACGAAAATAGAACCTTGACTCATAGTGCCAGTTGCGTTCCTGCTGTTGACTGCTCACCTCAAACACGCTGTCTATGGTGCATGCCTTGGCAGTTGTGGCATCAGTATCGGTGATGTCATCTGTAGCCATAATGGTAGTTGGCATTAGTAGCATTAATATGTACAGCAGCATGTTTCGCATAGCGTGGGCAAAGGTACGAAAAATATTACAAAAAAGAGCAAGATGATACGTGAAAAAATGAAATTTTCTTATTGTAGGTCAACGTGGAGTGTCCTTTCGTGAGAAGAAGTGCGTTTTTTGGTGAAGAAATTTGCTGGTTTGCAATAAATAATGTACATTTGTATGTGAATTGCGCATTATGCGTTGTAAGAATTGGTCAAATACGAATAAGGATAATAAAATGATTAAAGATATGAAGAGATTTAGATTTTATTTGTCTCTCGTCATGATGCTCGTTATGGTGATGGGAGGAAGTATGAGTGCTTGGGCACAAACTAAGACAGTGAAGTACACACTGTCAGGGGGGGCTGCTACAAACATTAATGTTTCAGGAGATGTGCCTGCAGGTACAAGTGTAGGAGCAGTCTCTAAGTTTGTGTATGATAATGGAAATTATATTGTAGAAGAGGATCCTCTCCTTGGTAACAATACTGCTTCGATTGCACTGGATGGATTTAAATATAAGGTTGTTGGAGCAAGGTGGCAGAGAGCTTCTGATCATAGAAGTGACATAAGCCAAGGTTCTTCATGGGTGTTGGATTTTGATAAGAATAAACAGGGAGAGTTGGATTATGAGGCTAAGACAACAGATTTTAATGCCGCTTTCTCTTTCTTGAAGAGTGGCGTTGAGGTTGATGGCTTGTCTTCGATTAATATAAGAACAACAACACGACTTGGTGGAATACTTTATTTGTTAGACTCGCAAAATACTAAAGTGGGTTGGGTAGAGGTAGATTATGTATTGCCAACTTTGAGCTTTGAGTATTCTGATATAAAACTCAAGACCAAATCACATAAAACATTGGTACCTGATATTTCCAATGCTGGTAAATTCACTGTTGCAGATTTGACGTTCAGCAGTAGTGATACGAATGTAGCTACTGTTAATAGCAAAGGTGATGTTAATACCGTAAATGAGGGTACTGCAATAATCACAGCTAAGTTGGTATATGGAAATGTTGAGTTGGCTGTAGCGTCATATACCCTGGTTGTAAGCGATAAGTCTGATGTGGAATGCGCTTTGGGAGACTTTTATTATGATTATACAGAACCAGACTGGGGTTTTATGACTATTGGAAGAGATTTGAAAAATCGAAATAGTGCATCATGGACAGGTAAGAATAATGATGGTCTCCGTACTACAGGAGGAAATGCACCGTATGAGTGGGGTGAATTTAGTTCTGAAGAGAGTGGATTCTCTGTTAGCCTGAAAACTACTGCAGAGACAAACCAGTGGCGTGTGGGTGTTGGTATGTTTAGTTTGAAACATACGGTGCCAGCTTATTCTGATGTCTCGGTAAATTATGTTGTGAAGATATCGTCTGTAAGGTCTTCTGGAACTCAGTTCTATCATGGTGTTGACTTTATAGACGTAGGTACAAATCCTTGGAATCCAAATGCCAAGGATGTGTTTACTGCCTACTATAAAGGAGACGCGAAAGGTAGTTATACAGCAGGAGGTGTTAATTCTTTAATTTCAATAGGTGGTAAGGTAAATGCTACAAATTCCAATAGTACCAATGTTCCTTTTTCGTATTCGAATAAGTCAGAGAGTTCTCCTTTGATAGAAACGCATTATTATGCATTAGATTCTTGGGTGCAGTGTCTTAATGATCGTGATGCAAAAGCAAACATAACAGCTACTGTTACCGGAACAAGGGGTAATTTCTCTTATACCTATTATTCTACCGTATCCTTTGATGGAAATGGTGGTACTGGTAGCATGGAGTCGCAAGACATTAAGGGTACTACAGCAAATAAGAGCAAGGTGTTGACTACTGGCACCGCTCTGTCAAAGAACACATTCACTAGAACTGGATATACTTTCGTGGGATGGGCTACCAAACCTGATGGCAGTGGTGAGAAGTATGCGGATGGTGCTGCGTTTAATCCTTACAATAGTATAAGTGAGTGTGGTAAGGGTCCTGTGACTCTTTACGCGCAGTGGACTTCTAATACTTATGATGTGGTATTGTCTGCTACCGATGCAGAAAATGAACAAGCAAAGTCTCAGACGGTAAGTGTGAATTATGATGGTTACATGCCATCAGTAAATAAAGAAGGTGGCGAACTTAAGATTCCTACCCGCAAAGGCTATGCTTTTGATGGCTTCTATGAGAATGCTAATGGTTCCGGTGTCAAGTATTATGATAATACTATGGTCTCAACCTCTGCTACTTGGACCAAAGCATCAGGGGGGGGCTTGGTAGCTAATTTCACGGAGAATGAATATAAGGTAAATGTAACACTGCATTGCGATGGATATGAGGTCGTATTGACAAATAATCCATTGGAAAGCAGGGGGACAGGTAATATAACAATACCTGCATACAGTACGTTCCGTAAGGAAATTCAACAACATACTGACACCAAGAAGTATGTCTTCCTTGGATGGAGCAAGGTGGAGAATGGTGCTGTAGATTATACAAGTACAGGCCAGCCTAAGAATTCTCCGATTACTCTCTGTCCTGCAGATCTTTGGGATGTTTCTGGTACCTATGATTTGGATCTCTATGCAGTATATCAGGCACCTGGTTCTGTTAACCTTGATGCACAGGGAGGTATAGGTGGCACTCCTAGTGTCGTAATCCAGGAAGGTTACGCTATGCCAGAGGCTATAGCACCTACCAGAGATGGTTATTCCTTTAAAGGTTATTTTGCACAAATAAACGGAGGTGGTACAAAGTACTATGATGAAGATATGAATAGTGCGCATGTGTGGGATCATCCAGTAAAGAATGGTGGAGGTAATACACCTTCGATATATGCATATTGGGAGAAGAATACTTATCAGATTTGCTTTGATGCCGACGGAGGCGTGTTTAATGGCTTGAGCTTTAATACGGGTGGTAATTATTCGTATAGTGCAGACAATACAGTCTTGACTGCTGACATTCAGGTCGATGTGGATTGGTTTAAGATGTTCTGGAGTGGAGGTACCAAGGAGACATATATTATTAAGCCGGGTTATGCATTCCTCGGATGGTACGATTCTGATGGTGTAAAAGCTTATGACGGTTTTGATGCAATTCCTAATTCTAAGTATTGGACTTCAGACCTTAAGTGGAAGTTTACTTCAAATGTTACATTCACGGCTCGTTGGGCAAAAGTGTATGATATAAGTAATAACACACTGACTTTCTATAGCGGTGACCAACTCGCTGATAAGTATCCTGGATGCGACCATCTAAAGGGACTTTATGGGAATCTTGGTGAACAGGTGATAACTGGTGCAGTTGCAGATCCGGCTTGTAATGGCGTTGATATCATTGATGCACGCGGACACTATCTTTTGAAGGAATTCATGGATGTTGTTGAGCAGGCGAAGGAAAGTGGAGTCTTGTCAAAGAATGTGCTTACTTACGGTAATGGTTCAGCTAGTCATGTAGTTAATCATTTATATTGGAATGATGGTATCTATCAGTGTTCAAGTGATTTCGTAGTTACTGATCGTGTCCCTATGCGCATACCATTTGGTCCTATTCAGGCAGTGAACGTTACTTATGAACGTAATGCAACAAGTAGTGTGGATCCTTCGCAGACCATCGGAGGCACATGGGGCACATTATGTCTGCCTTTCCCTATTGATGTAGAGCAGAATTGTCCTGGTTTCGTTTTCTATGAACTGAAAAGCGTAGAAGATTCCTATATGAAGTTTGAAAAAATGGAATCTGGTAAGATAGCGGCAAATACACCACTTGTTTATAAAAGTGCAGGTGGACAGGGCGTAACAATTACGGGTAAGCCATGGACTGATATTCCTGCAAGTGAAGCTTCTGATATTTCTAGTCCAACAGCAGCAGATGGATGGACTATCGTAGGAACTCGTCAACAGAGGGAATTTGTTGGTACAAGTAGGGCAATATCTAACTCTTCAACAACAGGAAAGCCTTTGTCTATGCCAGATGGAGCTTATACCGCTTCTGCTAATTTGTATTATTTTGATAAAGACCAGTTTAAGAAAATCAGTGCTAAGGGATGGGTTACAATACCTGCTTATCGTGCATATTTCTTGAACGAATCAGTAACGCCGGATAATGCGTCATTAGCAACGATGAGCTACCTGTGCATGGAAGATGAAGATGGTTATGCAACTGATATTACCGAACTCTTTACTACGGGTAGCATGAAGGGTGATGGTAAGATATATGACCTTAATGGTAATAGGGTAAAGGTACCTGTTAAAGGACATATATATGTAGTTGACGGTAAGAAGAAAATGTATTAAAAAGTGCTGTATATGTATTGTAATAACAATAATAAGGATAAAAGAAAATACGTGGTTCCTATAGCGGAGTTTTCTGTGATAGAACCAGATATGTTATTGGATGGTTCAGTTTATATCGTTGAAGATGACGATGATGAAGGCCATACTGAAGCTGCGAGCATAGTCTTTGATCTTGATGGCGAAGACTAGTCAGCGTGAAGTAACATTTTGATATAAAGAGTCCCTTGACAAGATGTGATTGTGGTAATCAACTTGTCAAGGGACTTTTGTTTTGTGGTTAAGACCTCCGGATGGAGCTATGGACTTTCAAGCTCCGAATACGCCGGGATGTCGTTTAGAAATTCCCATTCGCCTTTTTCGTGGTTGTAGTGCAGGCAGACGTGCTGGTTGCCGTTGCTGACCACGAGGTAGTCCACGTGGAGTAGCATGTTGTAGGTGGATACCTGAGTGAGGACCTTGTTGGTGATGGGGACACTCTCGGCCTTGTATTCCATTATCATGCGGGGCTTGCGGTCCCTGCCGAAGAGAACGGAGTCGCAGCGTAGGCGCTTCTGACCTACACGGAGTTCTATCTCGTTGGCCATCAGGGCCAATGGGTAACCTTTGTGTTGGCAAAGGTAGTTGATGAAATGCTGTCGCACCCACTCCTCGGGAGTGAGGGTTACAAAACGATGACGCAGGACGTCAAGCACCTCGTGCCTGCCGTCCTGTGTCGTGCGTATCCTGATGTCAGTATATTCTGGTAGGTTCATCAGAGTGTGTTATAATAACAGATTTGCTTTGTCAACAGCACAGCTCGAAACTTTATTTCGAAGTGTTCTTTGTTGATGAAATCTGACTTGGTCGATCACTGCTTTTATGTTTCTCTCGAGTTGTTCTACGCGGCTGATGCCTACGAGTACCGAGGTGATGCCACGCTGGTCCAAGACCCAGTTCAGGGCGCTGTCAGCGAGAGTCTTGCCTTGTGCCTGCGCTTCGGCAGACATCTGGCGCAGTTGAGTGAGCAGTTCGGGAGTGAGACTGTCAGGAGTAAGAAACTGGCTGTGAGTCATTCGCGAACCCTCAGGTATGCCGTTGAGGTATTTGTCGGTCAGCAGTCCCTGAGCCAATGGCGAGAAGGAAATGAAACCTATGCCGTTGTCGGCGCAGTAGTCCAGTATGCCCTCCTCCTGTGGCTCGCGGTCTATGAGGTTCAGTTTGCCTTGGTATATGAGCAGTGGCACATCATGAGCGGCAAGGTATTCCTTTGCTACCTTCAGTGCCTCGAGGGGCCAGCGGGAGATGCCTATGTACAGAGCCTTGCCCTGACGCACTATATCTACCAGTGCCTGCAGGGTCTCTTCCAGAGGGGTCACAGGGTCGTAGCGATGGCTGTAGAATAGATCGACATAGTCGAGGTTCATGCGCTTCAGGCTCTGGTTGAGGCTGGCGAAGAGGTATTTGCGTGATCCCCAGTCGCCGTAAGGTCCAGGCCACATGTCATAGCCCGCCTTGGTGGCAATGAAAAGTTCGTCGCGATATGGACGGAAGTCATCGTTCATGAGGCGTCCGAAATTCTCCTCGGCAGATCCGTAAGGAGGTCCATAGTTGTTGGCGAGGTCAAAGTGTGTGATGCCGTGGTCGAAGGCATAGTGCGTGATGGCGCGCTGTCGCTCCCAACTGTCTGCGTAGCCGAAGTTATGCCAGAAGCCGAGGCTGATCTTTGGCAGCAGAATGCCGGAGTTTCCGCAGCGGCGGTACATCTTGTCCTGCTGGGCATATCGTTCTGGTGATGCGATGTAATTGTCTCTTAGATTCATATGCTTGGTTGTTTGGTTGTTTGGTTGTTTGGTTGTTTGGTTGTTTGGTTGTTTGGGGGCTTGCGAAGAATCGCAAGGAACTGGGGCCTGTGGCCTAATATTCAAACGAACTGCCGCCTAGGAATTCCCTCAGCAGGCTGGCAGGTGGTATCTGCTGGTCAGAGATAGGTTTGATATAGCGTAACAGTTGCAGCAGACGATGCGCTTCTGCATGTTCGCGTGCATTCTCCGGTACCTGCTCCAGCAGTGGCTCTGCCTGCGTCTTGATGACGGCAAGTTCGAAGAGCATGGCAGTATTGAGCATCGCGTCGGCATTCTCCTGGAATGGGAATATCCATTTATCCTCACCGGCGCGAACCGATGACCAGCGTGCTATGGTGTCCTGTGCCGACATAGCACGGTATTTATAGTCGCGTATGATACGTCGCAACAGTCGGTTGTCCGTGGTCTTGAAGTAGTTATGGTCATCCAGTGTGATGGTGGTGAGTGCAGAGGCATATACCCTGAATACCTGTTCCTTAGGTATGTGCGCAGTCAACTCCGGGTTGAGAGCGTGTATGCCCTCGATGACTAGAACCTCGTTGTCCTTCAACTGCATGTGTTTGCCGCTCCATTCGCTCTTGCCCGTGATGAAATTATAGCGTGGCAATTCTACCTCTTTACCCGCAATGAGGTCGTTGATCTGCTGGTTGAACAGCGGCAGATTCACCGCATACAGAGACTCGAAGTCGTATTCTCCCTTCTCATCCTTCGGTGTCTTGTCGCGATCTACGAAATAGTCATCCATAGAGATGCCCACGGGGCGTATGCCATTAGTAAACAACTGCACCGAGAGACGCTTACACGAAGTCGTCTTGCCGCTGCTTGACGGACCGGCGATGAGCACCACCTTGATACCCTTGCGCGCAGCGATCTCATCGGCTATGCGTGCAATCTTCTTCTCCTGTAGAGCCTCGAAGATGTTGATGAGGCTGTTGGTATGTCCTGTCGTAATAGCCTTGTTGAGGTCGCCCACAGTGCTGATGCCCATAGTCTCCTGCCACTTGTGATATTCCGTGAACACCTCGTACATCTTATCCTGCTGGATGAGTTCGCCCAACTGAGTAGGGTCCTTGTGGCTAGGAGTGCGCAGGAGCAGTCCGTCATAGTATTTCTCCAGTCCGAATACCGTTACCTCCTGAGTGTTGGTCAGCGTAGGGCCATAGAAATAGTCAATGTAGTCGCCCAAGGTGCAGTATGTGGTGTATATCTTGCCCAGGGACTCCAGCAGCATCACCTTGGAGTGGTCGCCAGCCTTGCGGAACATCTCTATTACTTCCTCCGTAGGTTTCTGGTATCTGCGCACCGGTATGGCAGAGTCAATGATGGCCTGCATCTGCTGACGTATGGCAGTGGCATCCTCTTCAGTCACCTTGTGTCCCATCTTCAGGTGGCAATAGTAGCCATTGCTTACAGGGAACTCTATCTTGACCCTGGCGTCAGGGAAGAGGTCATGCACCGCCTTGCATAATATAAAGAATAGCGTGCGCGTGTATATGCGTCTGCCCGCGGTATCGGTGATGGAGATAAACTCCACCTGCTTGTTGCCGAAAACGTTGTATCCCAGTCCGACGAATTCATTGTTCACCCTTGCTGCCACAGGAGGGTAGGGCATCTTGGGATTCATCTGAAAGAATATTTCGGAGAGAGGAGTACCCAGTTCGAAAGTCTGCTTTTGGTCGTTGTTAAGACAGTGTATCTCAATGGTTTTCATAATAGTGATATTTTTAGGGTGGATGTATGTTGCTTGGTTCGTAGTCTTTACGACTACAAAGGTAATTAAAAAAAATCAAACAAACAAATACGTTGCGTAAATTTTAATAATATTAAAAAAATCTTGCGTGAGTCAAAAGTTTTTTGTAATTTTGTGCGCAAAATGTAAATACCTATAATAATGACAGCAAAAGAAATACGTGAGTCTTTCAAGAAATTCTTTGAAAGCAAGGAGCACCTCATCGTGCCATCAGCACCAATGGTAGTAAAGGATGACCCTACCTTGATGTTCACCAATGCTGGTATGAACCAGTTCAAGGATATCATCCTCGGTAATGCAACTCCTAAGAGCCGTCGTCAGGCAGATACACAGAAGTGTCTGCGCGTGTCGGGCAAGCACAATGACCTGGAAGAGGTAGGTCATGACACCTACCACCACACCATGTTTGAGATGCTCGGAAACTGGTCTTTCGGTGACTATTTCAAGAAGGAGGCTATCTCATGGGCATGGGAGTATATCGTTGACGTGCTCAAGATAGACCCTGCAGATCTCTATGCTACCGTGTTCGAGGGCAGTGAGGAGGAAGGTCTCGCACGTGATGACGAGGCTGCAAGCATCTGGGAGCAGTTCCTGCCAAAGGATCACATCATCAACGGCAACAAGCACGACAACTTCTGGGAGATGGGCGATACAGGTCCTTGCGGTCCTTGTTCAGAGCTCCACGTGGATTCACGTCCTGCAGAGGAGAAGGCTAAGGTGCCTGGACGCGAACTGGTAAACAAAGATCACCCACAGGTGATAGAGATATGGAACCTCGTGTTCATGCAGTTCAACCGCAAGGCTGACGGCAGTCTTGAGGGTCTGCCGGCAAAAGTTATCGATACCGGTATGGGCTTTGAGCGTCTCGTACGTACACTGCAGGGCAAGACCTCAAACTATGACACCGACGTGTTCCAGCCACTCATCAAGGCTATGGCTGACATGGCAGGATGTAAGTATGGTGATGACGAGAAGAAGGATATCGCTCTCCGCGTTATCGTTGACCACCTCCGTGCCATAGCATTCGCTATCGCTGACGGACAGTTGCCTTCTAACGCCAAGGCAGGTTACGTAATCCGTCGCATCCTTCGCCGTGCCGTACGTTACGGTTATACATTCCTCGGTCAGAAGGAAGCCTTCATCTATAAGCTCGTGCCAACCCTCGTAGCAGAGATGGGCGACGCATTCCCAGAGCTCCCTGCACAGCAGAAACTCGTGATGAAGGTGATGCAGGAAGAGGAGACATCATTCCTCCGTACACTGGAGAATGGTATCAAGCTCCTTCAGGGCGTCATCGACGAGACCAAGGCAGCTGGCAAGACAGAGGTGGCAGGCGACAAGGCATTCACCCTCTTCGATACCTTCGGATTCCCTCTTGACCTTACCGAACTTATCTGCCGTGAGCAGGGTATGACCGTTGATGAGGCAGGATTCAACAAGTGCATGGAGGAACAGAAGAACCGTGCACGCAATGCCGCTGAGGTACATCTGGGTGACTGGGTAGTGCTCAGCGAGGCAGAGTCACAGTTTGTAGGTTATGACTATACTGAGTATCCATGTCATATCGTGAAGTACCGTGAGGTGAAGCAGAAGAAGGGCGTGGCATACGAAATGATACTTGACCAGACTCCATTCTATGGTGAGATGGGTGGTGAGGTAGGTGATACCGGCGTACTCGTTAGCGAGAATGAGGAGATCAAGGTTCTCGATACCAAGAAGGAGAATGGTGTCGCTATACACATCGTAAACAAGATACCTGAGAATGCTGAGGCAGAGTTCATGGCGTGTGTAGATACAGAGCGCCGTCGCGCTATCGAGAGCAACCATACATGTACCCACCTCCTTGACGAGGCTCTCCGTGAGGTACTCGGTGACCACGTAGAGCAGAAGGGTTCGCTCGTAACAGCTGAGGGCCTGCGCTTTGACTTCTCTCACTTTGAGAAGGTTACACCTGAGCAGTTGCGCCAGGTAGAGCACATCGTCAACGATCGCATTCGTCAGAACATACCTCTTCAGGAGTTCCGTGACACTCCTATCGAGGAGGCAAAGCAGCTCGGCGCCATCGCCCTCTTCGGTGAGAAGTACGGTGACAAGGTTCGCGTTATCAAGTTCGGTTCTAGCGTAGAGTTCTGCGGCGGTTGTCATGCCAAGGCTACAGGTCAGATCGGTATGGTACGCATCATCTCAGAGAGTAGTGTAGCAGCAGGCGTACGTCGTATTGAGGCTGTCACCGGCGCACAGGTTGACGAGATGCTTG
The DNA here is from genome assembly GCA_045617365.1 of Prevotella sp. Lineage (GTDB taxonomy): Bacteria > Bacteroidota > Bacteroidia > Bacteroidales > Bacteroidaceae > Prevotella. Next base: position 2,049 of record JAZLIN010000095.1, on the reverse strand, counting down.
ACAAAATGCAGGATTTCATGGCAGATCTTAAGGCTCTCTTTAATAATGCACCAAACCTGATGGCTACCATTGAGAAGGCTATCAGTGACAACAAGGAACTGCAGGCACAGGTGGATGAGTTCAAGGCTCAGAAGGCTGGACAGTTCAAGGAAGACCTCATCAAGAAGGCTCAGGAGATTAACGGCGTAAAGGTTATCTCTGGCGTACTGCCTATCGATGCTCAGAATGCCAAGGATATGGCATTCCAGTTGCGTAATCAGTTCAGTGAGAATCTCGTTGTTGCCATCGGTTGCGCTTCAGCAGGCAAGCCAAACCTCACCGTAGCATTCTCTGACGACCTCGTAGCTGCTGGCAAGAATGCCGGTAAGATCGTTCGCGAGGCTGGTAAGCTCATTCAGGGTGGTGGTGGCGGTCAGGCACACTTCGCTACCGCTGGTGGTAAGAATGCAGATGGCCTTCAGGATGCCGTAAATAAGGTTGTAGAACTTGCAGAACTCTAATCACCGTCTGTAGGTTGATATATATTTGGAAAGACATGACCATTCGTTTCTTTTAATAAGAGATAACGGGTGGTCATGTCTTTTTGTTTATGGAATGATTTTATTGCAAGAGAGATTTTGATTTTTTGTGGTTTCTTGAAAATCAATACTTTAGAAGCGGTGTTTCTTGTCGAGGAACAAACGAGAAACAAAATTACCGAAAAACGTTTCTCCTTCTGTCTTCATTTTCATAAATTGCTCTTTTAATCCTCTGTCTGCCATCGGACCAATTATTATGTCAAAGTTCGGACGCTTGAACTTCCTATCATACCGATTACTCCATACGAACTCTGCCCATTCTCCATCTGCCTTGAAACGCTTTATCCGAAGATTTCCATCTTCAAGTTTTTCGAGAACAATAGAATAACGGTTCACAACATGACAGTCTTTGAAGTTTTTTCTTGCCCAGTCTTTGGCTGTTCTGCGATCATATGTAGTATAAAAACAACGTCCAAAATCTCGACCTTCATCGACTAGATCCCATCTTGGACGTTCTATTTTGATGTCTGTACCGTGATACAAATAAATATTCGCTATCTTAAACAACGTATTACAGTGACAACACCTCACGAGCGACCACCTTTGCAGGTCTCTTAACAGACTTTCTCGACTCACGATAGATACTTGCAAAAGCTCCATGTACATTTTGTATTCTACCAATAGCAAGTGCCATAGGAATATCGAGAATTTTGGCTATCTCTCTAACACAATCTGTGCTATAGTCGTTTCGTTTTGTCGCCTGCAAAGGAAATACTTTGTTTGGCACTACCGAAACTTTTCGACGTGTACGGTTGAAAGATGCCATCGGCATCTGACATTGGTAGCCAGCCATTAATATGGCTGGAATTTGGATGATAATCATATATCACCATGCCTTTAGGTATGGGATATTCCTTATTATCGCATACCTAAAGGCATGCTTGGCTGGCGTGCTACATAAAACCAGCCATAGGAATGGCTGGCTACCAGTATTTAATCCCTAACGGGATATAGGCTAGCACAACCAAAATTTCATCCGTACACGTCGAAACTTTTGGAGTAAACACCCGTTTCGTGGAGTAGATACTTGTCAGCAATTCCTACAGTATATCTTTGCAGACGTTATGTTTTTTGTAATTATATAAGAATGGCGATGCTGGTTCTCGCGCCCAACATCGCCATAAGTCTATGTAACTCTGTAAATCAGAGATGCATGAGATTAATCTACCCAGACGTAGCCGTGAGCATCTTTATCTGGTTCTGTCTCCCACCATGGTCCTCTACCAATGTTTTCTGTAGGGGAACCTTCTCCAGAGGTGCATATGATATCACAACTTTTTACTTCGACCACTCTGATAAATGGCTCCTTGAATTCTTTCTTTTTCATTGTTGTTTCGTTTACTTTATATTAACCTTTAAAGTCTTACCATTGCCGTACTTCACGATGTTTACACCCTTCTGGAGGCTGTTTGTTCGGCGGCCATTCGTGTCGTAGTACTCAGCGTTGCCTTCGGTCAGGGCATTGAGAGCA
>JAZLIN010000094.1:0-2428 GCA_045617365.1 Prevotella sp. | reverse complement strand
ATTTTGAATGAACAATAGAGGGGGAATGATTAATCCTCCTTTACGATTGGGTACAGTTCAATGAACTCGCCGTTGTGGTTGTTACCGTCATTGATGAGTTCTGCCATCTTCTGACCTACAGTATCTATGTCATGGAAGCCTGGTAATGCCATATTGCCGTTGAGGACACTTGTGGTAGGACCGGGATGAATGCTGAATATCTCTACAGGTATGTTGTTCTGCTTGAACTCCAATGCCATAATACCCATCATGGCATTCTGAGCAGCCTTGCTTGCAACGTATGCCAATGGATGCCAGTATGGATTTGCCTCTGAAGGTACTGTGACATTGACAATACGTCCTTCATTCTTCTGTATCAGCGGTATGAGAACTTTGGTTAGAGCAAATGTGCCGATAAAGTTTACATCTACGGTTTCCTTGATGTGCTTCATGTCTGTATCATAGCTTGACTGACTCATATCTCCTGGAATACCAGCGTTATTGATGAGCATTGTGAGTTCCGGGTATTCTGATGTTACTGTTGCTGCAGCCTTTTCTATACTGTCGAGGTCAGCAAGTTCTACGTTCACCCAACCTGCAACGTCAATACCAAGGTCTTTAAGCTCCTTGATAGCCTTTTCAGCACGTTCCTCATTACGTGCGCCAAGTACGATAGTCCATCCCGAGAGTCCGAGATACTTTGCTATTCCATAACCGATGCCCTTGTTGGCACCTGTGATAAATACTGTTTTCTTCATTGTCAATGGATTGTTGATGTGTTTATGAATGTTGTTTGTTTACTTTACTGGATATTATTGAAATACAGATCAGCAGCAGCGTGATTAACTCTGCAACAGGAATAGCGAGCCACATACCTGTACTGCCAATCAACTCTGGAAGTATTATGAATGTTGGTATTATAATCACGAATCCCCTCAGAAGTGTGAAAATCGTAGCTTTGAAGGCTTGCTCTATACTCTGCATGAAACCTATCAATACGATGTTGAGCGTCAGGAACAGAACACCTAAGCCAAAGTATGGTAAACCTTCGATACAAAGAGTGTATGCAGGTTCCGAAACGTCAAGGAAGAGCATGGTGATGTAGTCGGAGCATAGGTACATTCCTACACTCACGAGAATACCAGTCGTGATTGCCCATCGCAGCATCATGCTTCTTGCTTCAGAGAGTCGGATGTGGTTGTCTGCTCCGTAAGCGAAACTCACTATTGGCTGACCTGATTGTACTATTGCGTTTGCCATCATGAATATGACAGGGAAACAATAACACGCCACGCTGTATGCTGCTACACCTGCTTCTCCCTGATAGTGTATGAAAACATAGTTGCCGGTAATAATAGCACCACTTACTGCCACTTCTCCAAGCATTGCTGAGAATCCCATCTTGATCTGATAACCGAGATTACGAAGTGTAAGCATGAGTGATTTCATTGTCATACACAGTCGGTACAGATGCAATGTCTGTGGTGTGAACAACAGATATCCAAGAACCATAAGTCCTGCTATCGAGAAGCTTATACTCGTGGCAATGGCAGCACCTTCAAGCCCCCATCCGAATGGGAATATAAAAAGCCAGTCGAGGAATATGTTCAGCACTGTACCTACAAGCGACGTTGCCATGGCAAACTTAGGACTTCCATCCAATCTCACTATGAATGTGCCAACCATATGCAGCATGAAAAGAGGTTCGCACAAGGCAATCCATTTCAGATAACTGCTTGCCAGAGGTATTAGAGTTTCATTACTTCCGAACAGTCGGCATGTTGTAGCAAGGTCACAGAGCATCAGTCCGCAGATGATAACTGTAATACCCAATGCGCCTATAAGTGCCTGAGTGACGTTGATATTGGCTGCCTTTGTCTTGCCTTGTGCGAGATGGATGCTTGCCACTACCGAACAACCGATTCCGAACATGATACCCACTCCGGCAAGGAGGTTGAAGATAGGAGCTGCAATGTTAATAGCTGCCAGGGCATCACTACCTGCGCCATGACCGATAAATGCACCATCAGTGAGGTTGAGTATCACCATAGATACCATACTCACAAGGGTAGGGGCAATCATCCTGCGGAACAGTCGCCCCACAGGTTCGTTTGCAAAGTCAATGGCATCACGGTTGTCGCGTTTCATATTTCTTGCTTCAAAGGATTAGTGTTATTCACCTATAATTGTTGCAACAATTCTTCTTTCACCTCCGTAGTCACGGAACTCACAGAGATAGATGCCTTGCCAAGTACCGAGATTAAGGCGACCTTTAGTTATGGGAATGCTTATGCTCACACCGCAGAGTGTACTCTTAGCATGTGCTGGCATGTCATCCGAACCTTCAAGGACATGATCATAGTATGGTTCATTCTCCTTTACGAGACGGTTGAATATCTGTTCCATGTCCGAGCGAACATCAGGATCTGCATTTTCGTTGATGCTCAAA
>JAZLIN010000093.1:0-1430 GCA_045617365.1 Prevotella sp. | reverse complement strand
AAGGGATACAGCCAAAGATACAAAGATCAAAGGAGTGCCGCACTTTACATAGTCCATGAAGGAATACTGGCCAGGGCCAAGTACGAGTGTGTTCGGCGGAGTACCTACCGGAGTACCATATGCGCAGGATGCTGCTACTGCGATTGCCATGAGTACTGCTGCCGGAGATGCACCGATGTTCTGAGCGATAGAAATACCGATCGGGCAGAGAAGTGCTGCCGATGCCGTATTGGACATGAACTGAGTAAGACCTGCAGAAAGTGCGAAGAGTACGCCAGTGAGTACCAGCGGACTCGGGCTGCCGCCCATCATACCAACTACAGTGTCAGCGATGAGCTTGCCGGCACCGGACTTGGACATTGCAGTCGCCACCGGCATCATACCGGCAAACAGGAAGATAGTTACCCAGTCGATACCTGCATAAGCCTGTTTCTCTGTTACGCACTTTGTGATTACGAGGAAGTGTGCACCCATTACAGCTGCCATCTCAAAAGTGAGCCACTTAAGGTTAAGAGCCATTACACATACCACACCGATAAGAGTTGCAAGTACAAGCATCTGCTTCTTCGGGTCAGTAGTGGAAGCCTGTGCCTCGGCAGCTGCCTCTTCATCGATCTCTACTTCATCAGAATTGATCTCGCCCTCCGGAAGGAGATGTTTACCAATAAAGAGCATATAGATGATAGTAGCGATTGTCAAAGGAATACCGATCCAGGCGAATTCGAAGAAACCAAAAGCTTTATAACCGGCATTTGCCAATGCACCGGAAGCAATGATATTCGGCGGAGTACCAACGAGTGTAATGATACCACCGCAACCGCAACCAAATGCGAGCGGCATGAGTTCTTTCTTCGGAGATACATGTGCAACATCGCAGATACCGAGGATAACCGGCATGAGCGCTGCGCAAGTACCGGTATTAGAGGATACAGATGACATTGCTGCGGCGATACCCATAACGCCGATCATAAGGGAATTCTCACCGGTACCTACTGCTTTTACTACCTTGGTACCGATAGCCTGCGCAAGACCGGTGTGGAACATTGCCGAACCAATAACGAACATACCGGCAAAGAGTACTACTGTGGAGTTGGAGAGACCGGAGAATACAGTCTTTGCCGGAATAAGTCCTGCAAGACCGCAAGCGATCGCGCCACCCATTGACGTTACTGCAAGCGGAAGAAGCTCAGTAACAAAGAACAATGCTACAACAGCAAGAATGCATAAACATTTTGTAGCTGGTGCCATTTATAACCCCTCCTATTTTATTGTGAGTTATCTGTAATAATTTATCAGCCGAGCATTGCGAGCATTGCACCTGCTGCTACTGCAGTTCCGATAACGCCTGATACGTTCGGACCCATTGCATGCATCAGGAGGAAGTTGCCCGGGAGATACTTCTGACCAACAATCTGGGATACACGTGCTGC
>JAZLIN010000092.1:0-5334 GCA_045617365.1 Prevotella sp. | reverse complement strand
TCGATGGATGCAACTGGTCGGGCATGTCACATAGCAGGCAAGACAACTGCCGTAGCTGGACGAGTCTATTCACAGCCAGAGAGGTTGAGTTTCCTGAATCTGTCATCGGCACCTTCTGCGCTTTCGTAGATCACATGTCCTACAGTGCTCAGACATACGTTTCTCTAGGCGGTTCCAATGGTTGTGCTGACCAACTCACGAACTGGGATGGTACTCAGAAGCAAGGATTGGGGACGCCTGCAAAGAAAAAAGGAAAGTCTCTCGGATAGAGCTAACTTTTTAATCCAACGTCACATTTTTACGAAATGTGACGTTGGATTAGCTTTTGTCTTCTATCTCATTCACAAATCTATCGGAAACAGCACTTTTATGCCGATGTTTCGCCCCATATTATTGAAACCATGGCGACCAGTGAAGAGGTATGTTTCGGCATATTTCAAGCGACTGAGGTGCGACTGGTAGGCGGTGTTCAGAAGGTTCGTGGCTGTGATACCTACAGAACAGAGTTTGCGACCATTATGAAGATGGATGTCGGTGCCGACTGATAAATTCACGAGAGTGTAGCCTGGGGTCGGTGTCTCTGTATTGTTGGCGGTCATTACGTGATCTTGGCGAAAGTTGGTGTCGGCTTCGATTTCTGCAAATAATCCTCGAAGAATCTTTGTCTTCAGCGGAATGTCATAGTGCAGAGTGGATAGCCAACGAGGTGCAGGGATAAATGGAAGGTAACGATGTGCATCGTCTGCATTCAACTGTTGAGCATCAACATACGAAACTGCATTTTCAAAATGAAGATGACGGATGATGTGCCATATCAAACGTACTTCACCACCAAGCAGACGAGCTTCGCCCGATATGAAACGATAGGTAGGCGTTGCATCAATTATATCGCCAGTACGGCTGAGATAAATAAAATTGCTGATGCGATTGGCAAATAGTGCCACGGATGCGGAGAAATGTTCCGAAGCATAATCCATGCCCAGGTCGAACTGCCAGCTGCGTTCTGCCTTGAGGTTATGATTGCCTAGCTCATATCGGAAGGTGCCTTCGTGCACACCATTACTGCCCAACTCGCTCATGTTTGGAGCGCGGAAACCATGTGAGATGTTTGCCTTTACGTCGAGATGCTCGTTGATATTAAGTATTGCACCAAGGCTTCCAGAGAGGGCGCCGAAGTTGCGCTTGAAGTCCGAGAATCGCTCCACGCCTTCATCCTCCAAAGCCAAAGAATGCAGACGACGGTGGTCATAGCGAAGACCACCACTCATATGCAGTCGCTCGAAGAACGTCTTGCTGACCGTACCGAAAACACCCGCGTCAAAGAGATTGTATGCAGGAATCAGAAACTCCTCGCCAAGGTTATCTGACTTCTGGTACATACCACCCACGCCTGCATTCATCTTCCAACCGCCCCATTCCGGAGAGACGTATCGGAGGTCATAATTCACCGTGTGCAGTCGGAAATCAAGGCCACATTCATCTGCTTCCTCAAATTCCTGACGGCGATTCTGCTGATAGCCGACAATGGTCTTCAGGTATCCTTCGCCAAGACGGAAGGAGTTGTCGAGCACCACTTTGTAGTGCTTCACTTGCTGGAAGGGGGAGGCAATAGCATAGCTGCGCGAACCTTCCTCGTATTCGTCCTCAACCTCTGTCATGCCAGGCGTAAGGTGATAATACCCAAGTTTAAGATGTGAATATCCCCAATCCTTGTTCACGCCAAGCATACCATTCAGTGCGCGTTCGCGGAAACGACTGTTGGGCACATAGCCATCCTCAGGTGCCTTGTAATCGTGCGCCCACTTCTGACTCCATCGCCAGTTCCATACTAAACCTTGCTGATTGCCACGGAAGGCAAAGCTGTAATCAAACAATCCGTTGTTTGTCTGGTACTGCGTTCCTGCTTCCGCCTTCATTTCGCCCAAAGGCATCACAGGCGCATCGTGGATGATGATTACACCTGCCATGGCATCCGAACCGTACATCAGCGAAGCAGGACCTTTAAGTATCTCAACCGAATGGACAGCATTACCATCGATCTCAATGCCGTGTTCATCGCCCCATTGCTGACCTTCCTGACGCACTCCATCGTTCACCACAAGCACACGATTGTAGCCAAGTCCGCGAATAATGGGTTTGGATATTCCGCTACCTGTTGTCACCTGACTGATACCAGGCTGACGGCTTATAGCATCGATGATGTTCGTACTCTGATGCGTACGCAACGTTGCATTTGAAACCACACTGACGGGCGCAGCAATCTCCCTGATACGTGCAGTGCCGGTAACGCCAGTCACCACAACTTCGTTCAAATGGGCGCAAGTGTCTGGCAGTGATGTTGTTGTCTGTTGTGCGAACGCAGAAGTGCCCGCACATAATAATAATGTCGAGAATATTTTATTCATCGTCTTTTAATCAATAATTAGTAAATGCCATTTTAGCGAACCATCATGAATGGCTCGCCAATAAAAACTCATTATGTGATTAAAGACGGGGAGGTGCACGAAGCGAGATGACGCATCTTCCGCTGCAGATCACTCTTTGTGTTCGTTCAGCGAAGGTGCTGGTGAGCACAACACTGGCAAAAATCATTGTCACGCATTGCACTCCAACATAAGTTAATGAGAAGAAACTACACAACAGACAGTCGCCTGTTGTCATGCTGCCCATGCTGATGTGTCCTGCATGATCAACATGATTGATGCAATCCTGGCACACGAAGTCATCTTCCACATGCTCATGCACATGAAAAGCTCCAACTGCAAGTATCGTCAGATACACAGCCAGTAGGAACCGCCCAATGATAGTTCTTCGTGTGTCGGTTGTCATGAGTGATGAAAAATATGATACAAAGTTACAGTATTTTTATTCTACAATTACACTTCTGAACAATTCTTGAAGCAGAGACATGCCATCAACTAATTCTTTAAATGTCGGCTTTTTGCCATATATCATTGATTCTTTCATCGCTTCATAGTCATTTCTCCATACATCAATGATGTCTTCGCGAGGAACCAACTGCATACGGTGGCGTACTTCTGGCGTGTAGTCCATATCACGCACAGATGTGTAGATTTCTCGATGATGACGAATGGATTCCCACAATTGATTATCCTTGATGGCAGACTTGGCAAAGTCTTTGTTCATCATCACATACAAATCATAAAGGTGGCGGCTCTTGCGTTCTGCTTTCATCCCATGCCCTGGCACAGAGAACATTTCATGTAGCAAAAATGCTTTTTCGAGGAATGTCTTTGCTGGAACCGCTGTATGAACTGCTGCTTTAGCAAGTGGCTCAAATGGAAGATGCTCTGCAAGTATGCTCTTTACCTCGATAGCCTCTGTAGGTTCGAGCAGAGAACGAGCGCTTACCTCCAGCACAATGTCCGGTCTGAGATAACTGAGAGTCTCTTCAAAAACTGATTTGTAATGGAAGTACACTTGACGTGGTTCTGGATAAGTATTGTCTCCTTCACCATTAGGCTGTGCTTCTAAGGTAATGAATGATTGAAGCCCCACATCGGCAATCCTTTCTCTTACCATTGGAGTCAGCTGCTCAAGTACAAACATCGAGGATGCCTTCCTCAACTTCTTGATTTGCTTCTTTGTGAGATCACCTTCGTTGGCTCCCAGGAAAACAGGATCAACTGCCAGGTCAATGTCCTCAGAGAAACGTTCGATAAGCTTCCAACCCTTGCTCAGACTTGTTCCTCCTTTGAAGACAAGATGCTCTGCTATTGGGAGTGAAAATACCGTCTGCAAAACAGCTGTCACCCAGAAGTCCTTCTCTACAACTTGAGATGGCAGATTCACTTTGTGCGATATTGACTCGTAAACGTTCTTACGTTGGGAGTCGGTGAGTGTAAGGAATTTATGCATCGTATAAACTTATTATCAATTCTCTGACTTTTGAAGTCATCAGCTTCAAGTCGGCAACCTGAAGGCGTGGACTTGCATTTAGTTTACTCTTGATTACCTCTTTTTGCTCTGTACTTAAGTTTTCAACTTTCCAATCCTTGAGCGCGGTTGTAAGAAGCAGCGCAAGTTGGTTGCGCATCGCAAAGTACCTTGGCGAAGAATGTTTAAATTTGATAGCTTTGCCATCACCCAGATTTATAGTACGAGAAATCCCATTTGTGAGATACACAACATTCATAGGAACTTGCTGCGTTAGCCCCAACTGATATTGTGCATAAAGTCCCGATGGAATAATCTTTGCTCCATCTCGCTTTGCCATTGCCTCTGCTATATCTTCCATCGATGGAGGAATAGAACCAAGCCCATATACCTTTTCTATTTTAGGGTAGCAATAGATGCCACGTGCAGCCCTCAATACCAGTCCTTTGTCCGTTAGTCGTTCCAATGCTTTGTTGATTGCATTACGATTACCATACGACACAAAGTCAGGAATAAAGAATACCGAGCCTCTTCCGCATTTCTTCATCTTATTAAGTATCTTATCTTCAATGGTCTCTGTCATGTATATTTAAACATTCTGTCGCGAATTAGTATATTATTTACGACTGCAAAGTTAATAATAATATTTCAAAAAACAATCAATTGGTGCAAACAAAATATGATTTATGGACAAATTTGCACCTTCTTGATGCTTATAACTCTCAAAAAAGAGTATAAAATGTATCTCTTCTATCTGCAAATGCTTAACAGACTCAAAAGTCACATGGCGTTTTTGAGCATCAGCATCACTGACACCAGAGATTGAACAAACGGCAATTTACAGTGTTAAAATCTGTAAATTACCGTTTCAGCATATTTTACACCCGACACAACATTCGGGAAAGATTTAGCCCTGATGTCTTATCTTGGGAACATTATGGTATCAACGCATCAAATCCACAAAATATTAGCACTGACTATCAATGTATTACAAAGTTAGTTCTGGCTCAAGCGTGGAGAACCTACCTGTTGTTCATCCCGCTACACATGGCTCTCGCATTGCCCAATTCTAGAGAATGAACAACGTCAGAGTCCACGCCGTATGAGGTCTCACTTCGCAATATGTTACATACACATATAAAATATCTTGCACCCATATAGGCACAATTATTCTTGTATGAACAAATGCGGTTGTGAAAAATCACACCCGAGGACATCTACCGTTGCTTTCTTCGCTAGAATTTGAATTTGCGAGATTCGTGTAGCCAAAGACAAGCGTCAAGTAAACGCCTTTTAATATGTCGTGATCTCCCACCCAATACCCGCTTTAACATTGATGTTGCCATCGCATGTTTCAGCACGGCGTGGACTTTAATTGACCTTTACACTGGAAATTTAACCTGGGGTGGTTTCTACCTTCCAATTTGGGGAAAACAA
>JAZLIN010000091.1:0-2657 GCA_045617365.1 Prevotella sp. | reverse complement strand
CGTCACACGTTATGCACTGATTATAAAGCTGATACACAAAAGGTGACGGAGGTGACGGAGAAAAATATAACTTTCTATAATCGAGTAGGAGGAAAACGAAGTAGTTTTTCTCCTACTTTCGTTTTCCGACCTCTCACACCACCGTACGTGCCGTTCGGCATACGGCGGTTCCTATCTTGGATTCCATTCGAGATACGAATCCAACAAGCTCACATAGCCTCTTAGCTTCATGTTCTCATTCGTGATTGCACGATGTAATATATAGCTGTCAGCTATGCGCCAATAACCTTGACGAGTGTTACCCCACATATAGGCGTAGTATTTGTCTATGCCACATTTGATAAGGTTTGCCACCTTTGTCTTTGGTTTCTTCCAGGCTTTCCATATACACATGCGTATTCTACGTCTCAACCATTCGTCGGTTTGTTCACAAAGACGTTTCATATTGGCGAGATGATAGTACCCTACCCACCCTCGTATGTACTCTTTGAGCTTCTGCTTTCTCTTCTCGTATCCCCATCCGTTGCTCCGACTTGTCAGTTCCTTTAGCCTTGACTTCATCTTTGCCTTGGATTTCGGGTGTACGGTGAGTTGGCATTTGCATTTGTGTACATAAAAGGAGTAACCGAGATATTTCACACCTCGTATGTATGAGACCACAGTCTTTTCCTTGTTCACCTTTAAGAAGAGTTTTCCTTCAATGAATTTGGTTATTGACTCTCTTACACGTTCTGCAGCACGTCTGGTCTTGCAGAATATCATCGAATCATCAGCATAGCGTACAAAGGGGTGTCCTCTGCGTGCGAGTTCCTTGTCCAATTCGTTCAGCATGATGTTGCTAAGCAGTGGACTCAGCGGTCCTCCTTGCGGAGTACCTTCCTCGCTTGCATGCCACAGCCCTTTGTCTATGACTCCGCTTCGAAGATACTTGTGTATAAGGCTGACTACCCTGCCATCCTTGAGGGTACGGCTGAGTATCTCTATGAGTTTGCTGTGGCTAACTGTGTCGAAGAAGCGTTCGAGGTCAAGGTCAACTACATACTTGTAGCCTTCGTTGACTATCTTCTGCACTTCTCGCAGTGCGGTTAGGCATCCTCTTCTCGGGCGGAAGCCGAAGCTCCGCTTGGAGAATTGGGGCTCATAGATTACTGTCAGTACTTGGTTGATGGCTTGTTGCACCATGCGGTCAACCACGGTGGGTATACCCAACAGGCGCATCTTGCCGTTGTCCTTGGGTATCTCTACCCTTCGGACGGGATTCGGACGGTAGGTACCGTCAAGCAAGGAACGTATCAGTTCATCCTTATTAGCCAAGAGCCATGGGAGCAACTGCTCACATGACATCTTGTCGATCCCGCCACATCCCTTGTTCCTCACTACTGCCTTGTAGGCTTCGTTGAGGTTATCGGGACTAAGGATTACTTCCAATAGGTGCTCCTTGTCGAATGGAACTTCCACGATGTTGTCTTCAGTCATCCACATGAAAGTCTGCACTCCTCCATACCTTTCGGATTCCGTCCTATTTCTTTGGGGGCAGTCATTAGCAAGGGCTGATGTTTTCTGCATTCTATCTTTCATTAGGTAACTTTCAATTACTAATCGCTTGATTGTTAGGTTCAGCCCTTCATGGAGCGTTATCGAATACTCCATTACTATGGCTTCGGCTGACTTCTCACGGCAAGCTTTACTCCATGGCTTTTGTAAAAGCAACTAATCACCATGTCCGTGAGACCTCCTCGGATAAGGGCATTGTCTTTCCATCTTATGCCTACTTCATTTACACCAACCGTTCCGAATAGCTATCGGGCTTTGGTTTGTTCTGCAACCTTTCTCTCAGTTATATGCCTTGTATGAAGTTTCTGTCCGTTAGGCCAGATGTTTGCCGCCGGCTTCCTTCAGATTCCACCTCGCAGTGGACACCCTTGCCTTAGGCTATGTGATTCCCGCTATTAGGGCTCACTCGGGACTTGCACCCGTTAGATAATGCTCATGCCGAGCGTACAGAAGCAAGGGGATGAAGGCGCTTCATCCCCTTGCTATTCCAATTCTATCCGCATACGAAGCAATCCTATCGTTCGCACAGCGTGTCCTTGTTTTACAAGACGCAAGGTGGGTTGTAAGTTAATCTTGGTGGAAAGAGGCAGGTGCATGGTCATGTCGAGAGTGTTTGACGGAGATTCTTTTTGAAATTGTCGCCATACATAATGCAGGCAGAGAGTTGTACGTCCTAATTGTTGGTGAATGCCTGCACCTGCATACCATCTTGATGGAGCAAATGGCGAGGAATCGTAATAGGACGCGAAGAGGAAATCTGTATTTGGAGCAATGCTATGTTCGGTGTATGCCCAAAAACTTCGGTCAAGAGATCTTGAAGCCAGGAGAGAGCTGCCAAGATGGAACGTATTGCTACCTTTGATGATGTCGAGTTGCGTAATACCATAGCTACCAGCATCATTGCCGTCCAGTCGTGCATCCATCTCTGCTGTTATGAAGCAATTATACTCTACATCATGGTTTTGTGCGTGAAGGTGGAGGTCGCCCGTCATCATGGCGACCATCAAAAATAGGTTTGTTATTCTCATGTTTCATTGATAATAAGTTGCACATTGTCTTTTAATTGCGAGTGCAAAATTATTAACAATCTCAGAAATATGCCG
>JAZLIN010000090.1:0-31249 GCA_045617365.1 Prevotella sp. | reverse complement strand
ACCTTCTTGCCGCTTTCACCGAACGCCTTGCAGGCATTCTCAGTATCAGAGAGATAGAGCTTGCCGCCCTTGAGTCTGGTAGCGCCCTTCTGGCTGAGGAACTTCTGGTCAGCGATGGAGAGAGTACCCTTGCCGTCGATGGTCAGTTGGCCGTCGCCCTCGAATGTACCCGTCATGGTGAGTGTCGTTGAGGCGTTGGCAATGTCGAGCGTAGCATCACGGTCAATGCGTGCATTACGGTTAGACGAAGCATTGCCGCCTGTGTAGCGGAAAGTACCGCCGTCGAATATCCAGTTCTGCGCGAAAGACTGCGAAGCGCCTATGGCAGAGTTGACACCGCCGTTGGCGATAGAGCTGAACTCTATGGTGCCGCCGTGGTTTACGGTAGCGCCAGTGTAAGAGTTGGCAGAGGTTAGCTGCAGAGTGCCCTGGCTATCCTTGTTTACCGAACCCGTGCCTGTGATGGCAGCACCCGATACCTTAACCGTACCCTTGCCAGTAGCCACTACGCTTGCAGGCGAGATAGCTGCAGGCAGCACGTAGTCCAGAGTCTGGCCGGCATCAGCGTGGAGCAGAAGCTTCTGGCCGTCAGCCACATCGGTGCCGTTGGTTACGTCAGGCTGGTAGGTATCAATATCCACCATGCCCACCTCCAGCGGACGTGTGAGCATAGTCACCGGAGCAGAGTATTCAGAGTAGGCATCAGCACCATTGTTCTTGCCGAAAGCACGTACACGCACATTATAGGAAGTACCAGGTTCCAGACCAGATACCACACACTCCTTGGCATTAGCCTCAGTGCGTCCCTTCTCCTGCCATGCACCGTCGATGTTCACCTCTACGGCAAAGCCATCCTCGGCGTATGTGTAGTCGCGCCAGCCGACGGTAAGGGTCGATGTGGTAGCCGACTTGAGACCTACGGTCACAGGTTTGCGGAGGAAGTACTGGCGGTTGTCCGCAGTGATGGAGTTGATATAGTTCTCGATATTGAGGTAGCCGTTGGCAGCCTTGGTACAGGCATCATTGCTGTTAGGGTTCGTGCCGTTGGCATTCTCCCACCAGTCAGGCATACCGTCCTTGTCAGAGTCCACCTCCTTGTTGCCGGTCCACCATGCCCATGAGTCAGGTGCCCCGATAGGCAGAGCCGTCTCGTAGGTGATGAGCGCACCCTCGGTACCGCATGACATCACCTCATCAATCATGTAATAGTCCGACTGGTCACGGTAAGGCAGCGAGGCACCCACCATAGGTAGGCTCTTCTCCAGCAGTTCCTTGCCGCTCCACAGATCCAGTGCGGGATAGTCGTAAGGTGTCGTCTCACGTGTGGCAGCGCTGTATTTCGTCACCTCGTAAGGATTGAAGACACCGTCGGCGTTAGAGTCCTGCCAGTTGTCTATGCCATAGAAATGGAAATCGGCATTGGCACCGGTGAAGGCGTCTCCGCCTCCTGCAGGACCGTTGATGAAGAGGTTAGACTGGAGGTTGACGTATGATTTGCCCTCCGAGTCGCCGCCCATGATGTAGGCACCGTTCTTCCAGTTATATACAATGTTGTTGGCATACTGGCTCTTGCCCTTCACCTTGTTGTTGCGTGTGGAGTTATCCACGTAGAGGTTACGGTAGAGGGTGATGTTGTCAGCCTGTATCAGTCCGCCGGCAGAGTGCGTCATCAGACCCTGACCTATGATAGTGTTCTGGATGGTGATGTCGCCGATGGCTCCCTTGCCGTCAGGGTTGATGGAGAAAGTCTCATCGAGACCCCACGAGAAGGAGCAGTGGTCGAAGATCATATTGGTGCCGCTGGATACGCCGGCGCAGTCCTTGCCGCTGCTACCGCCGTGACCCATGCGCACACGCAGGTAACGGCAGATGATATTGCTGGCATTGGAGAAGCTTACACCATCGCCATAGACGGTGATGCCCTCTCCCGGAGCAGTCTGGCCTGCCACATAGATATTGCTGGCGAAGACGATGCGCGAATTGATCTTGATGACGCCCGAGACATCGAATACCACGATGCGTCCGCCCTGTGATACTGCGTCGCGCAGCGAACCTGTGCCGGAGTCGTTAAGGTTGGTTACGTGATAGACGGTAGGTGAAGCTACCGATCGTGCGCCTTTGGCGAAACGTCCAAATCCCTGTGCGTCCGGAAAGGCGAGTTGCTGTGCATTTGCCGTTATTAGTGGCAGTGCAACAGCCATGGATAGTAGAATTTTTCTCATAGGATGATGTATTGCTTGATCAATTTGTTTGCAAAGTTATGAAAAAAAACTGAAATAACAGCATACAAAGCTCCAAAGTGAATGTTTTTCATAAAACTTTCCATGTGTGCGGGTGAAACGAATTGTCTTCTTTGCCAACGGGATTCACGGAAATTATCTTCTTTTGAAGGAAGGAAATTATTCCAGAAACTATTCGTACTGTACAAATGGAAGAAACTCATTTAATGTTTTCTCATTACTTATGTCTCATTTTTTTGTCGATATAACATTAGCCACAGTGTAGTCACCAAGCACTTTTGCTATGTGTAAAAAAGTTTAAAACGATGCTTCTACTGTTAATTTTTGTTATAGAGACGTAAAAAGTCTTTGGAAAACGAATGATAAGTTGTACTTTTGCATTAGTAATAAAAACGCGCGTGTGTATGTGCAACGTATGCATACGTATATAAAAACATAAGTTATGTTACTTATAGAATTATGAAGATAGAAAGAATTAAAACCGAAATCTGCATTCGCAAAGTGTATGTGCCCCCAATGGCTCTCTTCGAGGGCGTTGAAGACAACAAGGGCATTATGGCAGGATCAATTAAAGTTGAAGGATCGGGTGATACAGAGTCTGGAGGAGGTGATGATGGACCTGGACGAGGTAATCGCACCGCAACAACGAGTTTTTTTGAAGATCCTGTTGCATTAGAAGATTATTCTTTGGATGTGGAAAATTACAATTAGCCATGAAAAAGTTGTGGATCATATTGTTGGTGATGGCAACTTCAGTGCCACAGGCATCTGCTGTAGATTATGTATATCGTCAGCAGGAAGAGAGTCTTGGCGTTTGCTGGAAATACGATGATATGTGCGGCATCCTTACGGAAAAGAACACAGAGATAATACACTGGGTCGTCACGAGTGACAATGCTTCCACCTGCACTCTCTCGGCCTACGGTTGGGCTCTGGCTCCTGATGCTAAGTATTACGCATACTATCCATATTCGCAGTCTTACTACAAAGAACCTATGACGGCACTGCCGATAAGCTATGCAGGACAGACGCAGAATGCCAACAACAGCACAACACACCTCGCAGTCTATGACTACATGACCTCGCAGACAATGTCCACCGGTGATGCCTGCCACTTCGAATTTCTGCACCTTGGCAGTGTGATGAGAGTGGAATGCAAGATGAACACAGACTGCACGCTCACGGCTCTCACGCTCACGGCAGAGAAAGAGGTTTTCACAACAATGGCGACGATGGATGTGACAAATGGGACGGTAACGCCACTGACGTATGACAGCGAGGTAACACTAAAACTGAACTCTGTAGATGTAAAGAAAGGAGATACGTTCATAGCATACTTGATGTTGCCGCCGGCAGACCTCACAGGACAGACGCTCACCCTCACGTTATCCTCACGCTATGGTGAGATATACACCGCAGAGGTGAAAGGCACTGCAATCCTACCGGGACATCTCTATCCTCTGACGGTCGATATGCCGGTAATGGAAGAGGAAGAAGAACCAACAGGGGACGCCCTGCAGTCCGTCAATCCGACTCTCGCTGCGGCTGCACAGACTATAATAAAGACTCCTACAGCATTTGCACCAGACTTTATAGCTGATCCTTTGCACCGATTCGAACTGGTAGTGAAGACGGAAGAAGAGGAAGACGCCATAGTCTGCAACGAGGTAAAGACGCAACAGAGACGTCTGTCATTCAACCTTCTCGGTATGAAGGCGGACAGGTCGATAAAGGGGAACGTCATTATAAAGAAAGCCCCCTAACTAGCCCCCTAACTAGCCCCCTAACCCCCTAAGGGGGAACCTAGGGCTAGGGCAACACTATAATATTAATAAGGTAACGAAACGTAAATATATTAAATATATGAAGAAATATTTCACATATATCGCCACAGTTCTTGCGCTTGCAGCATGCTCAAGCGAGGATAGTTTCATTGGCAGTGCCACTGACAATGGGAATGTGGAGGAAGCCTCCGGCATCAAGGTTTCGATAGAAGCACCCGTAGGACTGGGTGACGAGAACGTCACGCGTTCCACACTGGTCTATGATGACTCGCAGAACAAGATGCTCTTCAGTTGGGAACCGGAAGACTGCATCGGTGTTTTCCCACTGGGAGATGATGGTCACCAACAGCAGCAGAAGTTTACCCAGGCTCCTGGTGGTGATACATGTGACCGTCTCACACGCTGGTTTCAGACTAATGACGGTAAATTGGCTGTTGAGGGAAACAAGGACTTTGTTGCCTATATGCCATATATAAATGCTGCATTAACAGATTACACTAAGCTGGAAGTCGATTATACCGGTCAGATACAGTCCAGTCCCGTTGACTTCAGTGACTATTGGGGTAGCAAAGAAAAATTTTTGGCATCGCAGCCTAATGCTTCCAAGCATCTCAGTGATTGCGATTTCGCTTGTTCGGGCATAGTACAGTCAACCGAAGGTGGCAAACTGCATCTGAACATGGAACGTATGGGAGCCATCGTAAGATTCTGGATAGTCATTGATCCTAAGTATAATTACGTCTATGATGAGATACAGTTGGTGAACAAGGAGAAAGCCTTCACCACCACGGCAAATATGAATGCTGCAACACAGGAACTGGAACCTGTAGAGACATCAAATATGATAAGCCTGAAACTTGGTGAGGGTGGAAGCGGCTTCGACCTTTCTACTCCTACTCAGGAAAATGAACAATCGACGAATCCTTTCTATGACTATTACAACGGAAAATTCACAGGCTACATCATGGCATATATGATGGTTGCACCTATCGACTTGACGGGAGTGGAATCTTGCGAACTCTATCTCACGGCGCATGTGAAGGGTAATCCGGATAACAAGCGATACTTCAAGTCGGAAGGCCTCTCAAAGCCAAACCTCAAGCCTAATTCGTTCTATAAGTGGACGGTTTATCCAGAAGAGGACACGCCTATCACATTCTCTCAGATTTCGGTACAGCAATGGAAGACAGGCACAACATTCACAAATGGTGGTGATAAGGGAACAGGAACAGAAGGTTGGTAAATGGTTGTGTTAGAAAGCTTTAAAACTTTCGCTTTTCACTTATAACTTCTATACTCATGGCACTTCCTTACTAAAATAATCCATCCAAAATCTTGTAGAATCACAATAATAAGTTTATAATATATATAATAAGGTATAAGAATACAGATGAAGCAAAAACTATTATATCTTGCTGCTGCGGCAATGTTAACAGCATGTAGCAGCGATTTGGAAAACATAGGACTAGAGACGCAGACCGAAGATATCAGGTTTGCAGTATCTGGTATCAATGCATCTCCTGTCAGTGTCGTAGGTACAAGAGCAGGAGAGCATCAACACATTGCATGGAGTTCATCATCGCATGCCAGCACTCTCGGAGTGTTCGGATATGGCAACCGAACAGCTCAGAACTCAATATTCCAGAATCAGAAGGTTACATATAATAAAAGTCAAGGATGGGAATATGACCCTAAGCAGTACTGGACGGACTACAACTCATACTACTCGTTTGACTTCTTCGGATATATGGTAGAAGGCGACCTGCCTGGTGATGCCAAGGTGACATTTACCAGTACGGGTCAGACTCTAAGCTTTTCGGCAAGTTTTGATGAGCCTGTGCTCATTTCTGCGAAGAAGACGCCTCTCATATGTCATGCTCCATTCCATACTGCGGTCTCTGGTACCCTGATTCCTTTTGATATGGACCAGACACTCGTGGCTTACAATATCCAGTTCCAGCTGGGAGAGAAGATGGATGATGTAAGATACTTCAAGATCAAGAGTGTGAAGTTCTATGGAAACTTCGCTACGAGTGGAACTATCAACCGCACCTATTCTTATATTGATGCAGGATCAGACTCCGATGATGACGATGCTGCGGTAACGGGAGCAGGCGAATGGAGATCAGGTGATATCGTTTGGAATAACCTGACTTTCAAAAACTATACGAAGGATGATCCTTACGTGCTCTTCCCTGACTATGGAGAAGTAAACGTTACGAGCACCGGTTGGGTGAAGTGGGGCAGCACCAGTACCTTATCTACAGCAGGTGCCTTCTATGTCATTCCATATACAGGTTTCGAACCAACGATAGAGGTGACATACGATGTGTATGCCGATAATGACTTCAATAGCGATGGTAGTCAGATTACGAGAAAGGATGTAAAGAGCACTATTGTTCTGAACAGTAAGAATTTCGCAAATCTTACCACATTGAATACAGGCTTTGTCTATCCGATAAAGATAAAGATCGTGCCAAGCTATCTATATGTCCTCTCAGATGATGACATGACAACGGGATATCTGGTAGCAGAGTGAAGCCCCTTCCCTGCCTCCCCCTAGGGGGAGGAGATGGACGCGGTGAAAATCCGATATAGATTAGAAAAAAATTAAAACAAAATAAAATATGAACAGATTTATTAAAGCTTTTAGGAAGGTAAGGCAAACCTTCAATGAAATGCCACGTGGGTCTGCGGTCGGAGGAACATTCCGACATGCACTGTTCGTGTTGCTCCTGCTCATTGCGGGAGTAGGCTCGGCATGGGCAGATATGTGGGATGGAACAATTAAAAAGGACGCAGATAATCAAACTGCGCCGAATGGTATTAAAGGTAAAGGTACAGAGGCTGATCCATACCTTATCAATGATGCCAATGGTTTTGCCTACTTCATGCGCTGCGTGCATGAGAAAAGGACTGGTTATAATTCGTATTGGAAACTGGATGCCGATATTGACCTCAATAACCATCCATGGGCTCATGGTTCAAATACTGGTAACTCTTTCCAGGGTCATTTTGATGGAGGCAACCATACCGTTTCCAATGTGAAGTTGGATGTAACAACTACTAGTAACTATGGTCTGTTTCCAACAATCCAGGGTGCCAGTGCTACTGCACTTGCAGAGGTTAAGAATCTGAAAATTGTCGGTGTTACGTTCACCTCTACAACTAAGCTGGGTAAAACTACTCGTCTTGGTGCGTTGGCTGGTTATACGAAACAGGCAAATATTTCTGATGTTTCGGTTAGTAATGTTAAGTTTACCTACGCTGATATATCAGATGAGCATGACATGGGTGGTGTTATTGGTTGTGCAGAAACTGTAGTGTCACTCGATAAAGTCAGTGTTGATGGTGTTACAGCTACATTCTCTGGTACAACTACAAATCTCTATATCGCAGGTCTTGTGGGTAAGATTAACTCGCAGACAAGTATTACGGGCTGTAGCACTAATAATGTTACTGTAACCTACAATGCCTCTGCCAATGCCTCACGCATTTCAGGCTTGGTAGGTTATGCTAAGGGTGCTGCGGGTGCTCCAATCAAAATCTCTGGTTGTACCGTCACAGGAACCAAGATTAATCTGACCAAGGGTATAAGTAATGCAAGTTATATCGGTGTATTACTGGCACAGGGTGATGTAGGTACAGAGATAACATCTACTACTAATAAGGTAAGCACATCTTCAATAAATATATCTGGTGATGTGTCTGTTGGCACAAATTATATAGGAACTGTTATCGGTTCTATTGCTGGTAGTGCGACTGTGCCTTCAAAGGCTACTAATGTGACGCTTGACAAATCAGATATTGTCATAGGTACAACAAAAGAGAATAATATTGTAGGTGTCAGGGCAGGCGTTATCGGTAATGTCTCAAAGAACGTAACGCTTGATACATGGAAGGTAACAGGTAACAGCAGTATTACTGTAAATGGTAACCTCATAACAACGGAATCACGTTTGGGTGGTTTTGTTGGCTTTGTGGAAACGGATACCAATCAGCCTGTTTCTATTAAGGGCATTACTATGTCTGGTAGCAGTAAGATTGATGTTACTGGTAATGTAGGCAAGGCGAGTCACTTGGGTGGTGCCTTCGGATATATTGGCGGAAAACTCAATGGACTTGCTATTATAAATAATGTGAAGGTAGCTTCCCCTGAAATTACTGTTGCCGGTCAGGTGATGGACGTTAGTTATTATGGAGGTTTCCTGGGATATGCTAATATTGCATGTGATCTCAGTGATATTACGCTTACCTCTTCTCCTAAAATTGTTATTAAGGGAAGTGTAGCCAAGAAAAGTTTTGTCGGTTCTGCTATAGGTGCAATCTTAAGTAGTGCGGCTGTAGCTTCTAAGGCAAAGAATGTTACTATCAATGGTAATCCCGAGATTGTCGTTGGATCAAGTACAGAGTACGACAATATTACAGAATTATATGCAGGTGTTATAGGTCAGGCTACTACCAACGTGACCCTTGACACATGGACTGTTAATGGTAATACCAATGTTACTATTAATGGTAAATTCATGGCAACAGGCTCGTATGTGGGTGGCTTCGCTGGTAGGATGAATTCTGCTGCCAATGCTCCGTTGACAGTAAAGAAAATCAAGATTACGGGTAATAGTAATGTAACCTTAACCGGTAATATTGATGTCAAGGATAGCCGACTTGGTGGTTTTGCTGGTTATGTAGATGTTAGTGATGCAGCACATAGTAATGTTGCATTAAACGATCTAAGTATCCTTGGCACTTCTACCGTCACTGTTGGTGGAAACTTAACTGCAGCCAACTATATCGGTGGTTTCTTTGGTCAAGTACAAGGTAAGGCAGCCGTTAATGCTACTGTGAAAATTAACAAGGTGTCGGTTAGCAAATCCGATGTTACCATTTCTGGCAATGTAACTGCTGGTAGCTATCATGGCGGTCTTGCTGGCTATGTGAGTGCTGGCAGTTGTATCTTTGATGACTGGAAGATTGGAGATTCCAAAGTTTCGGTCAAGGGTAATCTGACTGCTGGATCTTATATCGGTGGTGCCTTTGGTCGAATTACTGCTGCAGAGGCTTATCCTCATAAGGTGTCTAATGTGGTAGTAGAGAATACATCAGATGTTGTCATAGGTTCTGCAAGCACCAATACTGTGAATGCACTGAAGACCGGTGTGATAGGTGGTGTTGATACAAACGTATTGCTTGATACCTGGACAGTGGCAAGCAGTAAGGTGACGGTCAATGGTGATATCATCACAGCAGAATCAGATATGGGTGGATTCATCGGATATGCTAATGCCGCCGTGAATAAATTGGTATCTGTAAAGAATATCACTCTTAGCAAATCCATCATGGATTTAAAGGGCGAACTGAGAGATAAAGAAGGTTATTTTGGTGGATTTACCGGCAGGGCTAACACCGGTTGTTCTTTCGAAAACGTAATGGTAAACACACCTGAAATCACCTTCAGCAAGAAATTTAGTTCAACTTGCTATGTAGGTGGCGCATTCGGTAGCTTTGAAGGTGCTGCAAGTTGTCCTTCATTGGCAATGAATGTTGACGCTGCAGAACCAACTGTGACAGTCAATGGTGAAACAAAGGCAGTAAATGCAGGTGGACTTTTCGGTAGAGTTAATACAAACTGCCAGGTGAAGGACTGTAGCGTAGATAAACCTCTGCTGACGTTTAATGACTCTATAAAGGGTGAAAGCAACATTGGTTCCGGCATTGGATATGTAGTAGGTGGATCTTCATTGCTGGTTATAGCAAATAACCTTACTGTTACAAAGCCAACGCTGAATATCAAGGGTATACAGACTAAGAGCTATGTAGGTAATGTTTTTGGACGTATCAATACCTATGCTTCTATAGATAAGGTTATTTTGACAGAACCAACCTTGAATTATAAGGCAAACAGTTCGGTTGTTGAATTATATGTTGGTACTGTAGCAGGTTATATCGTAGGTAATGCGGCGCAACAGGTTGCAGTAACAAACGTAACACTGGATAATTCTTCACTTACATTCGGTGAAGAAGGAGGTACAGGTGATTTCGGTAATCTGAGAGCAGGTATCATAGGTTATGCTGCCACCAATGTATTGCTCTCTACATGGACTGTTAATGGCAACACCAGCGTCAAGGTTAACGGAAATTTGAAAACTTCCACATCGTATTTGGGAGGCTTTGCTGGTAATGTGACTTCTGCTGAAAATGCGCCAACCACAATAATGAATGTTACTATAAACGGTAATTCAACAGTAGGAGTTACTGGCAATACAAACAGTACTACTCACTATCTTGGTGGTATATTCGGTGATGTAATCCCCGGAAATAATGTTAATACTGAAGTTGTTATTGACAATGTCAAGATTAGTGGAAAAGTTAATGTGTCTGTTGCCGGATTAATAGGAGTACAGAATACTTCGGATAATAAATACTATGGCAATGTTCTAATGGGTGGTTTTGCTGGACGCGTGTCAGGACGTGATAAGTTGAACAATGCAGTCAAGGTTAATAACATTCAACTTGCTGATGTTACTGTTACTGCAGAGAAAGATATTATTAATGGTAGTTACTTTGGTGGACTTGTAGGCTATGTAAATACTGCATGTGAGTTCACTGACATGAAGATTTCTACACAGGAAAAACTTTCTCTCAATGGTGATGTCAAGGCTGGCACATACGTTGGTGCTGCCTTTGGTAGATTGGACGGAACAGCTGCACATCCAACAACGGTGTCAGAGATATCTGTCAAGAATCCAAAAGTGTCTGTCAATGGTAATATGACCAATACCCTGTACGTTGGCGGACTTGCTGGCTATCAGACTATTTCAACAGTCAAGGAATCTACTGTTGATGGTGGTGAGATTGTTCTTAATGGTAACAATACTGGTGAACTCTATGTAGGTGGTGCAGCTGGTAGGCTTAACCCTACGACTGCTCCTTTTGCAACTGTTCAGCAGGTAGAGGTTAAGAATCTCAAGATACGTACAGAAGGTACACACACATACGCTAAGGAAAAGAATTTTGTAGTTGGTGGTGTCGTCGGTTATGTGGAACAATCTAATGCTACCAAATTGTCTGAGGTACGCAACTGTGTGGCTGATGGTGTTGACATCAACCTCAGTGGTTTCGTGCCTGAGGCTGCCAATACAAGTGATGATGGTAAATTATATAACTATAAGAAAAATTACTTCGTCATCGGTGGTGTCATCGGTAGGATACAGACTCCGAAGAGTCTGCCAGAGGCATTGTTCTTCTCAGGTAAGATCTATGCGCCTAATGCTGTTGTAGCACCTATCATTGGTGTATTTTATACTAATGGTGATAAAGCTGAATACGCATATGATGACTATAGTGGTGCCAATGCAGGACTTTCTGAAGAAGAGTGGGAGAAGGCTTCCACTTGGAAGTATGGTGTCTATCAGCTCGGTCTGTCTTCTGATGTCTTAAGTCAGACGGAGAGAACCAAGAACTTTGCTGACGATGCAACCTTTACTATGGTTGATGGTGTAAAGTATCTTACTGTTACTTCAAGTGCTCTTGTTGATAATAATAAGATAGGTACAACGGATAAGACTTCCAAGACCGTACTGGTATATACCAACTCAGGGTCAGATGCAGACAAGACTATATATCCAAAATGGGCTGACAATGCAAAGACATACCCTAAGTATTATATGTACTATATGCAGGGTGTAAATCGTGGTGAGTATGAGGAAAATGTTGACGAGGATCTGTTGACAGAAATCCTGACAGGTATTCATGCAAGCTTTATTATTGCCGATGCTGGTGCCCGTGGTATCAGCGAGCATACACTTACCATAAAAAAGAAGTCAGAGTCTGTAAAGGCTGACAGTTATAAGTGGTATGTTGATGAAACACTCAAGCAGTCTGGTGCAGGAACAGAATACAAAATCACTCCTGCCATTGCTGGTAACCAGATAAAGGTTGAGGCATATCTGGGTGGAGAACTTGTTGAGACCATTGATTGTGTCGTAAGACCTGTACTTCGTGTGAAAGATGATACCAAGGGCATGGAGACCTTTGGTACCAAAGACAATCCATACGTACTTGGTGGTACAACAGGATCGCGCGAGTTGCAGCTGTTGTCTTACCTCTCTACACTCGATGCTACAGTAAGATGGGAAGGGAAGTTCACATCAAAGTCTCACTATAATAAGGCATACTATGAGTTGGATGCAGATATCAACATGCAGGAAAAGACTGCAAAGGTTGATAACTTCACTCCTATTTCTTTCCCTGTCGATGGAACAACAGGTTATAGTCAAGACTATGTCTTCGATGGAGTCTTTGATGGTCAGTTCCATACCATCAAGAATCTGAAGCAGACATGGGAAGGTGGTCTATATGATACTGACAATATGAATATCGGTTGGGGCCTCTTCTCTTGCATCGGTAATGCCAATTCTACGGTAAAGGTAGGTGATACAAGTGCTTCACCGGCAGTTGTTCGCAACATCGTTCTTAATACATTTACCCTTAGCCATAAGGCTGACAATGTATCGTTTAAGTATAAGAACGGTTTTACCGACAATGCTAACAACGTAATGGTTGGTGCATTGGCAGGTATCGTGTCAAACAACACACTCATAGAGAACGTCGAAGTTCGTAAACTTGTTATTAGCGATGACAGTAAGAATGCCCGTGAATACAGTCTCGCAGGCAAGGGACTCTTCGTGGGTGGCGTCGTTGGTTCTGTGCAGAGCGCATTCAATAATACCGTTGGCTCCATAATGAATGTCGTTATAAAGAATATGGTAGTCGATGCAGACGTAACATTAAAGAATACCAAGATTCAGGAGCAGGACTTCACTCATCTGGCGTCATTCAATGTTGCAGGTATCGTGGGTCGCTATGCGGCTACCGCTCAGTCTGCTACAGTGGTAGAGGCTGCACTGCCAAGATACGTGCTTTACAGAGGTACCATCAATGCACCTCTTGCATTCATCAGTCCTGTTGTTGCAGCTACAAGATATTCAAGCAATCAGGCGTTAGAATATCAGAATATTTCCAGAATATGGGAGGCAAACAACAATTCTACAGAGCAGTTGAAGACTGTCGATGCTTTGTATTATGATTTCTACATAGTAGATGCAAACGGAGTGTCACACAAGATGACGGACGAGTATCCGGAAAAAGAGTGTAAGAATGGAGCACGTCCTATAAATCCTCATGCAGACTCCAAGGAGGATGTTATGGCCTATAATCCTGAAAGTTATCAGGGTATAAACCTCGGTGCGCGCTATATTGATTCAAATACCTACTATGGTGATGCAAATGGTGGTAAGCGTATAGCTCTTGCTATCCTCAACAATCATGATGATGTCACACGATTCTGGAAATGGGGTAGTGGTTATAATGTACCTCAGATGACTGAAACAAAGAATTATGCAACGAGGGCCTACGGTGCTTACATAGAGGCTGACGAGGAAGTGGCAGACAGATACTATATTGTACTCTCTAACCTTACCAAAGGAGTTGAGGGTTACAAATATGATTGGTATATCAATGGTGTGCTGAAGGATGATTCTCACGGTTACTATATTGACTTGTCTGCCGATCTTGATGATATCATAATCCAGGCTGATGTGAGGAATACTTCTGGAGCACAACTGTATGCAAGAACTCAGTATCATGTTATAAGAGGTAAATTCAATCTGGCTCCTTATATAGAGAATACAGATGATACCTATTCTATTCATCTTGCAAGAGGTGAGGAAGATATAGACCTTGACAATTATCCTAACCTCGGAATCTCATATCAGTGGTATAAGGGTGATGTAGTGAATGTAAAGAGTGCTGAGAAACTTGACGGACAGACTGCCAAGGAAATAACCATTACCAAGGATGAATTGGGTGAAGTGAACAACCTGTTCTGTCACGTTACTATCAAGCACAATACAGAGACCGACAAGGTATATTATGACGATAATGTGAATTACTTTGTGGGTGAAGCTAACGTCATCTATCTCCAGCTTGCTGAGACTGTAACAGATAGTAGGGGTGCCGTTCATGAAAAACCTCTTATCTCTGGTATAGGAACTGTTGACGATCCTGTAACTACATGGGAAAATGCGTATGCTAAGCTCAATGGTTATACTGAACCTACAAAGGATTATGTGGAAGGTCATGGCGGTACATGGACAAAAGCTGATGTCTATGATGATGAGGCATACTATCTTGCACATAAGGATGAGTATCCCTATGACACCTATAAGCGTGATGGTAACAAACGTAAAGTTAAGCCAATCGACCAGTGTACTCAGAACTGGAACAACAATATCATCGTCTTGATGGGATTGTCAACGGAGGGATATTATAATAAGGATAATAATAAAGATGGTGGTATTGCCAACAAGCCTGTAACTGTTACAGGTATGTGGAATGGTGTACATTATCGTGGTTATATCAGTCATGGTGCATCAGACTTGTCGATTAACGCAGACCATAAGTTTGAGAATATCGGCTTTGGCTTGTATCATCCATCAGATCCAGAAGGATCGATACGTTATCGTATCTATGCTCACCGCTGGAATGTGTGGATTGGACGAGGTGTGCTCACCGGTTATGCCGCTGTCAAGAAGTGGGGACTGGAAGAAAACTACGAAAACAAAATAACGTATATAGTAACAAAGGCTGACATTAGTACTGGTACTCCTGCAGGAGAAAGTGCTGCCGACGTTGCTATCATGGGTGGTTATTTGAATGATGCTACCAGTGACAATCCTGAGATGTTCGATTGGATTAACCATGGACGTGACGATATCGGACAGCAGATTAAGTTTGAGTCAGGTTTATGGGGACCTGTAAGTCCTGGTAACAGACAGACAGATGATTGTACTTCTTACATAATGGGTGGTCCTGACCATCCTGCAAAGACTGTCGTTACTGTGGATATTGATCCTCAGGATAATGTAGGCAATGAGTTGTATAATTTCTTCCAGCCTGTAGCAACGTTAGATATGGGTTGCTTACTTTCTGGTAACCACGAGGGTACTATGTATAGTGATGCAACACTGAACATCCTTAGTGGTAGGATGGGACGTCTGGTGAATGGTAGTAAGGGCTCGCAGCGTGGTACAAAGAAAGACCTGAAATACAATCCGACGAGCTTTGAGACAGATGGACATTATCGCCATATAGTAAAATATAGCGTTGATGGAACAGACAAATGGTATGAGATAGGTAATCCGCCTACAGACTCATACTTCGGTCGTGGCATCATTAATATTGATCCTGAGAGCAGTCAGAATAATGCAGAATTAAAGAACGACCGTGTAAGTGTTGTAGAACTTTACTGCGGTGGTCTTGGTCGTGCTCATAATGATGGATCATATCATCCAGAGGCTAGTACATATTTCTACGGACTGTCTGAGATTAATATCACTGGTGGTAAATTCAAGAATACCATCTTCGGTTCTGGTGCTGGTGGCGTAAACGGTATCGGTACAGCTGAGAATCATACCGACGATAACGGTTTGCCTTATTGGAATACCGAGTATGACTCTGGCAAGACACATGTATGGTATGCTCCTTATGAATATGTCAAGGGTAATGGTCATAACTATGACTTCGTAAAGGTTAAGGTTGCCAATGACAACGGTGAGGATAATAACCTTACTGCTGATGGCTATGTGGATTTGGAGAAGACCCGAAATATCATCAATATCACAGGTGGTGTCTTTGGTTCTTTGGATCACGAAGTGTCAATATATGCTGGTGGTAATGGTGTATCGGATCCATCTATCCTTAATCCTTCACCTAGTAAGAATGGTGCCAATATCAAGAACATCGGTAATACTCCTAATCATCAGGCAGGTAATATCTACGGTGCTGCTGAAGGTTTGACATCTCAGATTAACATTAGCGGTGATGCCGTAATCTATGGTAGTATCTTTGGTGGTGGTAAGGGTTCTTCTCGTTACTATCGTTACTTCCTGCGTGCTGCTGGTGCTGGCGCAGATAAAACATACTCTTACACAAATGCAAATCAGGAATATACCCGAATAGCTTATGCACGTGATGCAAGTAACGGTACTGCTCTTGGTTTAGGCGAGTTGAACACTCCAACTACAGGTTATGAATGGTTGAAGATCCAGAATCAGCGTCTTAATGCAGATAACTACCTCAGCCTTGGTCAGGTATATGGTAATACCAAGATTACCATCGGTGGTGACGTTATGATCTATGGTAACGTATATGGTGCCGGTGAGGGTGTCAAGGACGTACCTGTCAAGGATATGTTCTCTACACTTGATCCTGAGTTTGGTCTGATGTCAGACCAGTATGGATCAAGACAACCTATAATGGATGCATACGGTACAGCATCAAACGGTAAGCGTACTGCTCACTTTACTCTGGATGATAAGTTCGTTTCATTCCCTAATATGGGTGGTGTGACGGGTACTACTTGTCTTGATATCTCAGGCAATGTTATCATTCATGGTAATGTATATGGTGGTGGTCAGACTGTCGTTAATGGTGATGCTACACTTAACATCTCCGACAATGTACAGATATACGGTCGTGTATTCGGTGGTGGTAAGGGTCTTACCGTGGATAAGGCACAGGACTACACCAAACTTGCTACCATTGCCAATACGAATCTGAACATCAAGGGTAATGTAACAGTATGGCAGGATATCTATGGCGGTGGTGAGAACGCTACCATCACGGGTAATGCTAATCTGAACCTCGAAGGCGGTAACTTTGCCGGCAGCATCTATGGTGGTGGTATGGGTACAATCTCAACCACTACGAACGGTGACCCTCTTATTTCTTCTGCCAACGTAGGTGGTGATACCCAGGTTTCTATCAAGGGTGGTCATATCATGTGGGAGGCTACTTCTCTTGCCGATGAGTTGCTTGTCAATCAGACTATCATCCATGTATTCTATAAGGAAACGCAGGTTGGTGAGGATATTGTCATTGACACCAAGCGTTTCGTGGGTGACGAACTGAAGGATGAAACCAGAGACGAACTCATTGCTGATGGCTATGAATATACTCAGGAGGTAGAAGATAATCATCTTGCAAAGGGTGATATCATTTACTGGGATCGTGAAAGAACGAACATGAAGGGCGATGATATCAGAGACGGAGATGACGGTAAGAAGTATGCTTACAAACTCTTCTATGATGACGCCAACAAGCGCTTCAATATCACACATAATATCTTCGCTGGTGGTGCTGTGGCTTCTCATGTAGCAGGTAATGCTACCGTTACCGTCACAAGCGGTATGTTTGGTGATGACCTTATCGCAACCAAGCACTGGCAGGATGCTTATCCTGACGCCAAGAGCGCTCACTTCGCTGTCTTCGGCGGTGGTAACGGTTCTAACACTACGGTGAATAATACAAAGGTTACTGTGGGTTCTGAACTGGCAACAGCAGCTGGCGATGATATTGATCCAGACAACTTCTATGGCGTGGCAGGTTCTACCGTACACGGTGTAGTAGGTGGTAGCTACGGTGGTATCGTACTGGGTAATACCGACGTCGTGATCCGTAACACTTATACACACCATGTATATGGCGGTGGCTTCGGTGACCTCAGCCTCTACAACCAGTTGAGTGATGAGACCGTTATTCATGATGAAGGAAACGGTACTACATACGGACGTGAGGACCTCGGTCTGGTAAAGGGTAATACAAAGGTTCGCGCAGAAGGTGGTTACGTTCATACTGATATATTCGGTGGCGGTTGCGGCGTTGAGTCTGCACACAAGTTAAATGAATCGTCGTATGTGCCTGTAACAAGTAAGAACACTATCGACAAGGACTTCACCATGGGTCAGGTTCTTGGTGCTACTGACGTAGAACTTATCGGTAGTGCACGCGTACAGCACTCACTGTATGGCGGTGGTGACATTGCCAGCGTACTTGGTCAGACTGTTAAGGCAGGTGATGACGAAGCTCCTCAGCAGACCACCAAGGTGATCCTGAGATCCGGTTTGATCATCGGTGACGTCTTCGGTGGCGGTAACGGTCGTCTGGTATCACAGGTTAAGGATCATGCCGACGGTGCTGTAGAAGCAGGTAGTATCACAGGTAACACTCTCGTGATTGTGGAGAGTCAGAAGGATGATGACAACAATATCGTTGCCGTTCCTGAGATTCGCGGTAGCGTATATGGCGGTGGTTCATATACCCAGGTCAAGAAGAGTGCTGGTGGTGCTGATGACGGTAATACATACGTTACTGTTGCCGGTGGTAACATCGGTGGTGACATCTTCGGTGGTGGTCTCGGTGACATCCGTACCGTCAGCAAGGCACAGAGCGTAACCAACGCTCATGTACAGGGCACTACCAACGTGACCATCGATGGTGGTGCATTCATCGACGTCGATGGTGCAGAGCCTGCCAACCATAACGTATATGGTGGTGGTAATGTAGCCAGTGTCAATGGTGCGACATACGTTACTGTAAAGCGTGGTATGCTTGACACTGCCCTCAGCAATGAGGTGTATGACACCAAGCATGCTCCGAAGTATTCTGTCTTCGGTGCCGGATACGGTGAGAATACTTCTGTAGCTGGTGATACACACGTAACTGTTGATGTTGACTTCGACGGTGCTGCAGACCTTACAGCGGAAGTGATCGACAATGCTATTGCAGAAGCAGAGGAGGCTGGCGAGGCTGTTCGCACACCGTTCAAGGCTGGACAGACAGTGATGGATGTATATGGTGGTGGCTATTACGGAGCTGTAACAGGTGCTACCCATGTGGAACTCTCTGGTAAGTCATACATACGCAATGCCTTCGGTGGATCATTCAACGCATTTGTAAATGAAACCAACGTAAATGTTAATTCTGTTGCTGCTGAGAATGTATTTGGTGGTGGCATGATTGGTGACGTTACCGATGTACACCTCACTGTCGGTGCTCCTGATGCAGAGTCTAATGATAATATCTACATCATCAACAATGTATATGGTGGTAATGATGTTTCGGGTAATGTAACTCAGGTATCAGCCAACATCTTCGGCGGTAATATATATAATAATGTATATGGCGTAGGCAATGGTGACTATCTATATACCTTAGGTTCTGCAAAGGTGGTTACTCCACACGAGGACTTTGAGTCTGCTGATGGTCAGAAGTACGACCTCGTCTATGAGGTGCCTTTGGCAACAGGTCTCTCTAATACTGTGACGCAGAAGGTTATTGCAACAAACTTCTATCGCCCAACAGCGGAGAACGTTGTTCTTAACCTCTCAGGTTCAGAGTCAAAGCCTCTGAATATTGCTGGTAACGTATTCGGCGGTGGTAACTCTACTACGGTGAATGCACTTACTGAAGGCAATATACCATCCGTGACATTCAATATCGGTAGCTACTGTAACCTCGGTGGTGTATATATGGGATCTGATGGTGAGGCTATGCTCCAGAAGACAGCAGCATTCCAGAATATCAACGGAACAGACTTCTCTTATGCTATTGCTTGGAGTAATGGCGGCTTGAATGAGAAGTTCCTTCCTGTTGAGGCAGTGGGCACAACACGTAAGCTTGTTTATCCTAAACTCTTCGACCTGTACTTCGCTCCTGTAGCAATGGCTATACAGCCTGCACTCAACTGGGTTGGCTCTATCGCAGCTGACGGTACAGTCACCGGTGATGCATCAGCTCTTGCTGGTACTACTATCGGTACATTCGTATGTGGTGCAAAGCATGGCAACATGAATGTTAAGCCTGATGCTGACGGAAAGATTGTTGACTACACCTTCCCTGCTGGTCTCACTATCAAGAACCGCATCGTAGGTGGATGTGATGATGCTAATCTCACTCTCGGCGATCTGACACATGTAGGTGGTTATCTCCTCGGCACAAGAGACGATAAGAGTGACATCAACCTCACCGTAGAATGTCAGTTTGCTCCAGAGGCAACAGCAGAGTCTGAAGGCAATGTCTATGGCGGATGTTATAACTCGGGTACTGTAAACGGTGACGTTAAGATTGACATGCGAAGCAATATGCTTGCAAACCTCAGTGATGCTCAGGTACAGGATGCCAAGGCTAACGAGGCTGCTGTGGCAAGTGTCTTCGGTGCCGGTTACGGTATGGAGACAATGGTCAACGGTCAGACAGAGGTACTCTTTGGTAAGGGTGCTGATGGCAAGACTGCTTCTGCACTCAATGTCTTTGGCGCTGGTCAGCAGGGTAACCTCGTAGGTAACTCTACCGTGAAGGTTCTCAATGGTCATGTAGCTGGCAACGTAGCTGGTGGTACATACGCCGGACGTATGTGGGGTTCTGCACAGGTACTCGTAGGTTATCCTAAGTACTACACTGTAAAGAATGCTGGCACTTACAATCTTTCACGTGCAGACAGATGGAATGCATCAGTACAGAACTTCGGTGGCACAGACGTGATAAAGAAGCAGATAAAGCTTCTCGCTGGTGACATTATCTCAGAAGAGGTATATGACGCTATCGTAGAGGCCAATGCTTCCCAGTCTTCTAAGTTCACTGCATATCAGATGGATCCTGCTCAGGATTCTGACGGTGCAGGTTGGGATGATATCGATATCAAGATTGATGGCGCAACATACGGCGGTGGCTATTCACTTACAGAGGCTGGTGCTGTTGGTATGTACGAGAACACTGTCTTGAAGTATGATAATGAACACTATGCCAATACTGCATCGAAGTTAGCTTATGGTGGTAACACCACGGTGCTCGTATGCGATAATGTAAATGGTACAGAAGACCACATCGCTATCTCTAACGAGGATGATGCAGCAAGCGGTATCTTCGGTGACGGTCACCTCACATTTGCTGAAGGTTTCCGTGCCGGTGAACTGAATGGCTATGGCTATGCTGAGGGTAACTCAACTGCTGCCAAGTTCCTGAATACTATCCAGCGCATGGATATGCTTCGCGTCAGCGACTGTGCAGTACAGTTGGCAGGTGCTCGCGACTACAACCTCAGTGAGGTAAGCACTGCACCTTACTCTCTCGCTCGCATTGGTGAGCTGCAGATGAAGTCGTCTATCACAGACGCTACACTCCAGTCTGTAGATCAGTTGCGTTCACGTAACTTCATGGGACTGTCTTACAGTACACACAACCTGGGTGCTGTTACTTCCGATGTAGCATTCACTGAAAGATTCCATGACAGTGAAGGTGCTCAGGGTTCTGAGACCTATCGTGCCAAGAAGCAGAACTACATTACTGATGGTACTTCTATCGAGGCCCGTAATGCAGGTACTGCCAAGAACATGATCAGCATCACTTCCGGTCACGCTCTGAAGATTGCCAATGCGAAGGTAATTGACGCTACAGGTAAGGAACAACCATTCTACGGTCCTATCGTAGGTGTTGTGGAGATTGCTCTTGCCAATAGCAAGAAAGATGAGGCTGGTGCATACGTGTATGCTGCCAACATCCACCATCGCGAGAATTACATCGATGCCACTACTGTGCCTGAGAGTCATAAAGGAACAGAAGACTTCCTGGAGACAACAGGTAACTTCATGCTGGCATACAATGAAGGTGATGCCCGTTATCTGCTTGATGACTGTTATAAGACAGGATATGATAAGCAGACAGGTAAGGTTGATGGTCAGCCTAACTCAGAAGAGGCAGAGGCTCACTATTGGTATGTAACCGGATGGGAGTACTTCTTCAATACCAACATCACAGGTTATACTTACAACACCAACAATACCTTCTATGCTAAGAACGACGGTTCTATCAACCTCGTGAATATCTTGGGTGATACAGAAGTGACTGTCGAGAGCATCGAGTGGGACAGCAAGCATTCTGCTGGCTACGAGGATGAACTCGAAAACAGAAATGTAAGTGGCGGTACAGATGCTTCCGGCAACGATGTAACTGGAAAGTATAAACTCTTTATCGGTACTTCTGATGCATTGAAGTATGATATGTCTGACAACAAGCCTGCTCAAGGTGCTTATCTCGGTAGTGATACAGAACGTGCTTCGTTGAGCTTCGCTAATAATGCAGCTGTTGCTAAGATGGCAGGTAAGACTGTAGGCATGGAGGATAACATCCTCATCGCTCTGCAGGATGAAGCTGACAACCACGGTAAGGATTACTACAATGCTCACTTCGCTGAGCCATGTAAGGCTACCATCGTGCTTAGTGCTCCTGCAAAGGAAGAAGATGGTACTGCCAAGTATAAATATACCATTGCAGATAACTTCAACGTAGGAGAAGCTATTCCTTCTGGTAATACATATTATTATAAGGATGGTGATAACTATGTGGAGGCAACCTCAGGAACAGCAGCAGAGGCTCAGTGGCCATACTACACTCGTGAGGAGGGTAGGTATCGTTACACCATCTACCTCGACATCAACTATGTCAAGGGACCAGAGTACTCTGGTAACATACTTGTTGAAAACTGCGCTCTCCCTGGTGAGATGATCAAGGTTTCTCTTGCAGATCTGAATGTAGAGACCAGTCCATTGATGCCTGCATACGGATTCAACTGGAAGATCGGTCCTCGCAGTCAGGATGCAGAGGGTAAGTGGACTATAGATAATGACAAGGCTTATACCTATAAGATTGGCAGTCCATACGATGAAGCTCTTGGTGATGGTAATGCAACGTCTAAGATGCTTGCTGGTGTCAAGTATAATGAGGCTGGCAAATACATCGAGGTTCCAGCATACTACTTCATGAATGGCTATGGCGTGGAATACAACTTCTATGTGGCCTCTATCAACGAGGGTGAGGAACCAATCAACCTTACCGTTGAGATGCGTGACCAGGACATGTTGACCGTACACAACTACCATCGCATGAGTCCACGTAATGCCGACGGTATCACTGAGGCTAGCGTGAAGATAGAAGACCTCCATGTAGATCTCGCTGCTCAGCGTTCTGCAACAGATGGCAACTTCGCTGCTCCACGCATATACATCGCTGATGGTGCAGACCTTGCTAAGTTCACTCAGTTCCTTGCTGAGGAAAATGGCTATGGTCAGGATATGCAGTTCCATCTGCTCAACAATGTTGATGCAGAAAGCGTAAATGCTGCTGCCAACTTCAACGGTACCCTCCATGGTGACGGTTACGTTATCTCTGGTATCAATAACTATCTCTTCACAAAGAACGATGGTGGTAACATCTACAACCTCGGTATGAAGAATGGTTTGATAACAAAGGGTGACAATGGTTCAGCCAACTCTAAGTACCATACCAGCTATACATGGTCTAACATGACCGTTTATAATATGGATGGCAATGCTGTCAAGTACTCAAATGTTGACGACTGGCGTTACGGTAAGGTGGCTAATGACCTCAATGGTTATTATCTCTTAGCACATCAGTTTATCAATAATGATGATCATAAGATTCCTGAAAGCAATTTTGAAGCAATCTATGATATATACAGAAATGGTGACTATCTCTATGCTCGCACTCAGTCGCAGTCGGCAGAATATCTGCGTACCACATCGCTCTATGATGCCAACTACAACAGCAGCGCTACCTACAGCCGCTTCACACGTGACGAGAATGGCGTAATCACTCATCCTGTTGACCAGAGTCGTGCCGTTTACGTTGATGAGAAGTTTGATCACTATGCTCCTCTCTTCGAGGCAGCATACAGTGATGATTCACAGAGTGAACTCACAGCAGTGAAGAATGACTTCATCTTCTTCGGTCAGTATCTCAATGCTGATACTAAGTATGCTGAACTTGCAACTGTCAATGTCACAATGCCGGGTAACATCACTCCTGTTTCACATGAAGTAGAGCAGATGAAGAATCGTGTATATCGTGCTGTTGGTTACTATGCAAGCAAGGATGCTTACCAGAGTGACTGGTTCTGTCACAATGCTGATGCTTACGTTCATGCTAATGGCATCACTGCGATAGACTTCCATGGATACAATGGTAAGGGATCAGGTCAGTATGTTCCTGTCATCGACTATCGTCTCAATGGCATCCAATGCGCTGATGGTGCTACACGCAACCTCCTTGTCTATGCACGTGAGGCTGCTGATGCAACAACTGGAGTTCTCAAGTCATACGTATATGATGAGAATACACCAGAGGGTAAGATCAGTATGCATGTCATCACACCTGCTGACGACAAGCTGGAGACTCAGTATCTCCACCTAGTGGAGCGCACTGCAGACAACATGGATGCCGAGGGCAATGAATGTCTCAACAACGACTTCAGCACTCCTGTAGCATTCAATGTCACAAAGCGTGCGTGGTACACACGTCAGCCAGCCAACTATGCAGATAACAACAACGATGCATGGGAGGGTATCTGCCTGCCATTCACAGCTAAGAAGGTTGTGGCTGCCACTAACGGTGAGATAACTCACTTCTATGGCACTGCTGCTGCTAATGTAGATCCAAAGGACAATGACAAGACTCTGCACCATGAATACTGGTTGCGTGGCCTCACAGCGGTTACTACTACTGCTGATGATAAGACCACAGCAAACTTCCAGCGTCCAGGTACTGACGGAGGACTTTTCGCTACTCCTGCCATGTCTGAGCCTTATGTTTATAACAATAGTTACTTCAGCACTCTCCCTGGATATAATTCAGAGGACAACGATTGGTACACCAAGTCTCATGAGTATGCAGGCTATACTCCACTGACAGCGAACATTCCATATATCGTAAGCTTCCCAGGCGAGCGTTACTATGAGTTCGATTTGTCAGGCCAGACAATAACCTTCTCTTATGATGGTGAAACTGTCATTCCTGTCACAAGTGAGATGAATACTGCTGCTGACAACTATCTACACAACGGTACATTCGTTGCTGCCGATGCACAGTTCGGTTTGAACGAAGATGGTGTTGAGTTTAATGCTAGTGTCAATGAGGTGCTCCCATTCCGCACCTATATGACCGCACTGGCAACATCTGGCAAGGCTATGCGTCAGTCTATCATCTTCATTGGCAACAATGCAGAGATGACCGAGGATATGGACAAGCAGCAGATGGAGGTTGAGTTCGGTGATGACTATCTGAAGATTTATCCTAAGGGTAAGAGCATCATCGTAGAGAGCAGCAGAGCTTGCCAGCTGTCATGTCACGGTATCTCTGGTAGTCTCATTGGCAACTGGAACATCAAGCGTGGTACCAATGTATTCAGCAACCTCCGCTCTGGTATCTATGTAGTAGGTGGCAAGAAGATGGTTGTAAAGTAATAACAACAGGTAGCAATACCTGATACATAAAATAGTAATGGCGGCTATCACTTCATACTCTGAAGTTGATAGTCGCCATTTCGTTTGTGTGTAAGCATTCTTACAAGTACACCTTGTAGAGTTGCTCGTATGTATTATAGTT
Source organism: Prevotella sp. (assembly GCA_045617365.1). Taxonomy (GTDB): domain Bacteria; phylum Bacteroidota; class Bacteroidia; order Bacteroidales; family Bacteroidaceae; genus Prevotella. Next base: position 5,928 of record JAZLIN010000090.1, on the reverse strand, counting down.
ACAGCGACTATCACTTCAAATTGGAGTAGATAGTCGCTGTATTCTTTTGTACCTATATGCCGTAGTGGTTCTATACTTCATCACGTAGTTTTGTAAGCATCCATTAAACTACACATTGTAGCAGTGGTAGTTTTGTTGCAATATTGCGCATGCAAAGGTACAACAATTCTATAACTGCTACAATGTGTAGTTTATCGGATGCTTACGAAATATACAGATTACGTTCTCTAATTCTCTAATTCTTCTTGACAAAAATAATGAACGTAGAACTGGACCCCCTAGTTATTAGAACACGAATCTAACAAATCTAACGAATTGAATTTTCCGTGCTTTCCGTGTTTTCCGCTGGAATTCGTTGTTTATTTCTGTCAACAGGATTCACGGGAATCTTAAATTCGTTAGATTTGTTAGATTCGTGTTCACTCATAATCACTGCGAAGTTTTCCGCGGCTCTATACTTATGTCACTTCCTTGCTAAATGATCCACGCAAAATATAGTAGAACCTGCTACAATATATATATGATGGCGAGGAAGGTCAGAAACCACGCTGCTACGATGCACTGCGTCATGCGGTCGTGTAAGAGAACCTTGGTAGGGTCACCAGACTTCTCATCGACTACGGCTAGCTGCATGTAGCGCAGCAGACCCAGGAGAACGTATATACTAGTGAGATAGAGATACGGCGTCTTGAAATTGGCTATCACCTCAGGCGATACGGTGTACATTATGTAGCAAACAAGCATCACGCTGCCGGTGATGGTCAGAGCCTCGTTGACAAAGGTGATGTTGTAGCGCTTGGTGTTATGGCGTGGCGGAATGCCCGTGGCAGCCATGCGCAGCACATCGTCGCGCCTCTTGGCCACACCCATGAAGAGGGTGAGGAGGAATGTCATCATGATGAGCCAGTGGCTGATGACGATTCCTGTAGCGATGCCGCCAGCCAGTATGCGCAACACGAAACCTAGTGAGAGGATGCAGATGTCTATGATGGCGATGCGCTTGAGGATGGTGCAGTAGGCCAGTTCCATGACCCAGTAACCAGCTATGACGCATGCCGTAGCCATGCCCGTGTCGCCGTGCATAGGCAGTGTGAGAGGCAACAGTATGCTCAGTGCTATCAGCGTACCCATCACAGCGTAAGCTGCCTTGACACTAATGGCGCCGCTAGCCACAGGACGTTGGCACTTGATAGGGTGGCGCCTGTCGTCCTCCACGTCAATGATGTCATTGAAACAGTATATGCTTGATGCCACGAAACAGAAAGCGAAGAAAGCCACGATGCTGTTGAACAGCAGTTGCAGGTTAAGCATTTCATGACCGAAGAATATCGGCATGAAGACGAAGAAGTTCTTTACCCAGTGGCTAGGGCGTGTCAGTTTGATGAGATGCTTCATGAGAATATGGTGTGTCGTTTCGTTTTCTATCAGAATCAATTATTCTTTATCTTGTTGACTGCTACGCGGAAGAGCATGGCGAGCATCAGCGATGAGATGATGTAGATTACGAGGCCGTCCATCACATTGCCACCGTGGCTGATAGGTATGAAAATCTTGCGTGTGATAGGGTGGCACACGAAGATGGCCGATGACAGAGCGCCGATCCAGTTGAGTGGTCGCAGACAAGCGGCAGGCAACAGTTTTATCAGTGCCAGATGCAGAGTCACCACGAATGCCGGTACCCATAGCCATCCCTCGAAGAAGAGTGAGAGGGTGAGGACAGCCGTCAGCGAGATGATGAAGATGAGGCCCAGCGCTGCCTTGTTGAGGCAGACAGGTTTCACTCTCTCCATGTGTCCCAGCAGTATTCCCATGCCGAATGGCAGCATGCCGCCGATGAAGTTGTAGCGTACGCGGTTGAGCGTCTCGCCGTCAGGGTCACAGAGTGCCTGTATGCCCCAGCAGATGATCATCAGGACGATGGTGACAGCCCAGTGACGACGGTAGAGCAGTAGGCGATAGACAATGTACAGCTGCATCATGAGCCCGAAGAACCAGTACGGTCCAGGCCAGATGATACGGTCAGGGTTCTCGAATACGTTGATGGTCATGGTGATCTGGGCCATGATGTCCTGCCATGCCCAGTGATGGCGTCCCGGAGTCATCCAGTCCACCATGGCGAAGGTGCAGAATCCCAGCATCATCATAGGGAACAGTTTCATGAAGTGCTGGCGTATGAAGGTCCACGCATCCCTTACTCCCCCAGGAATGAGAGAGCCATTGTTGGCAGGAACGGTATTCTGATTCTCATATTTCAGCACCAGTCCGTAGCCGCTGATGAATAGGAATACGGGTACGCCGTAGTGTCCGAAGAAGGAGATGAGCTGCAACAAGGTGTCGTCAGGCAGTTCCTTAAGAATGTTGGTGTATCTGAAGACATTGCGGTTGATGAACTGATACTCGTTCTCCTTCACCATCGGTCCGAGCCAATGTAGGAAATTGTGCATCATGATGCCCATGATGGCGATGCCTCGTAGTGCAGAAAATTCAGTTCTATTTAAGAATGTCATAGTCCGTTGTATGTTTTAATATACGTTTGCGTTTAGCGTCATACTGATCAGAGAGCAGGTCATACTGCGGTCTGTAGTATGGGCACTGTATGCCAGCCAGTCCCATCAGCAGGTGGGAGAGGGCATCAGACATATAAGGCTTGTCGTGTGCCTGCTTGATAGCCTTTACCACGTCCGGGTGCCTGTGCCTGTACCTTGGCGAGGTATATATCCACATAGGTATGCGAAACTCCTCGTCAGCCAGTCGTTTGGTGACGGTGGCATCATGCATGCGTCCGAAGAAATGTCGTGCTCCGGGGCCGAACACCTCTTCGCCGTGGTCAGAGAGGTATATCACTATGGCGTCCTCCTTGCGGAATCGCTCTATGATCTGATTGACCACCGAGTCATTGTACCATACGGCATTGTCATAGTCAGCCATCACCTTGCGTTTCTTCTCTGGCATGTCCATATCGTTAGGATAGTCATTAGCCCCCCAGCGTTTCTTGGAGTTCGGGCAGCGTATGCGGTAGTTTACATGCTGTCCCATGAGGTGGAATATAGTCAGTTTGCCCTGTGGTGCCGCACCAGCATCTGCGAGAGGCACGTCAGGCGGAGTGAGGTGCTCGTAGTCGCTGAGCAACCCTTCATCGAAGACGTGCGTCTCCTCGTTGCGTATGTCAAACTGCACCTTGCTCAGTTCCGGATCATTGATAAAGAAACCGCCGCTGAAGTCATATACGGCATCCTTGGCAGAAGTCTGAAACTGGTTGGTGAAGAACGACACGCGATATCCAGCCTTGCGGAATATCTCGCAGAAGAGGGGGTAGTCGCACCACTCCATGGAGTCACCCACGCAGTAGGTAGTCATGAGGTGCTTGAATACAAAACTGGTGAGATTCCATGGCGATACCACATCGTCAAACTTCGTCAGCAGTCCTGATTTCTCCAGTTTCACCTGCTTTGGCGTATTGCGTTTGTCGTAGCCATATAGCTGAAAATGACGCTTGTTGCAACTTTCGCCAATGATGAGCACTATGTTGGGGCTCTTCACCGTGCAGGTATCCACCTGTACGTTGCCCGTGTGCGTATAGAGACGGTCCAGCTGCTTGGCGATGAGCTGGTTGCTGTAGATGGAGAATGCCAGTCGCATAGGAGGCTGGTACATCTCCGTGCGCGGATGTATGGCAAGTGAGTGCTCCACCTCGCCGATGGTCTCACAGGTCATGGTGCGGTGGTACAGTTCCTTGTTGGTGTAAGAGTCGCCCCAGCTGATGCCGATGAGTATCACGACGGCGAGGTTGCCAGCGGTGCAGAGTGCCATATATGCCCTCTTGCGTGACTGCAGTGCCTGGATGGCATGTGTCCATCTCTCCTTTGCCCTGGCTGCAGCCTTGACTCTGCGTGGCAGCCAGTGGCATGCCGCGATGGTGAGCAGATGCACGAGCGGTATGAGGAGGAACCATCCCACCTCAGAGAATATCACGTCCGTGTTGACATAGCTCGTGAGAAACTCGCTTGCCTCGTTGGCGTTTGTCTCACCCAGCAGCAGGAGCATGGAGGGATTGAGTGTAGCGCCGAACTTAACGAAGCAAAAGGTGTCAATGATGTATAGCGGATATATGAATGCGTAGATTATGGCCTTGGCTATGACGCGCGGCACACGCTTACGTATCAGTGTGACTATGGCGGTGATGATATACACGTCGAGGAAGAGTTCCCATGGTGCATTGCCATAGATTTCCGCTCCCTTCCAGTTGGGCAGGGTAGCAAATGTGCTTACTATTCCTGTGATGTACAGGAAGAAGAACATCCGTGTGAATATGGGTTTGAGTAATAGTTGCATGAATGTATAGTGAATTATCCGATGCAAAGGTACAAAGAAATATTCTAATGAGCAAATTTTTATTGCCAACAGAAAACAGCAGGTACTTTTTGTCAACGGAATATACGGAAAGCTTCGCTGTGATTATGAGGAACACGAATTGCACGAATTGCACGAATTTTATAGTTTCCGTGCCTTTCGTTGACAAGAAAAATTCGTGTCATTCGTGAAATTCGTGGTTTAAAAAAAATACAAGCGAAGATAAATTTCCGTGTTCCGTTGACAAGAAATAATAAACAACGAATTACACGGATTACACGAATTTTATAACAATTTCAACCGCACAGCTCGGAAATTTTAGAATTCGTTAGATTTGTGCAATTCGTGTTCCTACCCCCGTGGCGGATTTCCGTGTATTCCGTGCTATCCGCTGGCAAATAAGAGGATAAAGAAAAAAGAGGAACATCCGTGTGAATGCTCCTCTTTATGTCGGGGTGACAGGACTCGAACCTGCGACAGCCTGGTCCCAAACCAGGAACGCTACCAACTGCGCTACACCCCGTACTGTGTGTGTTACTTAAGACCGACCTTCGTGAAGAGGAGGAGACTCGAACTCCCACGTCACAATTGACACTACCCCCTCAAAGTAGCGCGTCTACCAATTCCGCCACCTCTCCGACTGGTTAAGTCTTAATGTATGTCCGCATCCCTTTCAGATGCCCGGTAAGTGAAACTTACTTGGTGGGTGGTGATGGATTCGAACCACCGAAGTCGAAAGACAGCAGATTTACAGTCTGCCCCATTTGGCCACTCTGGTAACCACCCATTTGCTCCCGCAGTGTTTCCGGATTATCATGTCTCCCTAAGGAGAGCCTCTTGTCGGATTCGAACCAACGACCCCGAGATTACAAATCACGTGCTCTGGCCAACTGAGCTAAAGAGGCAATGATAATCTTTCTTTTACTACACCCAAGTTGGTGTATCACTGAAAGCGGGTGCAAAGGTAGAAATATTTTTTGGAATATGCAAGGATAGAGGGTAGGTTTCTCGTCTTTTTTCTTTGTTTTTCTTTATTTTGTTGATAAATATCAACAAAACGGTGGCTGTCGCTTACTCCCCCTTAGGGGGTAGGGGGGCTTTCATCGCAGTGCCAGACGGATGTGGAAACCCTCGTCGCCCGACTTTATTCGTATATTGTCAGGCTGGCTGTGCGGACCCAGTTGCTCGAGAGGTTTGTAGCTCTGCATTGGTGGTATGGATATAAGGAACGAGATATTGCCCTCAGGGAAACGCACCATGGTGCGCTCCTGCTTAGGTTTCGTGCCCTCCTGCATGCCTCCCATCTCGCCCGGAGTCTGGTCTATGGCCTCCTCAGGGGTGAAGAGACGCAGGTATAGACCGTCTGACAGGCTCTTGACAGACCAGTCGTGATGGTTCTTGGTGATGAACTCCGCCCATCTGAGGTCAGCATAATAGCCCTTGAACTCCGGATAGAGCGGTGGCTCAAGACTGTTGTACTGTCCCGTGACGGTATTGTTGTAAGCCTTTGTCCATACCCCGAACTGCTGTCCCTGGAGACGGTTGCGCCATACGCGGTAAGGGCCTCTGCCCATCCAC
>JAZLIN010000089.1:0-2868 GCA_045617365.1 Prevotella sp. | reverse complement strand
ACCCCATCAGGTATTTGTTGATATACTTTTTGAATTGATGCCACCCCCAGCGAGCCCTACCAAGGCACCTACCTCTAACCAGCAGGGGGATGCGGAGCTAAATCCAACAGCTGCACCGATGGAGAATCCCGACGAATTTCTTCCTCCTTCGCCCGCTCACAATTCTAATGAAGAGGAAGCACCTCAGGAGCCTCAGAGTGCTTCTGCAGTTCCGGCGGAGGCACCTAAGTCTGTATTGCCTGCCAATGCCATTACCTTTGGGGGAGCACCTATGGCACCTACAGGTGCTGCATATAGTGGTGCAAACAAATTCAGCGCAACTGTTTTAAACCTTGAGGCAAAGGACCTTAGCAATCAGAACGGGCTTGCAGCATACTACGCAGCTATAGAAGGAAAAGAGGCAGCTATTCTTGCAACATACGGAGTTTATGCAAGCAAAGATCTTTCTGCCGAAGATAACGGTAAGTTAACATCACTTACCTGGAAGAATACTACTGCCGAAAAACTAGACAAGAATACCAGAATAAAAGCAGTATGCTATAACCCTATTGACGGAACCTATACTATTGAGGGCGAAATCGATGAGTTTGGAAATATTATCTTGAAGAATTTCATTATAAGACCGGCCAAAACAAACATTACGGTTTTTATTTGTAAGTAGCAACAATGAAGCTGCTCATTAAGTAATGTAATATGAGTGAAATAAAAGAGATGTGTCGTTCCACAGAAATAGAGTAAAGATTTAGTTGGTTTTAAAAATAAATAAAAGGTGAGAGTAACCCACATTCTTTGATACAATGTTTTCGACCAAAAAAACTAATCAAGGAGGAGTACTCTCACATGGACATTGTATCACTATTAGACACACTATTAACATCAGTTTTTAACGCAGAACAAAACTTTTTTGAAAATCCGAAGGCATTTAGTGACCTTGAAGCATCGGTAAAGTCATCTACAGAAGCCTTTGCGGCAGGATTTCTTGGAGCTATCCTGTCTGAAATGGATCAGTCAATTCGTAAGAGTGTCTGGCGAGCAGACCGTTATACGATTCATAGGAATGACACAAGAACACTGGTCAGTTCTGTAGGCGATATTTCGTTTGAGTGTACATACTATAAATCAAAAACTGAAGAATCATGTTTTACGCATCTTCTCGAGGATTTGATTGGCCTGGAAAAGAATGAACGTTTCACGGAGATGGCAGAGGCTGCGATGCTCTGTGAAGCTCTTAAAACCAGCTATGCAGAAGCAGCAAAAGCACTTCCGTCAAAGCAGGGAATCACAAAGACAACTGTAATGAATAAAGTACATTCCATAGCAGAAGAAATACCAGACACCATATATGAAACTCCCAAATCTGTACCATATCTGCATATCGAATGTGATGAAGATCATGTGGCCGAGCAGCATGGACGGTATGGGGAGAATAAAAACTCAAGCTTCGTATCAAAGCTGATATACATCTATGAGTACAGGCAGGAAAATCCTAACGTGGAAGGCCGATATGAACTTGTTAATAAATACTATTTTAGCGGTCTTTATCCCGGAGAGGATGGTAACAAACGACTCTGGACAAAGGTAAACGCTTTCATCGAACGTAACTATGATGAAAATGCCTTAAAGCGTGTATTCATAAGTGGCGATGGAGCACAGTGGATTAAAGCAGGAATAAACTACGTATATAAATCAGTATTCTGTGCTGACAAATATCATTTGATGAAATATGTAAATTCTGCCGCCGCTCAGATGCTTGACGAAAAAGATGATGTCAAAAACAACCTGTGGCATTTGATGTACTCAAAACAGCGTAATGCCCGTAAAAAATTTGATACATATACAACAGAGATGATGTGTTCTGCCAAGAATCCCGAAAAGGTTGAAGACCTCAGGAAATACGTTCTTGGAAACTGGGCTGCAGTAAGAAGAACACTTCGTAATAAACTTGTAAATGGCTGCAGTGCCGAAAGCCATGTAAGTCACGTGCTGTCGGATCGTCTAAGTTCACGTCCGATGGGATGGAGTCAGACCGGAGCTGACAGAATGAGCAAGCTCAGGTGCTATGACAAAAATAACGGCAGGGCAGAAATAATACAACTGGTCAAGTACAGTAGGGAACAAAGAAACCTTGCTGCAACAGGAACCGACTGCATAGCACCGCAGAATCTAAAATTAAGAGACATAGTTACCGAACACTATAACCAGGCAAACAGTTATATTGAACGTTTACAGGTTCACGTACCGTACGGAACAGTTAGAAAAACGCTGGCCATTCGTGAAGGGTTATGGTTGCTATAGGCGTAAAGCGCCTAATAATGCTTACTCTGCTTGACTAACAGTGTATCTGTCATCGGCAATTCGTCAACCCTGCGCGGAGCGCACCGCAAGCGGCTACGGGGGTGACTAAGTGCTGATGACAGATAAAATAGTCACCAACCAGCGTAAGAATTATTAGTGATAACCTGAAGGTCATCACAGAATATATTTCTGTTTTGACACAGGCAAGCATCTGAATGTAAAATGTTGGAGATAAATCAAATCATTGTGTTCTTGGAATGACTCATCGAGGGTTCCCTTATTTATTTCCAACCAACAATAACTTTACGCTATCGCGCTTATGGGAGTGACTTTATTAGTGAGATTAAAAATGTTATTCTATCAGTATGTATTCATTAGCATTTGATTTAGGTACAACTACATTAGTGGGATACCTGCTTGATATGTCTAAAGCTGAGACTGTGTCGACTTTATCACAGATTAATCCGCAGGTTGAGTATGGTGCGGATGTACTTTCGCGCGTTACATTCATGCAGGAGTCCGGGGCGAACAAAGATATACTGTCTTCATGTTTGGGGGAAGCGATTGAGAGAA
>JAZLIN010000088.1:0-5357 GCA_045617365.1 Prevotella sp. | reverse complement strand
CCCTTAATGGCTACAAAGGTAATAATAAATTTCTAAATATCTGTCATATGAGAATAAATTAAAAGTTAAAAATTAAAAATACAGGCCATATTTCATCGTCAAGCCCATTGGTCCGACAGGTAAAATCTAATACCTGAAAACCGAGGGGTTCGGGGGCGAGTAGCCCCTGAGATGACGTAAATCAACTAATTCAATAATTGTTCAAATTTTCCTTGCGAAAGCTTGGAAATTATCACAGTATCTTTCGCAAGCTCAAGTTGGATTTGGAAGTTCTCTGCAGGCAAAGCAGTAAACCGAGCGAAGACAATAGCCTTAGTGGGCAGCATGGTACTTTAACACATTTGTCTTAACTCCTTGACTTCTTTAACTCCTTCGCTCGGCGCTTGCGACGCTCTGCTTGCAGAGAACTTCTAAGCAAGTTGAACTTGCTAAACTCTTGAATATAATAAAAACTGAATTATTCTGATCTTTAAAAACTATGAGGATTTTGTCAATGAAGAACTGGCTTCTGCTGTGTATGACTACAGTTTGCCTTTCGATGAATGGTCAGGTTTCGCCACCAAAGCGTTCATACCTTGAATATATAATCACGCCAGACCATCCTAACCGTGAGTATTCGATCGGTGAGAAGGCGCAGCTTCGTGTGGAAGCATACGAGGGTGGCATACCAAAGAATGGTTCCTACGTTTATTATAAAGTAGGTGACGAGATGCTGCTTCCTGAGAAGTATGACTCTATCCCTTTCTTTAACGGCAAGGCAATGATTGATCTTGGTACTATGTCTGTACCTGGTTTCCGTGCCGTAGATGTGTATTTCATGTCTGCCGAAGGTAAGAAGATTAAAGATCTCGTTAAGGTGGCATTTGCTCCGGATGACATAAATACTCTGGCTACGATGCCAAAGGATTTTACTGAGTTCTGGGATAACACCCTGAAACAGATGAACAACATCCCGATGAATGCTGAGATTACCGTGCTTCCGGAGAAATCGACGGACAAAGTTGAAATATCACTCGTCAAACTGACTGTTGGCAAGAATGGCAGGGCTATGTATGGCTATCTTGCTAAACCGAATGATGGCAAGAAGCACCCTGTACTCTTCAATCCTCCAGGTGCTGGTACACACCGTATCACTTCATATACCCAATACGCCGAGGAATGGGGCTATATCTCTTTCACTACGGAGATTCATGGTAATAACCCAGAGGCTCCTGACAGTGTGTTTGCTATCATGAAGAATGCTAATTCCGCATACAACACAAATGGAATCGAGAGTAAAGAGTCGTTCTATTACCGTGACGTGTATGCTGGTTGTGCTCGCTGTGTTGACTTCCTTTGTACTCTTCCTGAGTGGGATGGCAAGAATGTACATGTGACAGGTGGCTCACAGGGCGGCGCTCTTTCTATCGTTGCTACTGCTCTTAATCCTAAGGTGACGGCTGTTGCTGCTTTTTACCCTGCGCTATGTGACCTCAAAGGCTTTGCTCATGACCGTGCCGGTGGCTGGCCGAAGTATTTTTCCAAGTCGAATCAGGCGAAGAAGATGAATGCAGACGAGAAGATAATGAATGTTCTTGACTACTATGATGTGGTGAACTTTGCTCGCATACTCACCCAACCAGGCTTCTATTCATGGGGATGGAATGATGATACTTGTTCGCCGACATCACTTCATGCTATGTATCATGAGATAAAAGCTCCAAAGGTGCGTGACATAACTCCGACGTCTGGACACTGGAGATTTCCATCAAGCAATATTTCTAGCTTGAATTGGTTTAAAGAACAGATGAAGACAAAATAGTAAAAATTCATAAAAAAAGGAATTGATATTCATGAAAAAGATATTTATAGGTACCGTAAGCATAATTGCCGTTTAAGTTGCATGTACAGGTAAAGTTGCAAATAGCACGGAAGTGTCAATTACTTCTGATACTTCAAATGAAGATTCTCTGTACGCAGAAAGAAGAGAAAAAGAAATACAAGATTCATTGATTAGAGAGAGCAACAAGTACATCAACTCAGTAAAAGGTCATAAGGAAGAACAGTTTATCACGGGCAGGTTTGTTGATAGCAACATCGACACATTATGGTTTGAGTGTGCAGACGAAGACAACCGTGAAATTTGGGAACTCCGTTGTAGCAATAAACGCGTAAGGAAATGCAAGTTTTGGAGTGTGTCACCACAGCTTGTGTTTGAAGGGGATTTAGATGGGAATGGTACTGACGACTTTGGTTTCTTAGACACATGGTACGCTTCTAACTGCCGTAATTATCATGTTGCAACGATAAGAAACCATACTATAATGTCCATGCTGCAATTTGAAACAGCTTATAGTTTGCGAGCATCTGGCAAGGAGTTGGTCAAGAAATCAAAACAAAAAGGCTATGCCCATGTAATATGTTCGGATATGGAAGCATCTGGTTCTTCCTGTGATTGGGCTCCTGACGTAGATACATTGATGAGATTTGACTATCAGAAATTTGATCAAAGTGATTTTCGTCAAAAAAAGATTAACTTGCTGATATTATATGTTTTACAAAGTAAAAACTAAGATATGAGGCGTAAATGCAGAGGCTTTTTATGCCACAATCATCCTCGAGTCAGTATTTTGATGAGTAGTACTGGGTTAGAACGTACAGATGGAGTCCCACATCATCAGGTTGCGGCTAACGTAACCGACACGCTTGCCCACCTCTATCTTGAACCAGTGCTTGTAGAATCCATCGGGGAGCTGCTCTGCTACTAAGCCGAGACACTTATAGGCTGTGGGAAGTTCGCCGTCTTCGTCCTTTATCACGCAGAGCACCTTGCTATTCTTCGTTGGCGACTGGCGTACATTGGCAGCCTTAGTTTCTGCATTCAGATATACTATGCCCTGTCCATTCTCGGCAGAATACTCTTCCACTCGCGCACCTTCCCTTGGCACTATGCCATAGTCCTGCACGGAGACGAAATAACCATCGTCGGTATCGGCTAGATAACGCGATATGTTACCGTCTTTATCTATTACAACTTTTCCCTCTGAGCTCCATTTACGCATCTCGTGAGAATCGAGGACATCGCCAGATTCTATCACCATGTCTGCCTTAGGAGAGAAGTTGGCAGAGTGCCATTCCAGCGGATGCTCGCTTATCGTAGCAAAGATACTACTTCCGCGCCAACTCTTGATGTGATAGACAGGAGGATAGAAATTCTTGAATTCGCTGCCTTTGAAGAGGGAGTCGGCAAGAAGTATCTCCTCACTCTTCCCATCTGTCTTTATTCTCATAGTGAAATCATCCACCTGTCCGTTAGCCCAACGAGTGACAGGAGTAAGCCAATAGGGAACGGTAAACTTACAGCCAACACCATAGCCCATCTTGTAGCGATAGGTGTGGTGCACCTTGTTCTCGCCGGGACGGAACATAGCATCGAAATAGTATGCGTAGGCAAAGCAGATGGCTGTGTCAAGAGCCTCGTTGTATATCTCGTTTTCAAAAGGGATTATAGAATCGGGGGCTTCCTCTACGCCCAGCCATTGCGAAATGTCGAGGGGCTGATGGTTTGATTCCCACGTAGTGTCTTTAATAAAATTCACAGCCACCAGAGCATTACGGTGCTGCAGTTGTGCACCATTCATCTCCACCGTAAACTGACTGATGAAAGGATGCTTGCAATCCTTGCTAAGTAAAGACCCGGAATTATAAGGCGGTTGAGCCTCAAACGCCATGGTCACGCTCTTGCTATTGCTGCTATTATTATAAAATGTGTAGTCCACATCCACCTCAGCATATCCATCCTTGCAGATAGTGATGGTGAGGATCTCTTTCTTAGCTGAGATGTCCGTCTCCTTCACTGGCACAAGGAAACTGCCGCTGGTGAAATATACACCGTCGTTGGCATAGGCCATGTTGACGGAGAGAAGAACAAAGAGAATGAAGGATGCTAATGTTTTCATACTGTCAATAGTTTTGTTTGTCAGGCGCAAAGTTACGTTTTTTTATTTATTCCCACAAATAAAAAGTGCAGTTTGGTGTATATTTAACAGAAAACATTGAAAGATTCATGTTATGCATATAACGTAAGCAAAATACAGACTAACAATAGCAGGTTATATAGCAAAAGATATCTTGACAACAGACAGAACTGCTGTAAGGGTATGGGATGTTGCCTGTGCCATTGCTATATTGCTTTATCTCTATACTTCTTCTGTTGAAAAATTGTGAGGAAATCTTACATGAATCCGTATGGTTTGAGAGAGAATTTGTGCAGGATTTTAGACAAATAAATAAAAATGACCATTGTAACTCGTTGATGTTCAATAGCTGTATTTTGGATAAGACAAGGAAAAAACAGCTATTGACAAGTATATATAAATATTGTCGATAGCTGTTTATCTGTGAGTTAAGTGTTATTCTTAAGTTTAATACTCCTCTTCTGTCCCCTTTGCACTTAGCGTCAGTTGCTGCGTTCCTCTTAAAATCGGAACTTGCACCAGCCGAGTGCTACACCTCGAAATCGTCGTATTGATACTCAATCAATACTCCTCTTCGTCGAAAAGCGCCTTGCCGCACTGATTATCAGTAATGTAATCCGCTCTGCGCCTGGGCACCTTCTGGAGCGCAAGAACTGTTTTAAACGCAGTTTCCAACAAACTTATTTGACGGTGAAAGGCGGTAAAAGGTGAAAGGGGAATAATTACTGCATTAGAATTTTAAATGTCCTTCAGATGGGATGCGTACTGAAAAGACGGTTTTATCATCTGCAGTTGATATTGCAATATCACCATGAGCAATTACATTCATGCCTATCACAAAATCATAATCGGTTTTTGTCCTGATAATTGTTTCGACATTCATTATGTAATCATTCGTTGGGAGCTTTATATGAATGTGACAGGCATCAGCTATGTCTTCTCCGTGAACTCCATCAACAGCCATCTGCCCTGTAGGGATTATGCCAAGTCTATCTGCAATTCTCTTATTGATAACACAAACATCCGCACCTGTATCCCACATTGCTTCTTTCACCAATATGGGTTCTGGCAATGGTTGCTTTTTGTAATCAACAGGAGGGTAAAGACTACATTCTGTTATTATAGTGTCAACGAGCACACCAAACTCTTTAGTATACTTCCCATTATAGATTAGCAGAATTTACAACGACAGATTTGCTGACAAATGTGTTGTCTGCCTTACGTCCAAGTCTCATTGAAGAAACATGGCAACGTGTTCTCTTTGGGATTTCACGTTCTGCTATAAGCTGCATGTCGCTATTTAATACTTGTACTTTCATATTCAATCTGTTTTTAAAACTTTTTGCACGAGCGCGCACTCACCAAATAGGGTTTGTCGAGCTTGCTCGGTGCCCGTTTCTA
>JAZLIN010000087.1:0-50756 GCA_045617365.1 Prevotella sp. | reverse complement strand
TATGACGAATTGTTTAACATAAACTAAAATTTTAAGATGAAAACTTATATGCCCTTAAATGGGCTCAGGTGGAGTCGCGATAGCGGCTCTGCCCACTGTAATATGTCTCAAAGTGCCGTTCTCGGACGGCCTGGGGGGGGGGCAGCGCACACGGCGCAACCTATATTGTCATAGACTTATACAGAGCCTCTCAGAGGTGCTTACGGGCACTTCTGAGAGGCTCTGTCGCGTATATGTACTTCACGGATGGAGGACGAAATTCCGGTTGTTAGGATAATTTAATTGTATAATTTAATATTAGTTTTTAGTAAAAAAGATGAAACAAGGAAAACAATTCTTACGCCCGCTGCTCATGGCGATAGTCATGATGGTGGGGATGCTCGTGCCGCAGTGGGCGTGGGCACAAAACCGTCTTATAGTTAATGGTAATAATAGTGGCGACTACGAGTTCGATGAAAATGGTGAGGTGACTTTCGACCTCACTGCTGGTCAAACCATTTGTGTTGAGTTATCTACTCAATATTTCGGACAAACCCAATGTATGTGCTCTTCCATTGAGTACATCAGTGGTTCGATGGAAGTCTTTGTAGGCTATAATTATATCAAACCATTAAGAGTAGGCATATCGGGAAAGTACACATTCAAACTTTCAAATGTGAAGGTAACAGAAATAGAAGAGCCCATTTACGAATATGTTCCAAATATGATATGGAATGAGGAACTTGGGATGGAGGAAGATATGGGTGGATCGAGCCAACTGGTCGGTTATAACTACACCTTGAAGGAGGCTTCCGCTACTTTGTCTATCACCTGCCTCTCGGCTGAGGAGGAGCATCAGCATGTCTATAATCAGGAAGAAATGAATATTGAAGGTGCGCGCATTAAGGCTGAAACCTGTACCGAAAATGGTATATACAAAATAAGCTGTACCTGTGGCGCTTTGGGAACAGAAACCTTCGAAGTGAACGCTATGGGGCACTTGATGGTCAACTCTGGTAATACCATTGCCGTTCCTGCCACTTGCACCGAGAATGCCTGGAAGTTTCAAACTTGTAATAGATGTGGCCACGAGAGTGAAACAGAAACTTTTGAATCTTTCGGTACTAAACTCGGCCACAACTACATCGATGGCGTATGCAAGAATTGCGGCGAATCTGAGACACAGGGTCCTATTATTATGACCTACCTGTCTGGCACATCGGGAATCGGTTTCGGTGAAGGTGCAGCAAGTCTCATCGATGGCGATGATGCTACCAAGTGGTGCTCTTACTGGAATGCTGCCAATAAGCCATACATCATCTTCAAGACCAATGTTCCTGCTAAGCTTACAGGCTATAACATGGTGCATGGTAATGACACTCATGATTATACAGGTCGCGCATGGGCGACATGGACTATCTATGGCGCTAATTTCGACAGCGACTCCCAGGCAACAGCAGTATCAACTGCTTGGAAGGAAGTAGATAAACACTCTGGGTATAGTTATGGCTCGAATTATTCATTCAGCAATCTTGCAAGCCCGCAGTACCAGTACTACAAGATAGTCGTAGATGAAGTGCCGGAAAATTCGTTGCAGCAGATGGCAGAGATTCATTTCACTTTCTTTGCTTGCAATCACAAGGGCACCTTCACCGAGCATCCCGCCACGGAGGCAACCGCTGAGGCTCATGGTAACGTGGCCTACAAGACGTGTGACATT
Source organism: Prevotella sp. (assembly GCA_045617365.1). Lineage (GTDB taxonomy): Bacteria > Bacteroidota > Bacteroidia > Bacteroidales > Bacteroidaceae > Prevotella. The sequence continues at coordinate 49,057 of JAZLIN010000087.1, read as the reverse complement.
TGTGGATCATGTCTTGATGCTGACGGACAAGAGATTGCAACCTCTGTTATCCACTATTTTGATGACGAGCACACCCATGCTGCCCAGGATCCTAGCTGTACCCAAGTTGGCAATATAGCATATAAGGAATGTGCCGTGTGTCTGGCTATCTTTGACATGGACGGCAATCCTATCGACAGCTATGAGTTGCCTATGTCAGACCACAGCTATGACTCAGAAGGTAAGTGTACCACTTGTGACCAAAAACTCCCATTACTCTCTTTGGGCAGTAATACAATTGATATAGAAAAAGGTTATACCATTTTCTATTTCATAGCTCCTCAAGATGCCACCTACTTCTTTGAGACAACAGGAGATGAAGACACGTACGGGGCAATTCTTTCAACCGATGGAGAAACAATCATAGATCAAGATGACGATAGTGGCGACGGAAATAATTTCATGCTCAGATACGAAATGTCAGCCGGCAGCATTGTGACGCTGGGTGTCAAGCAATACTCTGATAATGCCATACCCGGATACACCTTAGTAATTCGTAAGCATAATCACGAGTGGAGGGATGGTGTATGTGCCGAGTGCTATAAAAGATGTGACCACTCTGACACGGAAGATCTTGGTCATTCGGACGCTACTTGTACACAACCTGCAGGAACAAGCTATAAGTGTAATATCTGTTCGTTTACCGAGTTCACACCCGACCCAGAATCATCTGCATTAGGTCATAATGTCGTTGATGGTGTCTGCACGCGATGTGAAAAGCCTATGGCAGTTGCCGTCACCATCGGTAGTGATACGCATCAGTTTATTGACTTCGAAGAAGCCTTCCCCGTTGCGCTCGATGCACCCTCGGCAACAGTTACCCTCCTAACCGATGTTACACTACCTAAAGATAAAGAACTCTTCTTCGATGGCGGCAATATAACCCTTGACCTTAATGGCAAGAAAATCAGTGGTAATGGCATCCGCATTGTGTATCTGGCAGGTGGCAACCTAACCATCACTGATAACACTGCGGACAAGAAAGGTGTGATTGAGAATACCACCAATGGTGGCGGTAGTGTGTCTTCAGCAGTGGTGTGGGTTGATCAAGGTGCGCTCGTCATCCATGCAGGAACATTCTGTTCTAAGAGTGAACTTGCCCTTTATGCAAATCAACATAATCAAGAAATTATTAATGTCACTATTGATGGCGGTCGCTTTGTTTCGCTGGAGGGTGAAGCTGCAATCTCGACCGTTGGCAAATCTGCCCTTGCTGAAGGTTATGCTTACTACAAAACCAGTACGAATGAAGAAATAGAAGAACAACTGATTACTCCTATCAGTGAGTACGACATCACCGTCCTGCCTATGGCTCACAGCTTCACCAGCAAGACGCTGACCGATGAGCCTGACGAGCATGGCCTCTATGCCTACGCTTGCGACAACGGATGTGGCGCACACTCTGATGACCATATCATCAAGGACTTCAACGGCGAAGGCAATCACCTTAAGCTGACAAAGGACGGTGAGGGCAGCTACTCTACAAGCGAGGATATTAATCTCGCAGATGCTAATGGCTTCATGTCGCCTGTTGACTTCACAGCAAACAGCGCTACCTACACTCGCACAGGCATCAAGAACCAGTGGGGAACCATCGTGGTGCCTTTCGCATTCACAACGGATGACGCAAAGGGATATGAGTTCTATACCCTCGCAAGCGCTACCAGCGATGAGATCACCCTCGCAAAGGTAGAGGACGGTACCAACGTTGTGGCCGGCACACCAATGATAGTTCGCGTGAAGAGCGGCTCTGAGCTCACACTCACCGCCAGCACTCCAGCCGTTACCGTTCAGGCTGCAGAAGGCTCTGCTGCCGACGGTCTCCAGCTTACTGGCACATACGAGGCAAAGGTGATCTCGCCTGCCGACTACTTCATAGCCAACAACATGTTCTGGAATGCTGGCATTGCCAGCGCTGCCAACGATGGTGCACAGGTTAAGGTCAACCCATTCCGTGCTTACCTCAAGAGCACTGGTGCTGCTCCACTGTCGCAGTCGCTCGCTATCAGCGTGGCTGACGAGGATGCTACCGGCGCTGCAGCACTCAATGCCATCACCTCTGGCACTGCCGAGTACTACGACATGAACGGCCGCAAGCTGGATAGCCTCCAGCAGGGCGTCAACATCGTAAAGTACGGCAACGGTGTGACTAAGAAGATCATTATTAAGTAATAAGGATACCCACCCCTGCCCTCTCTGTGAGGGAGGGGGAGGACTCACCAAAAACAAAAGATACAATTATGGAAAAGAAAATATTCAAGGAAGCCACAGTAAAGGTAATGAGATTTCAGCCATGCAATGTGATTGCCACCTCTGGCAACATCTCCGGTGGCGATGATTCTATCAAGCAGGGTGGCGATGCCAGTTCGCTGGATGTCATCAAGGGTTTCATTAATGCGGAATAAGCATCAACCTTCATATCATTAGTGTACACTAGTTAATGTACTATTCCACGGGTAGGGCGCCAAGCTCTACCCGTGCTTCGTTTCGGAGTGTCGCCAGAATTGCAAAAGGGCCCTTTTTGCAAAGTTAAAGTGCCCCTTTAACACTGCAAAAGGGGCACTTTAACACTGTAAAAGGGGCACTTTAACATTTTCGCGAAAATCAGTCAAATTATACAACATAGCCTAAAGAAAAATGGTTCTACAAGATTTTGTGTGGATGCTCATTACTATTTATTGCATCAACATTTGATAACAGCCCTCACGGACAGCCCTTCTCTGCACTTGTTTTTTCAAGGTCGAAAACACGGAATAATTGTTCTATGTTATTTTTTGGGGTAATATGCAACAATTTTAACGTTTCGACCTTTGCCATTTGAAAAATAATGTGTAATTTTGCACCCCGAAAAAGTGAAGATAATATAAGCATGGATGATAAGGTCAGGAAACACCTATCCATCCGTCTTACTGCAAAGATAAAAAATACATAAATTGAAGAAATAAGACTGAGTAAAGAGAGGGACATAATGTCGGGGGCACTGTACGCATGTGCTCTTGGCGAGATGTTTCATGAGATGACAAACAATTTATATCTTTGCACTTTTTGATAATTTTGAAGGGTAGGCGTTGTGAAACGGCTACCCTTTTTGGTTATTTCAGTTTTTTTTTGTAACTTTGCACCCGAATCTTCTGATACTGAACAATTAAAAAGAGAAATATCCTAAACACATGAAAAGAATACTTTTAGCAATCGTAGCATTGGTTGCCGTAGGTGCAGCTAAAGCTCAATCATGGAAAGACATCACACAGATGTTCGTCCAGAACCCTACATTCGTCGGTAATAAATACAACGGATGGGAAGGAGACACATGGGGAGCCAATGGTGCCCATGAGAATGCGGAACACTTCAACCGCACGTTTAACACCTACCAGACCATCACAGGACTGCCTGCCGGAAAGGTGAGACTGTCATGCAAGGGCTTTTACCGCGCTGGCACCTCGGCTAACGACTACACGCTGTATTCGTCGGGCAACTACAGGAGCAGCCAGCACGCGCAACTGTACATCATGTCGTCCGTGAGCAGCTACACCACTCCGATAGTACTGGCGAGCTCGGGCAAGACATCAAGCAGCCTGGGCGGCAGCGCCAGCGGTGTGGGCAAGCAGACCAGCAATGGCTGGTGGACTGAGTATGAATACTACATACCTAACAATATGGAGGCTGCGTACTACTGGTTTACGGCCGGATACTACAACAACTCGGTAGAGGGACAGGTGGGCAGCGACGGCACCATCACCATAGGCGTCTCCAAGTACTCTACCATCAACCAGGACTGGGTATGTGTGGATGACTTCAAACTGGAGTGGTATGGCACTGAGGTGAAAGCTACCGCGGTGACTCTGGAGAGTGACGCACGCACCATGGTGATAGGCGAGACTTACCAGATCAATGCCGGGGTGCTGCCTGAGAATACCACATTCAAGAATTTCATCTACACAACCAGCAACAGCAAGGTGGCTACGGTGGATGCCAACGGCGTGGTGAAAGCCGTCGGACTGGGCACCACAAACCTGCGCATCACTTGCGGTTCGGTGTCAAAGTCTCTCAGCATCACGGTAAAGGATAGCAAGCCTACTGCCGGCGCTCTCGTAATCAACGAGATCATGGCGGCAAACATTGACGTTTACCGCGACCCTTCCACCAACTTCGGATCATGGGTGGAGGTGTATAACCCTACTGATAATGCTGTAAGCCTGGGCAATCTGTATGTCACGGACGATGAGACGAATCTGAAGAAGAACAAACTGACGCCTGACTATGGCGCTGCGATGCCTAAGGGATTTGCCATACTCAACTTTGACCATCATGAGGTATGGACTCCTCTGTCTTACCGACAGATAGACGACAAACTCGATACCGAGGGCGGAAAGATCATCATCTCTGATGGAACGACTATCATTGCAGAGGCTACATATCCGGCTGCAACAAGCAGAATGAGCTATGCACGCACTACGGACGGAGGCGACACATGGGGCACATGCTGTGATCCTACTCCTGGTGCGTCGAACAATGATGGCACATACGCCAAGAAACAACTGGAGGCTCCTGTGGTATCGGTAGAGGGCCAGATGTTTACGGGCACGCTGAAGTTTAATGTCACGATACCTGAAGGTGCGATACTGAAATACACCACTGACGGCACTGCGCCTACGATGAAGAGCGGGCAGATATCAACCAACGGCTCGTTTAGCGTAAGCGATACGAAGTGCTACCGATTCCGTCTGTTCCAGGATGGCATGATTCCAAGTGCGGTAGTGACCCGCTCGTTTATCAAGGACAACGGCAACTACCCTTTCAATGCCATATCCATCACTACTGATGCCAACAATCTCTTTGAGAGCGACTACGGCATATACAACTACAGTGAATACGGACGCACTGGCAACGGTCAGACCAGCAAATACAATGCTAACATGGAATGGGACCGTCCGGTGAACTTTGAATACATGGTGGGCGGCAAGGCTGTGCTGTCACAGGAGTGCGACCTCTCTGCCTGCGGCGGATGGAGCCGTGGATTCACACCTCACTCTTTCAAACTCAAGGCTACGAAGGCGTATGACGGTATGAATTACTTCCCTTACCAGTTCTTTGACGCTAAGCCTTATGCCAAGCATAAGACGCTGCAGATACGCAACGGCGGTAACGACAACGGTTGCCGTATCAAGGATGCCGTACTGCAGCAGATAGTGGCTACAAGCGGTCTGTACGTAGATTACCAGGAGTACCAGCCTGTACATGTGTTTGTCAATGGTCAGCACTATGCCGTACTCAATATGAGAGAGCCTAACAACAAACATCACGGCTACGCTAACTATGGTATAGACACGGACTTCATGGAGCAGTTTGAGATAAACCCTGACTCTGGCTACGTGCAGAAGGAAGGCACGGGCGAGTCGTTTGAAAGATGGTACACTCTCTCAAAGACTGCGGCTCAGCAGGAGAGCTATGAAGAGATATGCCAGCTGGTAGATATAGACGAATACACTAACTACATGGCTGTACAGATGTATCTGGGCGGTACCGACTTCCCACAGAACAACATCAAGGGATACAGGGACATCACTGAGGGTGCGGAAGGCAAGTTCCACTTCGTGCTCTTCGACCTGGACTTCGCATTCAACACAAACACTCCGTTCACTACATTCGCCGGCAAGCGCTACTACACCTCGGACGCACTGCACGGATATGACTATTCGCAGGGTGTGAGCATAGAGGGTAAGACGAAGACGTCAGAAAACAAGTTCGTAAGCATATTCCTCAATATGCTGAACAATGAGACGTTCAAGAAGAAACTCGTCGATGCATACTGCCTCGTAGGCGGTTCGGTGATGACTCCTGAGCGCGTGAGCACCATAGTAAACGCTGTGGCTGCCAACGCTGCAAGGGGCGGATACATCAATCCTTCCAACACGGCTAACGACATTATCAACAAAGCAAGCGCTTCACGTCAGACTCAGATGATCTCACATCTGCGTGACTACCTGAAACTGCCTGCTGGTCGCAGCGTCGCTATATCTTCCAACCTGGAGGATGCCAAGCTGGTGCTCAACGACATGGAGATTCCTACCGGCAGATTCAACGGTACTCTGTTTGGCGATATTACCGTCAAGGCTCAGACTCCTGCCGGATACAAATTCCTGGGATGGAGCAACAGCTCAAGCACCGGCGCGTCATCAAGCACTACCCTACTCCCTGCCAGCCAGCAGTGGAACTACTATGACAAGGGGTCGCTCGATAATACGGAGTGGTATGGCAAGAACTATGATGCTGCAAGCTGGAGCAAAGGCATGGCACCACTGGGATATGGCAAGAGCGACAACAAGACCAATAACCTCGCCGCCAACAAGACCTGCTACTATTTCCGCACGGAGATGGATATCAATAATGCCGTGGCTTACAATAACTTCAAGCTCAACTACAGCGTTGACGACGGATTCATCATCTATGTCAACGGCAGCGAAGCTGGCAGATACAACATGCCGAGCGGCAATGTAAGCTTTAGCACCGTATCAACTACATACGCTAACGGCAACCCTGACAATGGCAGCATGTCACTGGACCAGAAACTATTCCGCGAAGGCAAGAACACCATCGCCGTAGAGGTGCACAACAACCAGGCTTCTTCGTCTGACATAGTATGGCAGGGAAGCATCACTGCATCATACATCAATCCTGAGAATATCAAGGTGGTAAGCACTGAACAGGAATACACCATCCCTGCATCGGGACAGCAGAGCATCACGGCTATATACACTGCTCTCAACGATGAGGATAAGGATGCTGCTACTGCGCCTGTCGTGATAAACGAGGTGAGCGCTGCCAACACTATATTCATCAATGACAACTTTAAGAAGGATGACTGGATGGAGCTCCATAACACTACCAACGAGGACATCGACATCGCTGGTCTCTACATCACTGACAATATGGAGAAGCCTACCAAGTATCAGGTGCCTGCCAACAGCGGTGTGAATACTGTCATACCTGCAAGGGGCTACATGGTGATATGGTGTGCTAAGCGTACATCGGCCGGCAAGGACCTCTACACTCAGTTCAAGCTCAGCGAAGAGGGTGCCGTGAAGATTACCATGATGAATGAAGGCGGTAAGGAGGAACTTTACTCTGACACATTCGAATACGGTCTGCACTCGGGTACTCAGTCGGTAGGCAGATACCAGGATGGACGCAAGGAGATATATACTCTTGACGTACCTACCCCTGGCACTGCAAATAAATATAATATGTATGCGGTACTCTGGGAGAACCCTAATGAGACTGGCGCACAGTACGTATCTGCAGACGATGATGACGAGGTGGACGACATAGAGAATGGCGTAAGATACAACCTCGCCGGTCAGGTAGTAGGCAACGACTACAAGGGCGTAATCATCGTCAATGGCAAGAAGTATCTGAACAAATAAATTCCAACCTGTTACTAATGCATCCCCCGAAAGCTATCAATGGCTATCGGGGGATCTTTTTTTAGTATGGAAGTGCCATGGCATTTCCTTACTAAAACGACCCACACTAAATCTTGTAGAACCTACTAATATGCCACACACTCGTCCTAGCAGTATATCTTTTTCTCCTAGGATATACGACATTAATCAATTATCTTGATTATTATTACACAGACAGTTAAGAAATTAGAATAATTATTTGGTCATTTCAGAAAAAATGAGTAACTTTGCACCCGCTTTCCGACGTAACCGATGGCGAGGTGTGAATACATAGGATGGTTCACAATAGAGAATGCCCGCTATGTTGCGTTCGAACGATAACAACAATTTCAAAACATTTAACAAAAAAATGGATTTAATCAAAGTTGCTGAAGAAGCATTTGCAACCGGCAAGCAGTTCCCTGAGTTCAAGTCTGGTGACACTGTAACAGTCGCTTACAAAATTATCGAGGGTTCAAAGGAGCGTATCCAGCTCTATCGTGGCGTAGTTATCAAGATCTCTGGTCATGGTGACAAGAAGCGTTTCACAGTTCGCAAGATGTCTGGCACTGTAGGTGTAGAGCGTATCTTCCCTATCGAGTCTCCAAACATCGAGTCTATCGAGGTTAACAAGCACGGTAAGGTACGTCGCGCTAAGCTCTACTATCTCCGTAACCTCACTGGTAAGAAGGCACGCATCCAGGAGAAGCGCGTCATCACTAAGTAAGATTCGCATCCCTAGGATTCAAAAATCTACAAGGTCTGGAAGAGTATTCATATACACTTTCAGACCTTTTCTTATATATATACAATCTATATGGAAGACAATAAAGACACGGAATACATGAAAAAAGCCCTCTACGAGGCATCAATGGCTGCCAGTGAGGGAGAAGTACCCATCGGGGCAATAATAACGTGCAGAGGACGCATTCTGGCGCGTACGCATAACCTTACGGAGACGCTGCATGATGTCACGGCGCATGCTGAGATGCAGGCTATCACTGCTGCTGCAAATGCTCTGGGAGGTAAGTACCTGTCGGAATGCACGCTGTATGTTACGGTGGAGCCATGTCCTATGTGCGCCGGCGCACTGGGATGGTCACAGATTCCAAGGATAGTATATGGTGCACCTGATGAGAAGCGTGGCTACAGGAAGATTGCTCCTACGGCGCTGCACCCTCGTACGGAGGTAACAAGCGGTGTATGCGAGGATGAATGCAGGGAGATCATGCAGGAGTTCTTCAGAAAGAAAAGATAGGGTTATTTACTGTTCGTGTCGCAGTATTCGCATTATTTTCTCCTTGACAGCCTTTTCGGCTAATGCCTTCTGTACAGACATAAGCGAATGGGTATCGCTACCCTGATACCTGTAATAGCCATATTCCAGCAGATATTCGGCCCTTGACTTTACGGTAGGTCCGTATGCTCCTGCCAGTGAGGTGATATTCAACTGGAAGCGTACACCCTGATCCTGGAGTTCGTCATAATCATCATAGTCCATATAGCGGTATCGCTCCGGATGTGCAAGGACGGGATGATAGCCTGCCTTGCGTATATCCTGCAGGAGTTCCTTGAAGCGATGCGGTGGCTGAACGTAGGAGGTCTCAACGAGGAGTTCCTTGCCATCATCACCGTATGGCAGGAGATTGCCTGCCTCCAGGCGTTTCACGAAGAGTACATCAAGCATATTCTCGGCTGCAAGGTGAAGCCGGATACTACCATTGACCTTGGCATGTGACGGATCGTCTGCCGATTGCGAGGAGAGCTGCTGATATGTGCCACACAGTTCGTCGAAACGCTGGCGAAGGTGTGAAGGGGTATTAGGGCAATCCTCCATGATGTGTGGGGTGAGCCATACATCGGAAACGCCCAGCTGCTCATAGAAGGCCAGTACAGCGATGGAATCATTCATGGTCTGGATGCCATCATCAACACCTGGCAGTATGTGGGAGTGACGGTCTGTCCAGCCGCGGAAGACGTCGGTGTCAATAAGTGAGTATTTCTTACTAAAAGGCCACACAGCTCTATAATTAGGAATTATAAATTATGAATAAATACTTGAACTCTGCTCAAAACTATAAACTATGAACTATGAACTCTTATACCCATGTGAATAGCCATCACCATAAGCATCGGAATAACCATCTCCATAGTAGCCATAGCCTCCATAACCGTAGCCGTAGCCGTAGCCGTAGCGATAGCCGTAGCGACGATAGCCGTAGCGAGAACTTGCCGTAAGGGTACCATTGAGGATTATACCCATATTATTGAACTTATGTTCGGTGTAATACTCCTCGATGGTGCGCAGGAAGTCCAGTTCCATGAGTCCTACACGTACTACGAAGAGTGTGATATCGGCATACTTGGCAAGGATTGAGGTATCTGCCACAATCTCGACTGGCGGACAGTCGAAGAAGATGTAGTCAAACTCTTGCCTGAGTTCTGCGACGAGTTTATTGAAACTATCGTACGAGAGTATCTCGGCAGGGTTTGGCGGCAGTGTGCCTACAGGCAAGAGCCAGAAGGTATCACTGAGATCTGATTTGACGAGGAGGTCGCGCCAGTCTTCGGTGCAATTGCCGTTGATATAGTCTGCCACTCCCTTGTCTGGTTTCTCTACATAGCCTGACAACTGGCGGCGACGGAGGTCAAGGTCGATGGCACAGACTTTCTTGCCTTTTAACGACATACAGAGCGCAAGGTTATAGGATATGAAGGTCTTACCTGAACCAGGGTTGGCAGAAGTGGTCATGATGATCTTGGTATTCGCATTCTGACCTATGATGAACTCTATGTTGGTACGAAGTACGCGGAAGGCTTCGTTGATGACATTACGGCTGCCTTGCTTGACAACAGTATGGTTGATAACCTTGCTCTTCTCTTTCTTGTGCCGCTTCTTCTTTTCCTTGGAAGCAAACTTATACATGAATTCAATGAACTTGGAGGTCTTTGTCTCGTCCTTGAATTCTATCTGTGGGAGTTCGCCTACAAACGGTATATCGAGTTTCTCTATATCTTTACGTCCGCGGACCTTACTGTTGAGCAATTCGCGAAGTATGATAAGAACCAATGGAATGCCTAGACCTATGGCTAAGGCCATGAGTTTGACCTTGCGCTCGTCAGGGAACGACTGGTAGTTGGAACCTCCTGCAGGCTGCAGCACACGTGTGTTATAGGCTGCAAAGGCCTGATTGAGCTCGTTTTGCTCTCGTGTCTGGAGGAGAAAGGTATAGAGTTGCTCCTTGATCTTTCGACGACGTTCGATGTTTACATACTGTTTCTGCTTGGATGGTGTGGCATCGATCTTGGCATTGTTCTTCTGGTCGTTGACATGGAGCATCTGTACCTGTGCCTTGAGAGTATTGAGATGGTTGTCTATGGTGACCATGATGCCGTGATGCAGGACTGATATCTTCTTGTCTATATCGTTGACCAGAGGATTGGCCTCGGAGGTTGCCACGGCGAGGTTGGTGCGCTGCATAACGAGGTTGTTATACTGGCTGACCTGCTCGGCAAGGGCTGGATTGTTGATGCCTGCACTGAGTGGCAGCGTCTGGGCATTGTCCTTTACCTTGGCTATGAAGTCGCGGAAATACTTGGTAAGGGAGAGTTCGTTCTCAAAGGTAATGGACTGGTCTTCGTAGGCCATGGAACGTCCCATATATCCTGTGCCTTCTGAAGTATAGTCCAGGGTATGGTTGGAAACCATGTATGAGGTAAGTTCGTTCTCCACATCGCCAAGTTCACGCTCAATGGCAATGAGTCGCTGCTTGATGAACTTATTGGTAGAGACAATTACCTGATTTCGGTTTTCTATCCACTGCTCATTATACACGGCGATAAGTGTATTGAGGACATCATCGGCTCTCTCTATATCGACATCGGCAAGGGAAAGGTCAATGACGGTTGACTCATCATTGGTGTTGACAACGCTGAGCTTTGACAGGAAGATACTTGTAGCATCGGCTACACTGTAATGGATGACGGTGAGGTCATCGTTGGGATTAGGATTGCGTTTATTGGTACGGTGCACCTTGATCATACCGTATGGGGTTTTGACCTGCTCGTCAAAACGTCCTTTTATCTTCTCTTTTCGATTAAGAAGCATCGTGAAGTTCTTACTGTCATGGATGCGAATCTTAAACGAGAAATAAGTTCCTGAACCAGGGCCGTTAACTGAGACTTCTATAGGGAGATTACTGCCATAGAGAGTTGTATTACGCAACTTTCCCTGTACCTGATAATCAAAGTTGATCTTTAAACGCTGCACCACCTTAGCCATAAGGGCTGGCTTACGAAGGGCGATCATCTCATTGTTCAAAGCCGTAGTGGTAGTGGACTTTGTATTACGGTATTTGGAAAAGATATTCTCAAGTTCTTTACCGCTTTGATCATCTTTTACTACAATAGAGGTGGAGCGGACAAATATAGGCGAGGTCTTCTTCAGGTAAACAAATGCTGCCAGGAAGCAGATGGCAAGGCTTATGACAAACCAGTACCAGTTGCTTAGACACAGACCCAATATATCGACCATATTAAGAGAGTGCGATTCCTCTCTGTTCTTGTTCTTTTGTTGTTTGCTTCTTTCTGCCATATAGAGTGTGGTATTCTCGAATGGTTATTATAACGTTGAAAGGATTTTCCTATTATTGTTCTTAGTGTATTGATTCCCCTACGGAAATTACTTGAACAGGTTGATGATTGACACTGCTGTCATGCCTAAGCCAGTAAGACCTGTCCAGAAGCCCCAGGTCTGGAAGAGGTTTCCATTAACTGTGGAATTACGCTTTTCCTTGTCGTTGGGTTCTATATATACTATGTCATTCTGGTGAACATAGTATGCCGGGGAGTTATATACATTCTCTGCACGTGTGAGGTCGATCTCATACTGGGAACGCGTGCCGTTTTCTTCTCGAATGACGAGGACATTTGTACGAATGGAATTGATATTCAAATCGCCTATGGTACCGAGTAGTTCGAAGAAGGTCATGTTGTCTCTGGTTATGTTGACTCGCTGTCCACCACCCTGTCCTAGAACTGTAACAAACAAGCCTGTATATTCTACTTTGACAATAGCATCGTCAACAAGGTTACGTGAACGAAGTTCTGCGGTCAGGTAATTGGTAATCTCTTCTCTGTTCTTTCCAGCAAGCTTTATCTTACCAAGTACAGGGAAATCAATTTCTCCGTTTTCATCGACCACATAACCTGACTGGGAATTGTTTGCAGACTGATTGTTCTGAATATCTCCTGAGATATTAAACTGCTTGACGAGGTCCTCATTGCGGGACTTGACATATATGGTGATACGGTCGCCTGGCTGCACCTTGAATGGTTTGGAGTTAGGTATGACGACGTTCTCTGTGGTTCCTGGCTTGCGGTCCTGAAAATATGCTATATCCTTAGGAGTATTACAAGATACCAGTACAGATACAAAAGCAAGTAATGCTGATATTATATGACAAGAGATATGTAGTTTCATTCTTCTAATTGTATTTATTACCTACAAAAGTAATGAATTATTTGAATATGTGCAAGTTTATTGCTATAATAATGAATGTTTCGGCAAATTTTATACCTCATGCATGATGTTTACTATCATTTTCCAACGGTTTTATACTCTCACAAGATTCCTACTGGCATCTATACGGAGGAAAATAAACAGTAATAAGGTGAAACCCCATAACGATGAACCACCATAACTGAAGAAGGGTAAAGGGATACCTATCACAGGGGTTAGTCCTAACACCATGCCGACATTGATAAAGACATGAAATAAAAATATACATAGCACGCAGTAACCATAGACTCGGCCAAAGGTATGTGTCTGCCTTTCGGCTACGTATATAAGACGTAATATCAATGCCAGGAACAGAAGAAGGGTAGCTGAAGCTCCTATAAATCCTTCTTCTTCACCGACGGTACAGAAGATAAAGTCGGTATCTTGTTCTGGAACGTACTTCAACTTAGTCTGGGTGCCATTTAGAAATCCTTTGCCCCGCAGACCTCCTGAACCTATGGCTATCTCACTCTGATGAACATTATAACCCGCACCTGCAAGGTCTTCTTCGAGACCCAATAAGACGTTAATACGAACTCTTTGGTGCGGCTCCATAATATTATTCAAGACATAAGAGGCTGAGAAGAAGAATGTCACGGAACCTATAGCAAACAGTACTATGAACAAATATTCCTTGAGCTGCTTGCCAAACCATAACTTGATTATATATATTATCTCACCTGTCAAAAGTATGGACTGAATCCATACTACATTGAAATGGATGACATACTGAGAGAACAAAAGCGCTAACAAAGTAACGAAAAAGCATACTGCTCCTATGATTAAAGCTTCTTTCTTCGCTTTACAATATACATAGATTAACGATGCCGTAAATACTTGAATGAGGAACAAAACGACAAACTGGCCTATGCTAGTCGGTGTATCAAACAATAACGGAGCCTCGAAACGAATGCCTACAACAAAATATATCACCATGGCTAGACCGGTAAAAAGAAAACTGCCTGTCATTCCTTCACGATACAACATCAGAAAAAAAGCTGAATAAACAAGTGCAGAACCGGTCTCCTTCTGCATGACAATGAGCATCATTGGAAGCATTATCATGCCAATGACCTTAAACAAACCACGCCAGTTACGCAATGAGAAATTATAAACTGACATAAACTTTGCTACAGCTAAGGCCGTGGCGAATTTGGAAAATTCGGCTGGTTGTAAACGCAGAGGTCCTAAAACTAGCCAAGAACGAGAGCCCTTAATCTCATGGGGATTGAATATCGTCGCAAATAACAAAAGTAGCATGAAACCATATATAGCAAAGGCAAAGGTATCATACACCCTGTCATCAAGCAAAAGTAAGAAAGTAGCTAGGATGAGACTCGTTCCTATCCAAATAATCTGCATACCAGAACGGGAATCGAGAGAAAAAATGTTAGAGTCTCCATAATTATAACTGGCACCACATACACTAATCCAACCAAACGAAAGCAGACAAATGTATATGATGATAGTAATCCAATCAATGGAAGCTATAACGGAGGTTTTATCTTTCATACCGTAACTGATAAGGGTTTATTTACATAAACAAAAAGAGAATTAGAGAATCCAAAATGAATACTCTAATTCTCTTTATGTGTATTATTAGTCGTTGCAAAAATTACTTCTTGATAGTAGCCAATGCCTTTGCAGCCATCTCATTCTCAGGATCAATCTCAAGAATCTTATTCCACCATACACGAGCTGTCTTAAGATCGTGACGAGTAAAGTAAGAAATAGATGCAAGATACTGACAAGCCTCGACCTGCATGTTCTTCATCTGATCAGAAGGATCTTCCTTCATGCCGATGTAATCATAGAGCTTTCTGTAATGTGGCTCTGCAAGACACTGTGTATTCTGCGGGTCAAGATAAGCGTAGGTGTAACGAGCATGTGTATAGAGAACATAATGCAGATTTGACCAATCTGGATACTTCTGCTCGAGTTCATCATATACAGCGAACATCTTCTCAAGAACTGGCTTCTTAAATTCGCCTTCGAGATCCTTCTGCTCCTCCTTGTAGATTTCAGAAAGTGTATAGAGACGATAAGCTGGGTCATTCTTGCTAGGATATGCATTATCAAACTTACGATAGAGCTTCGCTGCATCATCAAACATTCCCTTTTCCTTAAGAGAACTTACTTTTGCATTAACAGCATTGACAATCTGACCGTCCATCTGACGCGCAAAGTAGTCATCAACATTATTGATCTCAGCCCATGTCGTAAATGCCTCATCCTCATTACCCATACCAAGATAACAAGTACCAAGGCTATAGTAATCAATAGAGTTAAGAGAGTCCTTGGCTGTTGCCTCAAACCATATCTTACAATTCTCAAGACCACTCTTGTAATTGCCGGTACGTGCAGCACACCAAGAGAATACACGATTGAAACCCTTGTTGGCAGGGAAACGATCCATACCTACGTTACAAAGTTCCATACAACGAGCATCATCATTACTCCAGAAACAGTTCTGGACATAACTGATGAGCTGGTTCATATCAAGTGTTGTAGGATCTACATTTGCCAAAGCCTTTGCTGCCTCAGCATCATTACCCTTCTTTGTGTATATCTTCGCAATCTCGACATCGACAGGATAAGAAGGTACAATCATACGAAGGGCTTCAAGCTTCGCAATGGCTTTGTCCATATCATTACGAGCCATTACATTAGCATACTTTACATAAGCCTCCGTATTGAGAGAATCTGCCTCTATAGCCTTGTCATACCAAAGACATGCTGAATCAACATCCCATTCACCATACATCTCACCGGTAAGGATATATGCAGGCGAATACTTATCATCAATAGCCAGGGCTTTCTTCAGATAAGTTCTGGTCTTTTCTCTTTCATTGTTACGGAAATATGCACGAGCAAGAGCTGTCTGCATAGCAGCATCCTTACTGAACTTCTGAGAAATCTCTATGGCAACAGTATCTGCCCTGGTTGAATGCTTGTGAATAACTTCAGCCATGGCGGTCTGCACTGCACGAGCATTCTTTTGTGCTAACACTGGAAGTGAACAAAGAAAACTCATCAGAGCTATAGCGAAAATATATAGTCTAGTTACCTTCATCTTTACTTATAAATTGATGATTTATAATTTAGTAATTGATGTGGTGGTCGTTATGACCAACCACATTCAATAACTTTATTTTCTGTGTCTCTTAGCAATCTTCTTAGCATATTTCTCCTGATACTTAGCCATAGCCTTGATCTGACGAGACTTCCAACTCTTATCCTGCTTAGCATGCAAATTCTTAAGGAACTCACGATCACGATGCAGACTACCAACCTTATACTGAAGACCTATGTTGATTGACTGGAAGAGGTGATTCTTCTTATAAACCGCAATAGTATTTGCTCCTAAGAGGTCATCATCATTACCAAGGTTGATGAAGTAAACCTGTGGATTGAAGTAAAGACTAAGACCTGTCTTTCCAAGTGGGAAAGAAAGCTTGAAACCACCATTCACACCAAAGTGATACTTCTTATCATCAGTAGGATTACCGTACTCTGTATCAAGAGACAAACAGTACATCATGGCAGGACCAAGATAAGCCTCTATGTTGAACTTTCTATCTTGAAGACGTCCTGAGCATAGGTTGGTTATATTCAACTGATAATCCAACGAACCGAAAAGAAGGTTTCTGGTTACGATACCAGTCCAATCTTCTTGATGGCTTGTCTTCATGAGATCGACGTTTACACGCACACCATGAAGTCTGTTGAATATGTAGTCACCCCAAGTCTGAAGGTTGTACTCAAATGCTCCGCCAGCATAATCCTTATAACGATGTGACAGCATTGCAGCACCAGCAGCCATACCAATACGGAAACCAAGTTCCTTTTTATAAGTATATTCCTGGATAGCATCCATCTCATTGCGGAAGCGATACTTGCCGCTACGCATCATCATAGTGAGACCCATGCTGACAGTCATATTATTCATTGCATGGAACTGCTTGGCCTCTGTATAAACATTATGTTCGTAACGAGGCTCTATAAACAACTGAACGTCATTAGTGATTCTAGCATAACCATGAAGAGCAAAGGTATATGCCTCACTACCTGTACGATACTTTTCATTGAATGTATCCTGATACTTAGTAATAGTACCAAGAGATCCACCAGCAGATATAAACAAGCCAAACTGCTCATCCCAACCGAAAGAATCAAAGAAACCAAGAGGGTTAAGCAATGCTTCTACGCGACCACCCATATAATGAGTATTGTGACGCAAAGTAGCTGGACCAAAAGTCCATGGCTCATCAACCTCCATCTCATCACGCTGAGCAATACGAGTGAATGCACTAAAACGGAAACCCATAACAGGTGATATCCACTTACCCGCACTCAGAGTAGTAGTGTGACCAATGGTAGAAGCGAAACTCAACTTATCAGCAGCAGAGAATGCCAAACCAGCGGAAGCCTCAAAGAACCAAGGCTTTCTCCAATAATCACTCTTATCATACTCCTCGCCTGGGTGTTTCTCCAAACGATGAAGCAGATAACGCATACGCTGTGCCTTAGTAAGATGATCCGTAAGAGTAAACTCGTAAGCACCAGTAACACCCCAGAACAGATCAAATCCACGCCAGTTCTTGAGATATGCTCTATCCATATAAGGACCACCAATACCAACGTATGGCTCGATATTAATAAATCCATGAGGACCTGTGTAGATCTTAAACTGAAGACCTGCATGAAGTTCTGGAGCGAACTTACGACCAGAGTTACCACGAAGGAATGAATAATGTCCACCAAATCCAAGAACTGTAGAAAGCTCAAGGGTTCTATCGGTGAAATATCCATTGAAGTGGTTACTTAGACTATGAAGCCAATCAAATTTTGCTGTTCCACGAAGAATACGTGTACCCTCATCGAAATGATAGCCCCAACCGCCACCAAGACCAAGACGAATACCATTAAGTACGTCTAACTTGGTGCCAATCTGGCCAGTAAGCTGCATCATAGCAACCTTACCTCCATTATCTACCTGTGGCAAAATCTGTTCGAAACCAAAGTTTGCTGCAACATACATGTTCTCCATGAATCCAGGAACAAATACATCACCTTTTGGTTTGTAAACGTCATGAACGGTGTAGTCCAGTGTATTAACTGCATTTGTGCCGCGCGCAAGATTCTTACGTGACATCTTTATGGTGTCACGCATAGCCTGCAAGTCAACCTCATCCAGTGTATCCAATGGGTCTATCAGATCCAGCGTTGCATCATCAATTGGACGTGGCGCAGGCGCAGCATAAGATAGACTACAGTTACTCTGCAGTGTCAGCAGCAGTGCTGTCAGTATTACCGGTATTACTTGTCTCTTCTTCATTATCTGTTGATTCTACGGTTTCTTCTTCTTCATCTTCACCACTAATCTCAACTTCATCAGTTGGCTTAGAACTCTCAGTACCTGTGAGAGTTACGAGATCGTCGAACATTTCTCGATAACGTGGCTTCTGTTTCTTGTCATACTTAAATTTCTCACGCAGCTTATCACTGATCTGACCTTCATTGAAATATAATCTCTTAAAGGTAGGTTCCATTTCAAAACTACGATTAAAGAATGCAAGATACGAAGGGATATAATCTTTCTTCTTCGCCTCTCCAAGATGCTGCTCTTCAAGATCAGCTTCAAGAATACCGCGGAGATACCATTTCTTAGGATTATCATCCTTCATGGCTGCAACAAGTTTCTGAGCCTCTGAATTTGGAACATTCAATATGTCACGAGCCTCAGTGAATATCACAGCTTTATTATCTGGCGCACAAGCAATTACGAAGTTCATTGCATCAAGAACTTCCTTCTCCTCTTTAGGAGACAACTGGTGTGTCGCATATTTTACAAATCCCTCCTTAAAGGTTATATACTTCTTAAGTCTCTCAACCTTAGGGTCATCATCATTGGCGAACCAATAATTACTATAACTTAGCGCACTGTCACGCTCTTCCAACTGGAAGTACGTAATAATCTGGTTTATAAGAACTTCACGACGGTTCTTCTGAGCCTTCTCGCCTCTTTCACGTGTAGTCTTTGCACGCAAACGGCTGTTAATAAATGGAGCAAGAACCTTTGGATCTGGCTTACCCAATCTACTATTAAGCATAGCCATTCGGTTAGCTACATACATAGAGAACTTAACCTGTTCATAACCAGAACTACGTATAACGTGATTATAAGCAATCATGGTCAGAGTATCCTGCTCTGCTGAATCCTTAATTACAGTAAAGAGGTTGTAATAGTCACCATCAGAGAAGTCTTTTCCTTTACCTTTTATAAGATCCGCTTTTCTTTCATAGTATGCAGCCAAAGCTTCTGCTGCATCCATAACGTGCTCACGTTCATAACGATAAGTAACACGCATCATACGGAGTCTCTCGAGAACTGGAAGAATCACAGTCTCATAACCTTCGATAGTTGCGATTTGTGCATCACCACCATAACCGTTGGCTCCTGTATAACCTCTAATCTTCTCTGCCTGACCAGGATAACCGTCAGCTTCAACTTCACGAGCTACGTCGTTCCAAGTATAAACCTTAGGTACTGCAGTATGGAATGCGATGTCAACCTTACCGAGATTATGACGAACCATCTGGGCCGCAACCTTAGTACGTTCAGCAGCCAGCTTTCTGTTAGACTCAAGACCACCATCAGGAGAAGCCGTAGCTTCAACTCGTACCTCCATCAACTGATCACCGTATGAACGAAGCTCACTATAAAGGTCATTAAGCTGTACCTGGTTAGTTGAATCATTTGTCAACTCAGCCTTACCAACAAGGAACTTAAGACGCAGATCCTGATTCTTAGTGTCAAAGTTACTCTCAGCAGTAATCTGGAATTCATCCACATCCATATCAGCAGATGCAACACCTAAATCAAGGAATTTGAAAATGTTCTTGCCGTTACAAGAGCCTGTTGCAGCAGACATTCTGAAGTATTCCTGAGTAAAGTTTGAAAGAACTACCTCATAAGGAATCTTATATGTCTTCTTTCTGTTTGGCTTTACATATACAAGAGTAGTATCGAGGAAAATCTTCTCATCATCATACAACTCATGAGGACTGTATGCGAAAGCAACATTATCATTCTTCATGTAGTTGAATCGCATCGACCTATTCTGTACGCGATGATAACGAGAACCCTCCATGACAATACCCTGGATATAGTCAATAGTATCCTCGGTCTGGCAATCAACAGATGTAGGCTGCACTGTCAGACGTGAATTACTGCTTGAGTATTCCTTTGGAAGATCAATATGTATCTTGAAGTACATATTCTTACCATCATCGATAGCAGGAGCAGCTGTGATAGAAATTGTATCACGATTCTGTCCATAGACATCGACGTTCTCAATCTTCTGGGAACCTTTATCCATGGTGCTCTTAAATACATGCTCGTACTCAGTCTTACCATCAACGAGAGTAACAACATAAAAACGAGCATCCTCAATGGTGAGTTCATCCTCAGGGTCATAAGTTGAAATAAGGATAGCCATATCAGGATATGCATGTACCTTAATGTCACCATTACCCTTAGAGTTCTTGAACTTAACCTTCTGCTTAGCGAGAGCATTGTCCCAGGCATCAAGAACAAGGTTTCCATCATCACCACGCTGAAGAACTATAGCTTCTTCGAGAGCCTTCATGACAGTTGTAGCCTTGTTAGCAGTTTTAAACAAGGCGAACTGTACTGTTCTATAGGTCTTATTACCTGAGGTTTCGAAACTAGTATGCACATT
The DNA here is from genome assembly GCA_045617365.1 of Prevotella sp. GTDB lineage: Bacteria > Bacteroidota > Bacteroidia > Bacteroidales > Bacteroidaceae > Prevotella. The sequence goes on along the minus strand of JAZLIN010000087.1, from coordinate 28,271 downwards.
AGCATCCATAGCTTCACCTTGCGCCTTAGCAACCGAAGTACCAAGGAGCATCAGGAAGGCATATATAATAATGTATGTTAAGCTGCGCTTCATCCTTATATATTATTTTGGTTTAGTACTAGTTTGTTTACTTTAAAATATATGACATATTTATACCTACCTTGATAGGAGATAGTGATGTACCGTGAGAATTAGTATAAACCATACCATTCTCATCAGTATGATATGCAGGATAGTTATCCTTATTCAACCAAGTGCGATCCTCACGTACCAGGAAACCAAGGCTGGAATGGAAATCGATAAAGAATCGGTCGGTAATAGGCATTGCATAACCGAAAGTCAAACCTGCACCAAGCATGTGACCATCATACCATCTTGATCGAATACGCATCTTATGTCTTGTTCCAATTGCACCGATACCGATGTAATGTCTATACATTGGACGGCCAGAGAAATAATACTTCCATTCCGGCTGAAGTGCAAGAACCTTTACATGCTTAGTAACCATATTAGTACTAAAGAAACCATCAAGAGCGAATGTAGATTTCTTGGTAAGTGCAAGTTCAAAACCAAATGACGGAGCCATAGCTGCATCCATAAGTACGTTAGTATTCACGGATACAATCTGTGCCATTCCTTTAGTGGCAATCATTGCCACCATGGCGATTATTAGCAGAAATTTTTTCATTTCTTTATATTCTCGTCTATGAATTGTACGTTCTACTTAATACTTACAGTTTGATTGGAGTTTTACTCTTATTCTTTGCAGTCTGAACATTACCGCCTCTAAGAGGAGTACCAACAACAATATTCAAGCTCTGACTACCCCAGTTGGTAACATATCCATTCTCTGTCTTAATCAAGAGTTTTGCATCCCTTATTGCAGAAGTTATGTTACAGAGAGCATTAACGACCTTCTTATTTCCGTTTGCATCTCGTGTATAGAATATCATCTGCATGTAACCAGGACCTGTCGTTGCTGACTTGTCTGTCTTATTAATAAGACCAAGAACATGGAGATGCTTGTTAAGAGTAATTGTTGACTCAAGATTATCGATATTATCAGCAGAATTCATCCCTGCCTTGAATATAATTTTATGAGTATCTTCTGTATTCAATGTATGATGAAGTGCATTCTTTGAAGCAGGTACACCAGCGAGAACACAATATACAGAGTCAATGACAAACTTATTGCCTTCAACAGACTGTTTCGTAAATTGAATCTGGACATTGACATCAGAAGTCAGCATCATAGGTTCAAACTTAACTACAGCCTTATCATTTGGCTCTAATGTCACATTATCAGAGATACCCTCCAGCACAGGTTTTGTACTATGTATTACGAAACCGGATTTTGTAACACTATCCGAAAGAAGGTATTCGTTTACATCAACGAATCCATCAGCAGGTCTTTCAAGTTTGCTACTGCCACGAGTATAAACATTATACTGAAGATTTGCAGCAGAAAGCTTTTCGTAACTTGGATCGTAAATAGCATTCCTAAATTTTGTGATCTGAAATGCAGGATGACTATGAGTTACTGCTACGCTTTTGAACTCACCAAGACCAAAATGAAATTCTGTCTGAGGTTCCTCACTAATCAATGAAGAAGGTGAGAGTACGACAGCATTCTTTGTAGCCACATTATATAATAATGAGTAGTTACCTGCATAAAGTTTACGCGTATAGACATTATATTCCTGATCATTTGACTGAGCAGCAAATCCACTAAGATCGAAAGAAATAGTAGTGCTATTCAAAGCCTCCTCACGATCAACAATATTTTCCTCTACGCATGAAGAGAATGAGAATGCAGCAATCAAAGAAGCTGCGATTACATTAATCGAACTTATTTTATTAATCTTCATTGTCGTCCTCCTCTCTATTTTCTTCTTCATTAGTTGCCTCTGCATTCTGCTGATCCGTAGCCTCTGCAGGAGTCTGTTCTACACTTTCAGATGACTGCTGTTCCTCTGCCTGCTGGTCAGTTGCTGCAGCATTGCTCTGCTCAACTGTTTCTGCATTCTGCTGATCTGTAGCTTCTGCGTCGCCACCTTCTGTAGTAGCTGCGCCATTCTCAGCTGCCTTCTTTGCTCTTTCAAGTTCAATAGCAATCAGAGAATCCTCTTCAGCCTTCTTAGCAGCCTTAGCAGCCTTTCTTTCTTCCTTAGTCATTTTCTTTGGCTTACCAGCTTCAAGAGAATCAAGCTGAGCCTTCAATTCAAGTTTCTTCTGTGCTGTACGTGCCAAAGCCTCTTCCTCATCTTCTTTCTGATAGATCACGAGAACCGAATCATATACATGGCGGAAGTCAGCATACACTACATCATATATAGAGTCATTGATATACTTAGTAAGAGCCTTTGACTCTGAATCCAAGTACAATGAATCAATAATGTCACGATAAGCCAAGTCAGCGTCATAACGCCAACGGTACTTCTTCTGTATTGGATAATCTCCGAAATGATAAGCAAGAGCAACGTGCAAATCCTTCAGGACTGGATACTTACAGAACTGTCCCTTATCACGTTCCTCCTCAGGCTGAGTGTAATAATAAATGTTATTACGCTTATCATATCTATACTTACTTTCCTTGGTATAAGCAGCACCAACGCTCACGCCACACTCAAGTGACAGAGAGTTACCATTTGTAAAGTTATACAAAGGAGTTGTAAAACCCCAAGTAAAGCCAGCCTGATAAGCTGTACCCTGACGTCCGGACAAGATTCTATCAAGGAAGTAAGAATACTTTGTATAAGCAACATATCCACCTCGATAGAAGATCCACTTAGGATGACTTGGCATCATGTTACGGCATGACAATATCTTATCATACCACATGAGGTGAGGACGCAGGTAACCTGTAGGTGTAGCCTGACGCTCACGCCAATACTGACGACCTTCGAGAGAGACCTCAAAGATGTCAAAGATTGCAGGGAACACATTAGTACTTGATACTGATGGTCGATATCTCAAATTCACACCCACAGACCATTGGTTATAGTTCTGTGGGAAGATATCGAATTCAATTCCGATATTCGGAACCGCCAATACCCAATCCACCGCATTTGTGCGAATAGTCAGTCGCTCAGCAAATGACAGTGTGTCAACATGGTGGCCGTTGTCCATAATCTGAGCTTTAGCCCCGACCGACAACAGCAACATAAGCGCCACTGTGAATCGGCGCAAGATTGCCTTCGATTTTATGTTGTTTGTCTCTTTCATTCCTATAAATGGGAAACAGATTTAGAATTATTCTGCAAAGTTACTATATTTTTTTAACATAATTCCTAACTCAAGCTATATTTTTCTTTCATATTAATTTTTCTTAACATATATCATTTTGCTCAATTTTCTGTCATTTCTATATTTTTAATTCCTCCAGTAGCTGGATGTAGAATAAGTTTTGTTCGTAACTTCTTGCTTATTATGGTAGAACCTATATTCTGTATACTACCAAACTGCGCAACATAGAAATTATATTCTGTCCACAACTGTTCATTCTGAAATATACTTATATGTGCAATACCAGGGACATTAGTCCATATACCAGTCTCATCTTTTGCCTTTTGCTCTGGCTGGTCTAAATGCTTTGCCGACTGGTGAGTATTCGTGATTGTTATGTAGTAAGGTACGCCATTAAACGAAAACAACTGTTGATTTGTTATTTCATTATCAGGAATCACCTCATACACTTGCTCCAGAGTATCTACAACACTTACCCCTTCAAAGTACTTCCTATACGAGTTTTCCAACCCATCCAATCTTTCGAGAACAGTTCTGAGATCAAGTGAATCAAGAGTCGCCTTGTCAGTTCTGACCTTTACCAGATCATCTTTGGTCTGTCGAATATCGTAGATCTCATTAGCTATAAGTTGAGCGACCTTAGCTTTGGATGCAGCCTGTTGCATCTCAGCCGTAAAAGGCAATCCATCCTTATAGAGTTTCTCTACATCCGTCTCTCTATACACCTTACCCTTAGGAGTTGGTGGAGGAACAGCATTGACCGCTAGAAGGCATCCGTCATCGCTAAGTGTAAGTTTTCCAACATTCTTAGAATGGAACATTCTGCTTTCATCAGGAACCCCGACCTGTTCTATCCTCATATTAAGGATTCTCTGATTATCATACCCTTTCGGATTTATATTATTGATTTTAAGATACTTTGCAGCATAAGCTGCATAATCTCCAGGTCTATATAATTTCCTTTCAACCGTCAGCACGAACTTAAACTTCGTCTTTGGCAGATAATACGCCGCAGCATCCTGCGCATAAATGCACTGGATGGAGATGAGCAAACAAAGTATCAACAATATTTTCTTCATTTCTCAGGCGTAATAATCTTTATATCCCTACTGATTAAGTCTTTTAAAAGCTTTTGGTATATAGTTAATAATATCAGATGCTATCAATGACTCTTTACCTAAATCATGGGCAGCCATATCTCCTGCTAATCCATGCAGATACATACCAAGGCTTGCAGCCTCTTTTTGATTATATCCACGAGCCAACAAACCTGTAATGATACCTGTAAGCACATCACCTGCGCCAGCGGTAGCCATTCCGCTATTCCCTGTACTATTGAAAAGCACCTTACCATCAGGCATACAGAGAGCAGAGTAATGACCTTTCAGAAGTACATAGCCCTGAGTACGTACTGCAAGCGAGATGGCCTTTTGCAATCTATCGCCATCATCTGTAGGTTCCGAATCAGCCAACCGATCCATTTCCTTTGGATGTGGAGTAAATATCACACCTTCAGGTATTTGCTGAAGCCAAGCCCTATGTGTAGAAAGTATATTCAAAGCATCTGCATCAATAACGCAAGGTTTCTTTGCACCTCTTATAATAGTCATCAACGCTATTGCTGTATTCTCTGCCACACCTATACCAGGTCCGATACCCATAGCATCATAATCATTACTATCTGACGCCTGACAGATATAAGTTTCCTCCTTATCCAGATGTAGGATAGCCTCTGGCACGCTAATCTGTATAATCTCATTATTGCAACGAGGAGTATGAACAGTCACTTTTCCCACTCCAGAACGCAGACAAGCCCTTGCTGCAAGCGTTGCCGCACCAGCCATGCCCTGACAACCTGCTACGAGGAGAGCATGCCCCATCTGTCCCTTATGAGCAAACTTCCCACGAGGTTTGAGCATATCCACCACTGTCTTCTCATCAATAACTGAATATGTAGCTTCTGTATTTGCAATATACTCCTTACTAAGATTAATATCCAGCACCTTGAGTTCACCGATATGCCTGCTATTATCAGCAAACATCATACAGAGTTTCTTTGCGCCAAGGGTCAATGTCAGATCAGCATTTATAATATTTGCACGTACATTTGAAGTATTATCTTCAGGCATAAGTCCCGAAGGGATGTCTATACTTACTATTTTTGCTCCAGAAGCGTTGATATACTTTACGAGTGCGGCAAAACCACCTGTAAGAGGCTTATTCAAACCTGACCCGAAGAGGCCATCAATTACGACATCCTCTGCAGACAACCTTGGAGGATCGAAATCCTTTGTGATTTCATGCAAAGCATCTGGATACTTAGCTTTCAACCTGTCACGATTAACCTCGCAGTCCTGTGAGATCTTACTTTTCACATTAAAGAGATAAGCGTTAACCTTATATCCCTTATCAGCCATCAACCTTGCCACAGCAAGCGCATCACCGCCATTATTGCCATGACCTGCAAATATGGTTATCGGCGTAGGACTGTCCCAACGAGACACAATCTCCTTGGCGAGAGCCTCAGCGGCCCTCTCCATCAAGTTTATGGAACTGATAGGTTCATTCTCTATCGTGTAGGTGTCAAGCTCACTAATCTGAGCACTAGTAAATATCTTCATATCCTATGAAAATGCTGACTTTTGTTGTAAAATCAATGCAAAGGTAATAAATTTCTATGAAAAAATAACAATTATTCAAAGTTTTTTATTAATTTTGCATTGAAAAAATCAAAATTCGATGCTACATGGAGCGTATAACGATAAAAGACAAGACTTTTGAGCTTACAATCAAAGAGTCAGAGATACTGAAATCTGTAGATAAGATTGCCTTACAAATCAAGGAAGATTATGCAGACAAGAATCCTCTCTTTGTCGTTGTGCTCAGCGGAGCATTCGTATTCGCATCCGATTTGCTTCGCCACATGACCTTCCCTTGTCAGTTTGCGTTCACCAAATTCACGAGTTACGATGGTACAAATTCTACAGGAAAGATCGTAGAGCAATTACCTGTCTGCGAGAATATCAACGGTCGTCACATCATCATTATCGAAGACATTGTCGAAACGGGGTATAGCATGAAATACCTGCTCAGCAGACTAAACGAGTACGAACCTGCTTCTGTAGAGATATGTGCACTCTCATACAAGCCAGAGAAGTGCAAGGTACCGGGGCTGAATGTAAAATACGTAGGCATGACACTACCCGAAGCATTCATCGTAGGCTATGGACTCGATTACGACGGCGAAGGTCGCCAGCTACGCGACATATACAGTTTAGTAAACCCCTAGGATACTTTATGATTTACAAGGCTATATCAAAGAAGAACATTTCACAATAAACACATATAACAAATCAAATGAAGAATATCGTAATTTTCGGTGCACCAGGCTCAGGCAAGGGCACTCAGAGCGATAAGATTATCGCAGAATTCGGTGTAGGTCACATCTCTACAGGTGACGTTCTCCGTGGAGAGATCAAGGCAGGTACAGAACTTGGCAAGACTGCTTCTCAGTACATCAACGAGGGCAAGCTCGTTCCTGATTCACTCATTATCGACATGCTTGCTTCTACACTCGATGGCATGGGCAAGGACATCCCAGGAGTAATCTTCGACGGTTTCCCACGTACTATCGCTCAAGCAGAAGCTCTTGATAAGATGCTCGAGGAGCGTGGCGAGAAGGTTAACGTAGTTATCGGCCTTGAGGTTGACGACGAGGAGCTTATCAAGCGTATCATCGCACGTGGCAAGACCTCTGGTCGTGCTGACGACAACGAGGAGACAGCAAAGAAGCGTCTTGACACATACTATTCACAGACTCTTCCACTTAAGGATTTCTATATCGGCCAGAACAAATATGCCAAGATCAACGGTGTAGGTTCTATCGACGAGATTTACGCAGAAATAAGCAAGGCTATTGCAAACGCATAATTTCTCAGTATAATCGCAGTAAAAACATCCCTGACGCTATCACAGCATCAGGGATGTTTCTTTATATATACATATCTACCAGATATTTAAGCCACGACATACATACAAGCAGGACATAAATATTATATCCATTCGAAGCATATTAGTTTATCATCTTAGGATTGTTTCTATATCGCTTGTAATCCTTCTTAAACTGAGTGGACGGATAAATCTTCTTCATTCAGCATCAAGGGTTTTAAACATTTCTTCTGCCGAAGTAAACAGGTTATCATCTTCGTAAACCTGCCTGTTTCTCGCCTCATTAATAGCCTCGATGGTTTCCTCGCGTAGCATCACAGATTCATCCTCTGTAGTTATCTCGTATTTCACACCTGTTTCGTTCATTTTCTTGCGGACATAGCCCAACACCTTGTCAAGCATCACCTCAGTGTCAATAGCCATGACAAGTTCCACAAGATTAAGTTTCTTAGTTTCAAATGTTGCTGTCTGCATACTTCCTTCGTTTTTATTCTTTGCAAAAGTAATGTTTTTTCTTCATACCGCCAAACTTTTCCCACATTATTTTATGCAAAAAGGCACAGAACACTCAAGCCTCAATCATGAGACCTGAGCATTCTGTGCCTTTTATATCGATTATGTGCTTTTACCTAAGGCAGAACCGTTTAGAAGTAATATGCCAGACCAAGCTGCCAAGAGTTGTACTTACCATTTACACCGCTCTTCACACCATTAAGCAGTGTAAACTCACCAGTCTTACCGCAAGCAATGTTATAATTTACCTTTGCCTCAAGATGGCTGAGTACAGTAGCACCAACACCGAGGTTGATTGAAATATTACTTGACTTCCACTCCCAAGCAGTCTTGTCGCTACCAACGTTGAAAGCGAACTGAGGACCAGCAAAGAAGAACACGTTAGCCATAGAACCGAGTCCAATAGAGTAACGAGCATTGATAGGAAGAGCAATAGATTTCGCATCAAGAGACTCAGTGCCAACCTTAGCACTCTTCTGATCATAGACAGCCGAAGCATCGAATCCAAGGCCGATGAGTGGCAGGTGGAACTTCACCGTAGGACCAACATAGAAACCGGTACGGTTACTTGCGTCAAACACACTTTCGTTGAGCGACATATCAGTCAGGTTAAGACCTGCACGCACACCGAATGTGAACTGTGCCTTTGCTGGCAATGCCATCATCAGCGCTGCCATGATGACAAATGTAGAGATAATTTTCTTCATATTGATATTAATAGTTATGTACGATCAATTACAACAACCTCACTGCCAACGCATCAAGTCGTCATCGACAATGAACTGCAGGCATCATCAATGCCTCTGCCTGCGTACGCTGACCCTTGCCGAACCGCCACCAGACGATGCACTCGAAGAGCCCGAGGCACGCTTACGTCTCACCTTTGGTTCAGTCATATTGCCAGCAGCTACCTCAGTTTCCTTTGAGGCACGTGCCTTCTTAACAGCCTTCGGCTTATCCTTCTGCACCTTGGCTATCGAATCCAGCGAATCCTTTTTTACCTTATCACCCCAGATATTCTCCTCAAAGGCAATGAGTTCCTTCTCTATCCTCTTCTGCTCCACAGCCATGGCAGAGTCAGTAGGGCAATACTGCGCCAAAGTCTGGCCAAGCATATTGTTGGTCTTGTATATCTTACCACGATACTTATTCTTGATGAAATAATCATCCATGCTCATGGTTGCAGCATTATTCAGATCACTCGTCATAATGGTCTGCTTAGAGAGGAAAGGCGCACAATCATCATATTTCACCCAGAACAGCGGATATTTCGATGTCCCGTCACCAAAATCATCCTCACGAATCATGATAGGACAAAGGGCTATAACCTTAGTATGGAAGGTTGCCGAGTTCTGATCAAAATATGACGACTCCTTCAGATAATACGCTTTCACCTCATGCGAAGGGATATCCGAATTATCCAATTTCAGTTTGCCATCTTTCTTCTCATAATATATATGATAGTTGTCCAGCAAAGCCAGAGGCTTTATCTGCGCACCAGGTTCAAAGGACTCATTACCGTCAAGACGATATTCGTATGCCTTCACCTGTCCCGACAACACCAGTTTGAAGAGATAGGTAAAGAGATTCATCTGCGAACCGACAGGCTCCACCGGATAATACAATCCCGAGTTATCCCCCACCGTAAGGTCTATCTCTCTATAAATGTCACGACGCCAGACCACATCCTCCTTCATCTGCTGCGCAGCAGGATAAGATATCTGCGCCCTCAGCGATACTCCGTTGGCAGAAGAACTCTGTCCCCCACCCTGCGAAGTGCTTTTCTTGGCAGCCGCCTTTCTCACCTGAGGCTGCGCCACCACGGTCGTGCTACCCAGCAGCAGTGAGACGGCAAAGAATATAATGACTTTTGTAAGTTTCTTCATATCTTACTGTTTTGCTTTTACTTTATTATGATTTCCATCGACGCAGGGAGCAGTCTGTTGATACCGTCAGGACCCACAGCATGTATGCGCGAGATATAGAATCGTTTCGATCGTGCCAGTTTGCGGAACAGATCCACCTGCCTTGCAGAGAATGAACTGCCATCGCTGACCACCGGAACAGGGTTACCCATGTTATCAAAGAACACAGCCTCAAATCCAGTCACCTTGAACTCAATATCCAGGAGTCCGTCATCAATGGCAGCACGCACGCCGGTGGCCCCCATCAGCGAGCCCTTAGCCAATCCACCACCACGGAATCTTGAGTCACCCACCTGTATGTAAGCAGTAGGATCAGGCAGTTTCCTTACGTGGAAAGTATATTGTCCCACCTGCTGCGGCTTACCCGAAGCCAGGTTGGACACCGTTATCGTAACATCCTTGCCCACCGCCGTAGGACGAGCTATGTAATGTCCTGCCGATGTAGGAGTCAGCGTACCGCCAGCCATCGTGGCCGACACCTTGTTGAGCGGCACGCCAGGGATAGATACACTTATAGGATTGTTGTAACCGGCATACAGCACATTCATCAGGTCAGCCGACACCGTAGCCGAAGGGTCCACAACGGTATATTTCTGTTCGAAATCCCTGCGTATCACATCACCGCTGCCGTTACGCATTGTCATATAGCCAGAGAATGTAAAGTCACCCGTCTTACTCGTCACGAACTCATACGTATTATTACGCAGTTCCATCTTGCGGCCTCCGATATAGATCTCCGGCTGCTGAGTGGTATCAATAGCCGCCATGACAATCTGTGCAGAGAACTTGTCACCTCTCACAACAGTCTTGGCATCAGGTATCACGAATGCCGAAAGCTTATTGACACGTATATCCTTGACATCTATATTGCTCACCAGAGTATGCAGCACCTCGCCCTCAGCATAGCGCACATCATTCTGCAGTTTTGAGAGCAGCGTGACAGCAGCAGCCACCGGCATCTGTTCAAACATATACTCCTGCCAGTTCTTGCCCAGAGCCTTAGCCTTAGGCGACACCTCGGTAGAGAGATTGCCCTCAATAATCTTCTGCAGACGTTCATCCTTCAGCATAGTGATACACCTACTGCGATAGTCCTCTATCATCTTCTGCAGTTTCGGCCCTTTGCCTGTCACTGGTGCCAGCATCACATGCGATGCCGCCTCCAGGTCTTCCTTATTCTGTATATTGTTTATATCACCCTTCTCGCCGTCCGTTTCCTTGACTATAGCCCATTTCAGTTCTTCCGCAAACTGATACAGTTCGTCGCTCATCTTCTTCACCTCCTGAGCCTTCTCATACCATTCGCGTGTCTTCTGCGGATTAGCCTTCATCTGTGCCTCAAACGACTCATATATGCCACGGTTCTCATTCGAGGCATTAAGGGTTGAGCGATTCAGTCCCTCCTCTACGATAGAGAATCCGTTGAGCACCTCCGTGGAGACGTTCATCGCGAGCATAGCCATAAGCACCACATACATGAGGTTGATCATCTTCTGGCGCGGAGTGACTGGTCTTTTCTTTATTGCCATTCGCTGTTTACTTACCTTATTATATATATATCCCTGCCACTATGCCTTGATATTGCCAGGCATATTGACGGTCATGGCCTCTATCATACGGGTGTAGATAGCATTGAGTTCCTTAATCTGCTCAGCCATGCGACGGGTCTGATCATTGATTTCATCCTGAGTAGTAATCTGCTGCGACGCAGATTTCAGTTGCATCTCATATACACGGCTTATACCCGTGAGCGTACGGTTCAGGTTCTCCATCTCCTCACTGTCCGTAGCCAGTCTTGACGTCAACTGTCCTACCTTCTCCAGCATCACGTTAAGTTCTGCCAGTCTCTCTATGTAAGCCTTTGTCACTTCCTCCATGCTCTCAGCAGTCTCTTGCGAAACAGCAGGTGCAGGAGTTACGGTGCGAGGCATTACCACAGCACCGCCGCTGACAGTGCCGCCAAATCCAGCAGTACTCTCATCGGCAATCTCTTCACCATTCTGTCCCACCGAACCAGAGCCTATGATAACAGTGCCACCGGAGATGACAGGAGTGCCAACAGCAGCAGGAGTCTCATTATATGAAGTAGCACCCTGTGCAGCAGACTGGTAGTCAACAGCAGGCTGAGGAACAGCTACCGAAGGTGTCACCACCACAGGAGCAGATTGTCCAGCATTGACGGCAGCCGGCTGAGATACAGCGATATTCTGAGTCTCACCTATCGGATTAGCGATAGCCTGGTCAATCACTTCATCGGCCATGTGATTATCGAGCGACATATCTATCGTAGTCTTATCAAATGGTCGGTCAAAGGCTGAGATAAAGAACACGAACACCTCCGTACCCATTCCCACGAAGAGCATCGCATTAGCTCCCGGCAGGTGAGTCAGCTTAAAGAGAGTTCCGAGAATAACGACCGCAGCGCCCCATGAGTAAGCATAGTTCATGAATGTCTGTCCCGGTACGCTGTCCATCCATTTCTGCATGAAATAGACGAAATTGATTTTGCTGTATTTTGACATATTTATATTATCAATGTTTTTAGTTGTTCAGGTTATCTTTTCTTCTTTCCGCGTGCATTCATACTCGCCGAACTAGCCAGTGACCTTACGCATCGGAAACCGATGTACGATCGTGGCTGGTTCTGGTATTCCCATGTACGCCATGCCGAGCGTATGAAACTCTCCGGGTCTTTCCATGAGCCTCCGCGCACGGATTTTTTCTTCATGCGGTAAGGATCCTCCTTCGCAGCCTTATACTCCAACTGAGGGTTAAGGTCATTCATAGCCTCTACACCTGCTTCGGTATAAATGGTTGATGTCCATTCTGCTACATTACCCGCCATATCATACAGGCCGTTACTGTTAGCGGCATATATACCCGTCCTGCTGGTGATCAGGTTACCGTCCTTGGTATAGTTGCCTCTGTCAGGTTTGAAGTTTGCATAGAAACATCCATCGCCATTCTTCACGTCAGCATTCTCCCAAGGGAACTCCGTGCCTTCCTTGCCACGAGCAGCATACTCCCACTCAGCCTCAGTAGGCAGACGGTAGCGCTGTATGTAACGTGCAGCGCCAGCCAGTCCCTTGAGCAGATAGTCGGTACGCCATGCGCAGAAGGCATTAGCCTGTTCCCATGTCACACCCACCACAGGGTACTCGTTGTATGTAGGATTAGAGAAATAGTTTCTGAGATACACCTCATTGTCGCTGTTGGTAAAGTCATTGACCCAGCATGTAGTGTCCGGATAGATATTGACAATGTAGGTATTGAGGAAGTCCCATGCTCCTGACAGCGGACGGTTAATGGTCTCTCTCACAATGCGTCCCTCCTCATCTATATATGCTGTATCCTTTGATATCATCACCACCTCATCAGGATTCACCGTGATGTCCGTATTGAGGTTACGCTCCTCTGGGTTGATGCGGTTACGACGTAGAGCTGCCGTAGTGTAGTCGTATATCTCATAGCGGTAGTTCATCTGCGAGGCATCAAGCAGTTTCTCGCCTGTCACCGGATTAGTAACATACATACTCTCTATGGCACGCAGTTCATCCTCGTTTGGTTTGCGAGGCAGAGCCTTCTTCCAGTTGATGTGCGGAGTCACAGGGTCACCGTTCTTATCCTCCGTGATCATATATGTCTCATCGCCGCCGTATGCAGGGTCAGCCAGACGTGTGCGGAGTATGCTGTCACGCACCCACATCACAAACTGACGATACTTAGCATTGCTCACCTCGTTCTCATCCATCCAGAATCCGTCCACCGAGATGCTCTTCACCGGAGTCTCCTTACCCCACAGTGAGTCCTTGCCCTCTATACCCATACGCAGGAATCCTCGATTCACCTGCACCATACCGTAAGGTGCAGGTTCCTGAAATCCACGACCTGTGCTGTAGCCGGTTACCTCACCGCCACTCATTGTCTGCGTCATTTTTCCTCCGAAGCAACTACCCAATACGAGGCAGAACAAAACTGCGGAGAGAGATATCAATATCTGTTTTATCTTCATCTATATATTATGGTTATGATTCTTTATGGGATAAAAATCCCCTTCGGGGGATAAGAGGCTTTATAACGTTCGTGTAGTCTGGTGATAGTTTCGTCCTTTCTTGCCAAGGTCCACATCCATCTGATAACCCAGGAAGAGTTCATGCGAACCATTTCTCAGCGATATGCCGTTAGTGTACATCTCAAAGGAGTACCCCAGCACTACGCCCTGAAACTGTCCACCCACCAGGAGCGTCACTGAGTTTGTGGGGCTGTACGTCAATCCGCCATAGAAAGTACGGCCGTCATAGTTATATATCAACCGTCCCGTCACGTCGGCCCTGTATGTCACGCAGTCCGTCAGCACTATGCCTGATGCAGCAAACTTCAGCAGAGGGTTAGCCAACTGAAAGTCAACGCCTCCATGCACATAGTAAGTGCCATCGACCGATATCTCGTTTGTCTCACCTATCGTTATCGTAGGATACGTCAGATGCTGACCTGAGATGCCCACATACCAGTTGGATTGTCTGTAGAGCAGTCCGAATCCGAGATCCAGTCCGTTGCCCTCTATATCGCTTTTGGTGAAAACCGGGTCAGTATCATCATTGAGCTCTATCTGCGAACCGCGGAACGCCTCTGTAAGCAGTCCTGCCTGCACACCGCCGGAGAGCCATCCTTTCTCGCCTATCTTTTTGCGCACGGCATACTGTCCCGCTATGCGCTGATGCGTGAAGAGTCCTATCTTGTCCGACATCAGTTGTACTCCCACGCCATGCACCTGGTTCATCACCCTGAACGGCATGTCGCCTGAGAGGAATACCGTCTGCGGAGCATGTTCAAAGCCCACCATCGTCATGGCATACGCAGCCGCGATATTGAGTTTCGCTTCCTTACCGGCAGCCGCAGGATTGTATGATGTCTGCATATCAAAGTAGTGTGAAAAGTACGGGTCATACTGTGCGCCAACCTTTTGTGAGGCCAGCACAGACACTACTGTAAATATGGCAATTAATAACTTTCGCACGTTAATAAAACGCAAAAGTGGCGTGATTATTACACCGAAAAGGGATTTTTATACAGTATTGAAAAAAAAATGACCTATGCGATTGAATACACATAAAGAAATTTGCTCCGTGAGTTCTGTTGATTGAGAGAGAACTATTCAGACCGCAATACGAATGTATTATCCGCGCACGTTTATCCCTCTAAAACTTCATCTGTAGCCTAAAGACACTACTTGCACCTCACCACCGCACGAAGCGTCTGAAAAGCACCTTGACAAGTACAGCAACGGCGCTGAATGCTATCACTATAGCCATGAGATCAGCATCCACAGGCGAGATATTAAAGAAATTGTAGGCCACGGAGACTATCAGCAACTGCCCGAAGAATATCACCGCTGCTATAAACCAGAATGCCTTGCCGCCACCCAGCAACGGTTCGCCGTTGGCACGGAAACCCTTGGTGGAGAAGAGATTCCAGAACTGCAGCATGATGAACATGGTAAAGAACATGCCCTTCTCCGTACCATTCATAGAACCAAACACCCACAGCAGTACGAGCATGATAACGGTGAAATAGAGTCCGGTACCGAAGAGATCCATCGCCATGCCACGGTCTATGATATTCGCCTTACGATCACGCGGCATGTGATTCATCACCGACTCTGATGGCGGCAGTGATGACAATGCCACTGCAGCAAAGGTATCCATAATGAGATTCACCCATAGCATCTGCGTCACCGTCAGCGGAGGGTCAGCCGTCATAAACGAACCTATCATCACCACGAGACACGCCGTGATATTCACCGTCAACTGGAAGAGGATGAATCGCTGTATGTTTATATACAGGGAGCGTCCCCACATCACGGCCTTGCCTATACTTGAGAACGAGTCATCCACGATCGTGATATCCGACGCCTCCTTTGCCACACTTGTGCCGCTACCCATTGACAGACCCACATCTGCCTTCTTCAGGGCGGGAGCATCATTGGTGCCATCACCTGTCACAGCCACCACTTCTCCCTGACGCTGCAGGGACTCCACCAGTTCGCGCTTGTCCATAGGACGAGCACGCGCTATGATGTCACTGTCTAAATCCTTCAGTCCTATCTGGCGGCCTATCTCGCGCGCCGTGTTATAGTTGTCGCCCGTCACCATGATGATGCGTATGCCTGCATTCTGACACACACGCACAGCTTCAGGCACGTCAGCACGCACTGGGTCCATAATGGCTGCCGCCGATACGCCGTGACCCATCAGTCTGCCATCAGCATCAAAGGCGGCAAATGCCAGTGTGCGCATAGCCTTCGACTGCCACTCGGCTAGTTTGCTGTCGATAGCCTGACGGTCCGACACACCGTCCTGGCACATAGCCATCACCATCTCCGGAGCGCCCTTCACCAGGCGGGTGCCGTCATCCAGCGTCACCGCCATATACTTCGTCTCGGTAGAGAACGGTTCCTCACCCACTATCCTGACGCTGCGACGCAGAGCCTCATAGTCTTGTCCGCGGTCTCTAAGCCACAGCAGCAGCGCACCCTCCGTAGGGCTGCCCAGCACATCGTCGCCATCAAGGAGGGCGATACTGTTGACTGCCATATTCAGATAGAGCAGTCTTTCGTCTTCCTCGGCATAGAGTATGTCCGTCACCTGCATTCGGTTTTGAGTCAGCGTACCCGTCTTGTCGGTACATATCACCGTCGTGGCACCCATGGTCTCACACGCATGCATCTTACGCACGAGGTTGTTGGTCTTGAGCATCCTGCGCATGGAGTATGCCAGACTCATAGTGACAGCCATGGGCAGACCCTCTGGCACGGCGCACACCACCAGCGTCACTGCCACCATCAGACTCTGCAGTATGTATGCCAGCACCTCGCCCCACTCGTCAGAGTCAGGGAATCCGTCCTGGTGCAGGTACATCACCACACGGCCCACAAAGACCATGACGCCTACCACCGCACTGATGGTGGTGATGATGATGCCCAGACGATCAAACTGCTCGCTGAGTGGAGTCTTCTTGCCATCGTCTATCTTTGCTGCAGTAAACACCTTTCCGTTCTCAGTGTTATCGCCTACGGCAAAAACCTTGGCATAGGCATGTCCCTCCATGACCTTGGTACCGCGGTATATATTGTATGCAGGGAAGGTGGTCTCCTCTCCCTCTACCATCTCCATCTGTCCGCGCACCGTCTTGTGCGCCATAGGTTCGCCCGTAAGGCTGGACTCATCCACACCCAGATGGGCGCTCTCCAGAAGTTCGGCATCGGCAGGCACCTCCTCGCCCACTCCCACCATGATGATGTCGCCCACCACCACCTCGGAGCGTGGTATCTCCGTGGCGTGTCCGTCACGTATCACCTTCACGGGTTCCTCGTCATTGATCTGATTGAGCACCTCAAACTCACGTTCAGCCTTGACTTCGGCTATGAATCCTACTCCCGAAGCTAAAAGTATGGCTATGACGATACCGGCAGGTTCGAAGAACACTCGCGCGCCATCGGGTGACACGGGCAGTCCGCACCATCCGTTATACTCTGACAGAGAGATGAGCAGTGACAGCACCGCCGCCATCTCAAGTATGAATACGAGAAGGTCACCATCCTGCCATCCCGGTACGAAATGGCCGAACGGTCCCGTCAGTGTCTGAAAGAATCTTTTCCATAGCGACTCCTTAACCGGAGGAGTCAGTACGTTACTGCCATGCTCCCTGCGTGATGCCTCCACCTGGGCAGCATTCAGTCCCTTATATGTATTGCTGTTCATTTACCTATTATGTGTTTATGAGTGCTAAAACCGCCACAAAATTACAACATTTTTCGGAAACTGCACCATTATTTCAATTATTTTTAGTAATTTTGCATATCAAGGAAATATAAATCAATGGAATTTGTGGTTTGGCAACGCAAACTGACAATCAGCCACCATTCCTTTCGATTCTCCGCAAGGTCACAACCAAACAACAAAATGAAAGATATAGAAAAGGAGCTGGAAGCTCACCATATCAAGCCTACATCCGTACGCATACTCGTATGGAACGAGATACATCAGCAGAGCGAGACATTCACCCTGAAGGACGTGGAGGGATGGATGCCTGAGATGGATCGCTCCAGCATATTCCGTGCACTGAAACTGTTTACGGAACACCACCTCCTGCACACTATAGACGATGGTACTGGCCTGCAGAAATACTGCGTGTGCCGATGTCATCATGACAAACAGCACATCAACCACATACACTTCACCTGCCGTGTATGCGGCAAGACTTACTGTCTGGAAGACTACACCATACCGATAGTCGATACTCCGCAGGGATTCCTCATGGAAGAGGCGGAATACATCATCAAGGGTGTATGCAGCAAATGCAGATGATGGACAATCCCGAACAGATGATGGACAATCACACTAAACCGCTACGTATCAATCCATATATGAAGGGGGGAAACAATAAATCTGAAGAATCATCGTTTTCTATAAAGTGTTATAGAATAAGAACCGCGTAAAGAACATTAATGATAACAGCATCAATAGTAACATATAATCATCACCTGCTGGACTTCGAACCGGTCTTACGAAGCCTCTTTGCATCTCCTATCGACACCATCTATGTCATAGACCACTCGGAGGATATGCTGGATCTGAAAGCCGAACTGCAGGAGTTTGCCGAAAGGGTTCTCAAGGGCGAACCGGAACTGAAGCTCAAGGCCGCTCAGGGGTTTCAGTTGATATACATACCCCACGAGAATAACGGCTATGGCGGCGGTCACAACGTAGCCTTGCAGGAAGCCATGCGCCTGGGCAGCGAGTTTCATCTGGTGGTAAACCCGGATATATGGTTTGGCCCGGAGGTGATACCTACCCTCATAAACTATATGCGCGAGCACACGGACACGGCTCTCGTGATGCCTAAGGTGCTCTACCCTAACGGACAGATACAGCGCCTGGCCAAGATGCTGCCTACGCCGCTCGACATCTTCGGACGATTCTGCCTGCCGGAGTTTCTCATACGCCGACGCAATAACAGGTTCGAACTCTGCCAGTCTGGGTTCACCAAGACGCTCAACGTACCTTTCCTCTCGGGTTGCTTCATGTTTCTCCGCACGTCAGCCCTAGATGAGACGGGACTATTTGACGAGAAATTCTTCCTCTATGCTGAGGACATTGACTTCACCCGACGCATCAACCAGAAATACAAAACGATCTTCTATCCGAAGACTACTATCTACCATACGTTCACACGTGGTTCACGCAAGAGTCTCAAACTGATGTTCATACACATCCGCAGCATCATAAAGTATTTCAACAAATGGGGATGGTGGCATGACCCGGAACGCAGAATGATCAACAAGGACCTCATGAACCAGATAGGAGGAAGGGTGTAGAGACCCACCCTGGCCCTCCCCGAAGGAGGGAGATATTGATATGGGGTTGAGGGGAGATATTTTTTAACTACGGCTGTTAACTGTTAACTGAACATATGAAATATATCTTGCGATTCATATCCGTCATACTTCTCACTGTTATGATGAGCGTAAGTTCCATGGCCGAGGTAATCGGCACATGGAGGTTGTTCTCATGCTACACCCCCGTAGAGGATATCATGCCTACGGGGAAGGTGGTGTATGTCAAGGCCAACGGCGGACTGTACTCGTACCGCACAAGCGATGGTACGGTTACGGAGTACAACAAGCTCAACGGACTGACCTCGCAGAATATCAGCATGATACAGTGGTGCGCAGCAACCCGAAAACTGATAATAGTCTATGACGACTACACCATTGACCTGCTAGGCAATGACGGTGATGAAGTGGAGACTATAAATGCCATAAAGGATAAGGTGACAACATACGACAAGACCATAAATGCTATGTACGCCAACGGACAGTATGTGTATCTTTGCACGGCTTTCGGTCTGGTGAAACTAAACACCAAGGATGCTACCGTGGCTAGCACGTATAATCTCAGCATGAACGTGTCTGACATGTCCGTAAGGGATGGTTCGCTGTATATCCTTACCGACAAGGGCATATACCGCGCTGCCTCAAAAGCCAACCTCATAGACAAAAACGCATGGACTCTGACGGACACGGAGTGGAGCAGTGTGAGCAGCGACAGAAAGACGGACCGTAACGAGTACGGCATAATAATAGCTGATGAATACAACCGCAATACTTACTGGGGCAGCGATGCCAACGGCAAACTGGCAGCATACACCAAGGATGGCGAGACATACAGGATATCACTGAGCGGCATAGCGCCTGACGGCCCTCCTACGAGTGACGTATGGCGCATATACAAACATAACGGCATGTTGTTCTGCACCGCGGGAGCCTTTGCCTACGATGTATATAAGTATAACCCTGGTATGATATACTACCTATCGGGGGATGACTGGCACGTACTCGACGCACCCGATGCCGAGAGCCTAGGCTATAAGTACATGGATGCCAACGTCATGGCGTTTGACCCAAAGAACCGCAACCATTTCTATGTAGGTGCGCGCTCCGGTCTGTACGAATATACGAATATGAAGTGCATCAGGGCTTTCACCGTAGGCAACAGTACGCTGACGGGTCTGTACAACGGCACGGGCAAGGAGAATGCCCTCATCTCTGGCATGACGGTGGATGCAGACGGCACCCTATGGATAAACAACGGATGGACTGATACGCCGATTCAACGATTCTCTTCTTGGGCAGAGGGGGATGACGCATGGAAGTCTTATCAGCACTCCACGTTGCAGTTCACCAACAAATACGCCATAGACCTGCAGGGAGCATTCATCAGCCGCACCAACGGCATGATGTGGTTCGTCAACCATCACTTTGACACCCAGGCGCTCTTCCGCTATGACTACCTGAACAATAAACTCACACGATACACCGAGACCATCAATCAGGACGGCACCAAGATGGATGTGCACTATACATACTGCACCGCCGAGGATCATGACGGCAACGTATGGATAGGTACCGACGCTGGCCCGGCATACCTCTCTGCCAAGGATATAAAGAATGGCGGCACGGCCCTCACCCAGCACAAGGTGGCACGCAATGACGGCACCGGACTGGCTGACTACCTGCTCAATAAGGTGGCGGTGAAGTATATCGCCATTGACGCTGCCAACCGCAAATGGATGGGCACTGTCAACGATGGAGTGTATCTCATCAGCGACGACAATGACACGGAGATAGCCCACTTCACCACGGAGAACAGTCCGCTGCTCTCCAACGTGATATACTCCATCACCGTGGATGACGAGACGGGATGGGTGTATTTTGCCACCGACCGCGGTCTCTGTGCATACATGGCTGACGTAAAAAAGGATTACGGTGACGACCTGTCATCGGGCAACATCTATGCCTACCCCAACCCTGTGACACCTGAATATACGGGTATGATCACCATCACGGGCATCACACAGAAGAGTACGATAAAAATCACGAATGCTGCCGGATACGTAGTCAATTCAGGTATGACAACAAGCGGTTCGTACCAATGGGACGGCTGCGATTCAACGGGACGCCGCGTGGCCTCCGGAATTTACAAGGTATTCATAGCCAACGAGGATGCCTCCGACGGATGCGTGACACAGATAGCAGTGGTGAGGTAAAGGCCTAGCCCCACGGTCCCCTCCCTGAAGCCCCCTCCCTGCCTCCCCCCCGGGGGGCGAGAACATCGCCACCGTTCCCCAATCAGCCACCCGGTTACCGTTCCTTGCAGCTTGGCTGCAAGGCCCCAAACAACTAAACAACCAGACAACCAGAATGAAACTCCATGTAGTATGTCTTGATCAACCATATCCACCCATCTATGGCGGGGCGATAGATATGTACTATAAGTTGTGCGCCCTGCATGATGCCGGCGTACAACTTATACTGCATATATTCCTGCATCACGGCAACCGCGAGACGGAACTCACCAAACTCTCTGATGAGATATACTACTACAAGCGCAACGTGGGACTGCGCTCACAACTGTCACTACTGCCATACAACGTGCTGAGTCGCAATGACAGAACACTGATACAAGACCTGTGCAAAGATGATGCACCTATACTCTTTGAAGGCATACAGACGTGCTACTACCTCTCCGACAACCGACTCAAGGACCGCACCAAGATGGTGCGAATGCACAATGTGGAGTACGACTATTTCAAGCAGTTTGGCAAGTCATGCAAGGGATGGCGTAAGGTATTCTATCTCACTGAGGCTTTCAAACTGAAGGCTTTCGAGTACAACCTCAGTCATGCTGACAGGATACTCCCTATCACTGACGCTGACACGGAGTACTATCGCAGGGCATTCCCGCATAATGACGTGCGACTGCTCAACTGCTTCTTTGATGACTCCGTCACGACGCTTGGCAATGCCACGAAACCCTACATACTATATCATGGCAACCTGGCTATCATCGAGAACATCAATACTGTCAACTTCCTACTTGACAAGGTGGCACCACACCTGCCTCACGGCTATGAACTCATCATTGCCGGTCGCAAACCGTCTGATGCGATGACGGAGAAGGCTAAGGCGATACCTGGAGTGAGCATCATACCTGACCCGTCGGGGGAGGAGATGGACCGACTGTTATGCGAGGCGCACATCAATCTGCTCCTCACATTCCAGCCTACAGGCATAAAACTGAAATTGCTCAACGCCCTGGTGAAAGGCCACGGACACTGCATAGCCAACAGCCACATGCTGCACGGCAACAGCCTGGGCGAGATCTGTTGCGAGGCGGAGACGCCGGAGGAGATCATAGGCATGATAGGAAAACTGAAGGATGTGCATCTCACCGAACAACAGCTGGCTGACAGACGACTGCACATCAAGCAAATGAAGTATAACGACATTAGCAGTATAATAGCATGAGGATAGTCTATGTCATAGAACAGATGGCATGCAAGGGCGGACTGGAACGTATCATCACTGACAAGGTGAACTACCTAGCCGAGCATACCAACCATGAGATTATCCTCATGACTGTATGGCACAGCGACATTCCTATGCCCTACCCTCTCAGCGACCGCGTACTGCGCATCAACCTCAACGTCAGCGTGGCACCCATCCCTATGGGATACGCATTCTCGCTGCCTACTGCCCTGCAGCGTTTCAACCGCCTTATGAAGGACCTCACTCCTGATGTCACGATACTCTTCCGTGCCGTAGGATCTTTCCTCTGCGCTTTCACCAGTTGGAAAGGCAGGATGATATACGAGTCGCACGTCACGCACACCCACATGAATCATCAATGGATATATCCGCTGATGGAGAGGAGGATAGACTGCGTGGTATGCCTGACGGAGGAGGATGCCAAGTCTTTCAGACGTGCCCGGAGGGTGGAGGTGATACCAAACTTCATCAGCATAAGCCCTGCTGGTGAGCCGGACTATACACGCAAGCACTGCATCTGCGTGGGCAGACTGGAGAAAGAGAAAGGTCACGAACGCCTCATACGCCTGTGGCAGGAGATACATCGCCGACAGCCTGACTGGGTGCTGCACATATATGGCGATGGCTGTCTGCACTCACGCTTACTTTCACTGATAGATTCTCTCGACCTCAGCGAATGTATCACGCTACACGGACGCACTGACGACATAGCTACGAAATACAGCGAGAGCAGCATGATGCTACTCACATCGGAATTTGAAGGTTTCGGACTGACCATTGCCGAGGCCATGACATGCGGACTGCCTGTCATTTCCTTCGACTGTCCCGTGGGACCTCGTGAAATCATAGAAGATGGAAGAAACGGTTTCCTCATACCTCATCATAATGACAAGGACTTCATCGACAAGGCTTGCCTCCTGATGGAAAACGCAGACAGACGAAAGGAAATGGGCATCATGGCACAACAATCCACAGCAAGATTCTGCAAAGCACCTATCATGTCTAAGTGGCTGAAGGTGCTGAGAAGCCCTCTAACCCCCTAATGGGAACTATGAACTGTGAACTATGAACTGCAGCCTCTCCCTCATCATACCAGCTTATAAGGCGGAACTGACACTTGACCGCTGTATCAGGAGCATTGTATCCCAGTCATTTCAGGATTGGGAGATATGCCTCATTGATGACGGTTCACCGGACCATTGCCCGGAGATATGCGATGAATGGGCTGCGAAGGATGAGCGCATCAGGGTGGTGCATCAGGAGAACGAGGGACTGTCTGCTGCTCGCAACAGAGGGATAGAGATGGCAAGAGGACAGTATATCACATTCGTGGATAGCGATGACAAACTCGCACCTGAGACTCTGCAGGTGCTGATGAAGCAGATGAGCGAGCATCCGGAGTATGACATACTGGAATATCCTGTCATAGAAAACTATCGGCATCCGCAGGGACTGGAGCAGCGACACATCTGGGAGGAGAAGACATACACTGACTTTACGGATTACTGGTTGCAATCCGCAGGTTTCGAACACTGCTGGGCATGCAACAAGATATTCAAGCGTCGTGTCTTTGACAAAGTAGCATTTGCCAAAGGCTGTTACTATGAGGACGTAAAACTAATGGGGGAGATAGCCAGCCTCTGCCCTGTCATTCACACCACGTCGGCAGGACTATACCTTTATTATTATAATGGCGACGGAATATCCAAGGATTATAATGGCACCAAACTGACGCAGTTGCTGGAAAACCAGTTGCACATCGTCAACGTTCTGAACATTGACCTATCATCACGCAAATGGTCTCGCCTGACTATGCGCCTGCTCAACATCCAGATTGATGTATATAAACTCACCGGCAGGATAATGTTGCAAGGGATAACGTTTCACATCAACACTACCTTGGGGCTACCATCACTGATAAAGTCTCTGCTAGCCAAAACGCTTGGCATCAGACGTACCTGCAAGGTATGGAACAAATGAGGTCGGAATTATTCTACCTGATCAACTGTCTATATATCGCCTCATACTGGCGGGCAACCTTCAGATAGTCGTGATGACGACGAACATACTCTACGGAGTCTCGCTTCATCTGGTCTATACGCTCGGGATGCAAGACAAAATCCTTTATGACCTGATATATCTGTTCCTCGTCAGGCACTACATTTACGATGGGACGCAACGCTTCCTCGCATACTGCGGCATAGCATTCCGGTTCGCCACCGCCGATGCTCACTATACCTTTGGACATGGCAAGGAGTGAATTCATACCCGGCGAATAAGAATACAACTGATCAATGATGGCATCGCTACCCTCCATGGTCTGCTTATACTCCAGGTATGGCACATTCTCCACCGTACGCAGTTCCACCCGGTCGGGATAGTCTCGCTGCACTCTCTCTGCTGCACGCAGCATGAGGTCAACGCCCTTGTACTGCATGCGTTCACGCTGTATGCCAACGAAGAGTTTTACCTTTTTGCCCACTGGCATAGGGGTAGCTTCATCATGTTCCATCACGATTGGCATGGGAACATAATGCAGTTTTTCGGGATACACCTTATTATAACATACCCAGTAATCGTATGCACATGCCACAATGGCATCACACTCCTGCGCTACGTATTTGCTGATACCCACCTCATGTCGGCTGTCATGCAGCCACTCTTCGCGCTGTTCCCTGGCAGCTGCATCCTGTCGTATCACACCATTGATGACCTGGTCATTGTAGCGCATCACATTACCGTGAAGCATCTGGTCCACGAAATGGTAGTCGTCACCGAAGGATCCCATGACAATCTTGCGGTTGTGACGTCGCAGATACTCATAGAAGGGTTTCAGTTGGGTGCCACGGAGTTCCAGAAAGAGTGGACCGCTGAGCTGGACTATGTCATACCCCTTGCACTTACGCAGTATGGGCAGGGCATGAAACAGATAGTCAAGGAATGCGAGTTTGCCATTGATATCCGTACGGCGCTCCAGGCATATATCATCAATGGGAAAGCGACGCCACCCCGTGCCATGACTGATGCATCGCACCTCATGACCTAGTTCACGCAGTCCCTTTGCGAGATTGCTGTGCAGCGTGCTGGGATTTCCGAATAATAATATACGCATGGGCTCTTTGTTCATAGTTCATAGTGCATAGTTCATAGTTCATAGTTTTGAGTACAATTATGAACTATGCACTATGAACTAAACTAAAGTATTGTGAAGGATTATCACGGAAAGCATTGAGTTCCTCACGTGTATCAAAGCGTGCCACAAGCATGCCTACCGTATGATTGGTTCCGGTATAGGGATGTATGGTCTCGCCTTCTGCTACGAGAGGCTGGTAGGACACAAGATTGTTCTTACGGAAGGCCTCGTCGAATGAGAGTCCACGATACACCTGTTCCTTATTGGTATGCACTATATAACTGCTCCAGAATCCCTGACATGGTGCATCTGTGATGTCATGACAGTCATCGCCTATGGCTATGCGAATAGTTGCCTCCATGATGTCCATGCCCGTAGCCAGGCTGGTGACATCGGTGGTGGCATTACTGCCGTTGCGCGGAGCCACCTCCATGAGATACACCTTGCCGTCCTTACTGATACGCGCCTCTATGTTGTATGCACTGGTACGCATGCCGAGGAGAGTCATCAGACGCTGCAGTTCATCATCCAGACGCTGCATCACATCGGCAGGTTTCTCCGAAGGGTAGCAATACATCACCGGCGTGATAGGGTTAGGAGCCTCCGGGTCTGGATAGCAGTCGCCCCATAGATGAGCCTGGAGCATCCCATCGACGGCAAAGCCATCACCCTCTAATGGTGCATGCCACGCCTCAACAAATTCCTCTACTATTATATCTGCGCCGCGAGAATTGTCAAGGGCGCAGTCTGCCGCTGCCTCGAAGTCCCTGACGTCATCGACCCTGGTGACACCGCGACTGCCCCACAGGTCTGTCGGCTTTACCACGACAGGCAGTGAGATCTGATTCTCTGCGAGCATATCGTGCATGAGCGCTACGCCCTCTGCCTTCTCACGAAACGAGAACATTCGGGGAGTATTGAATCCGTTGTCAGCCAGAAACTGACGAAAAAGCCTTTTATTGCTCAGCGTATGCACGGATGCATAAGGATTGGCAGGCTTACCCATGTGCTCCTGAGCGTATGCCGCAGCCTGTATGCCGGGCTCGAGGATGTAGTTTACCACGCCATCCACCTGCAGCGCCTCAGCCAACTGAAGCACTGCATCATTATCTGCTATGCTAATGTCTTGATACTCATCGGCAAGGGCATGACCGGGATTAGAGGGCCTGTTGTCACAGGTTATGACATACAGCCCCATCTCCTTTGCCTTGCGTATGGCTGGCATCTGTATTGCCGTTCCACCTAGAAACAGCACTTTCTTTTGTTTTTGCATATATCGTCGTCGGCCAATCTCGTTCACTGACCTATTTTTAATTCCCATTTCTTCTGCGTCATACCGCGACCGCCAAAGCCTTCTTTCTGTGCTATCAGTCCGCCATTGAGACTGATGCCATCCTCTGCCATACTAGTACCAAAGTCGAAATACTGGTACCTGCGCAGCTCACGGTAATGGCGTATAAGCGTAAGGAGGAGCATATCAAGGGCATTGACTCTCTTTCCCTCTGGCGAAGCAGAGATATATTGTGTGCGAACCACCTGCTGAGTGATATACAGCACGCATCCTGCTACGATCTCACCATCGGGACTAAGCAGCGTAGAGCAGATGATATTCTTTGGAAAGCGCTCCTGCAGCATCTGCATCTCCTGAAGGGTATGGACGGGCGTAGCACCGAAACGACTCATAAGGTTGGCGGTGAGTATAGGCCAGAAGTCTGTCAGCGGCGCATCATAGTGCATCTTATACCCTTGACGTGTCAGCTTGCTGCAGTCATTCTTCGTTGTCTGTGACACAGCTGACATGCTCACGGTATCAGCCAGCGGTATGGCGGTCATCATGGCGCAGTCTGTCATCCTGCCCCCAAGACGCCACAACCAGTATTCGTCTTCCTCAGAGGGAAGGATATGGTATGCCTGCGGCACCATCTTATATATCAGTGTATGCAGTCCCTGCGTCTTCATGTATGCGGTGAGGGAATCAAACATCTCCCCTACTTCGCTGACATGTACTTTCTTGCCGAGCACGAGTCCGCCGTATGTCAATCCCTGATGTGTATAGAGCACCCCGTCTCGTTCATTAGCCGGCATTACGGCAAGGATCTTTCCCTTGACGCTGAGAAAAAGAAGTGAATGGTCAGCAAAGCGGTCGCTGTGATACTCCATATAGCCACGCAAAAAGAGGAAGGTTCCATTCCTGGAATCTTCCACAAAGCGGTCCCATTGCCGCATTAACGCGTATGTGTATCGTTGTATCTGCATATCAATAGACCAACACTGACCAACAGACCCACCCCAGCCCTCCCTGTGAGGGAGGGGGTATGCATGTGGGGAGTGTTATTGCACTGCTAACTGTTAACTGCCAACTGTTAACTATTAACTGTTAACTGCCTCCAAATACTCCTCGTAGTCACGGATATAATCATCGGCGCTGTACTCATGGCTGGCTAGCACCAGACAAAGGGCACCAGTGGTAAACTCTTGTTCGTGAGCCCAGATGCCAGGCGGAACCAAGAGACCCTGATAAGGACGATTGAGAAGTACAGTCTTCTGCTCTTTACCATCAGACAGAGCCACTTCCAGCGCACCGCTGGCGGCTATGATAAACTGCCAGCACTCACGG
>JAZLIN010000086.1:0-4069 GCA_045617365.1 Prevotella sp. | reverse complement strand
GTTTATACGGTTATACGGAAATTTCCGTACAACCTCACCCCCTACAACCTCAAAACCGTATAACCCCAAAACACTATGCCAATATCTCTGCTACGGTCAGGTCAAAGGGAGTAGTGATTTTTATGTTCTCCCTGTTGCCTTCAACCATGGTGACAATCTGCCCGATGCCCTCAACGACGCTAGCGTCGTCGGTGAATGACTCGCTGTATGGTTGGCGATTGGCTGATTTCAGCAACTGTATGTCGAAGGTCTGCGGAGTCTGTACCAGTCTGTAGTCGCTGCGTAGCACGTTGGTACCGCTGCCATCTTCGTTGACATGCCGAAGGGTCTCGACCACCGGCATGACAGGGATGACGGCTTTCTTGTCTCGTGCTGTGGCAAAACATTTGGCTATCACCTCGACACTGACGAATGGACGTACTCCATCATGTACTCCGACGACACCTTGCATGTCTGCAGGAATGAGATCTAAACCGTTTTGCACGGAATGGAAACGGGTCTCGCCACCATTGGCTATCTGATAGTCGAGGTCGAACGAGTATTCACGGCATAGTGAATGCCAGAATTCCTGCTGGGATTCGGGCAATACGAGTATAATCTGCAGGTCAGCGGAATATTCCCTGAATCTCTCCATGGTGCGCATGAGTACAGGTTTGCCCGCTATCGGAAGAAACTGTTTGGGGATGTCGCCTCCCATACGCAGACCCTTGCCGCCCGCTACGATGATGATATAGTCCATGTCTCCTTATCCCTTGATCAGCTGATTAAACATCATGCCCTCCTGAAGAGCGTCAGCCTTGTCATCATCGCCCAGCATGCGGAGGATGGCGTATGAGTAAGGCAGTGTGGCTGCTGGTCCGCAACCGGTAATAATGTTGCCGTCAACGGTATATGTCTCTTTGGTGTAAGTGGCGCCAGTCATCAGTTCCTCTGTGCCTGGGTAGCAGGTGGCACGCTTACCCTGAAGCAGGCCGAGACCTCCGAGTATCTGTGGCGCAGCACAAATAGCACCGATCAGTTTGCCGCTCTTCGCCTGAGCGGAGATGGCGTTGCGTACGGCCTCGCAGTCTCTGAGGTTGTATGTGCCAGGCAGTCCGCCTGGGAGTAGGAGCATGTCGGCATCACTGAAGTCGCTGTCAGCTATAGTCATGTCGCACAGAATCTTTACACCGTGTGAGAGTTCTACCTCATGGGTGGCATTGATACTGACTGTTTTGATGTCGTGACCAGCACGGCGGAGTACATCAACAGTGGTGAGGGCTTCGATTTCTTCGGAACCATTTGCTATGAATTCATATATTTTTGCCATGTTTTTACTGTTTTTATTTGCTTGTTTAAAATAAATAATGTAAATTTGCATTGCAAAATTACAAAACATTTGTCAAATATCCAACTTTTTGGAACTCAAAAATACATATACAACATGAAAAAAGAGAAAATATGCTTCGCAATCTTTGGCAATGAATATCAGCCGAAGAAGTCGCAGGCATTATTGAAAATTGTTGCCATACTTCAGCAATATGAATCAAGGGTTATTGTGGATAAACCTTTCTATGACTTTGTGACTGAAGGACAACATCTTGATCTGGTTGTAGATGATGTGTTCCAAGGAAATGACTTCGATGCAGATTTTGCCGTTTCCATGGGAGGTGACGGAACATTGCTCAAGACTGCATCGCGTGTTCATGGAAAAGATATTCCTATCATTGGTGTGAATACGGGAAGGCTGGGATTTCTTACTGATGTCAATCCAAGTGGGATAGAGAATGCCGTTGCTGCTATTTTTGAGGGAAACTATCATATCTGTGACCATACGGTGATACGTATTGACACGGAGAATGGTGACGATATAATTGGGTCGCGCTATGCTCTTAATGATATTGCTCTACTGAAAAGAGACCATGCTTCGATGATATCTATCCGTGCGATGGTGAATGGCGAGTATTTGATGACGTATCAGGCTGATGGATTGATTATTACCACTCCTACAGGTTCCACTGCCTATAGTCTGTCGAATGGCGGACCTATCATTGCTCCCGGTACAGGGACATTGTGCCTCACTGCTGTCGCACCGCATAGTCTGAGCGTTAGGCCTATAGTGATTCCTGATGATTCTGTCGTGACGCTGAAGGTGGAAAGTCGTAGTCAGTGTTTCCTTGCTGCTGTTGATGGGTGCTCCACTACTCTGCATGAGGGTACTGTGGTGAGGATTTCTAAGGATTCTCATTGCGCTAAGATTGTGAGATTCAGTGAGAAAGGATATTTCCCTGTGTTGCGTGAGAAAATGATGTGGGGATTGGATCAGAGATAGTTATTGACAGATATATTGTAAATGAAGAAGCCTAATACTGTATATCCAGCACGTACCATAATAAAATGGTTGTGGCAGTCTTCGAGCGATAATCGCTTGCAGGCGGTACTTAATACTGTTATCGGACTCTTGGAGGTGGCTTCAAGTCTTGTCTCGGTGTGGGCTGTACAGCATGCCATTGATATTGCCTCTCACCATGTTGAGGGAAATATTATATTGGCCGTGGCGGTCATGGGTGGCTTGATCCTGTTTAATATGCTGATGCATGTGGCATCGGTATGGGTGCGTAATATATTAGGCATCAGGGCGCAAAACCGTATGCAGCAGCGTATGCTGAGCAAGATACTGCGATCTGAATGGAAAGGACGTGAGGATGTTCATAGCGGCGATGTGATAAATAGGTTGGAGCAGGATGTCAACAATGTTGTTAATTTCGTTGCAGAGACATTGCCTAATGCTATTTCGGTCTTTACATTGTTTGCTGGTGCTTTCTTCTATTTGTATATGATGGATCATACGCTGGCTTTGCTTATCTTGTGTATATTCCCGGTTTTCCTTCTCCTGAGTAAGGTCTATGTCGGCAAGATGAGGAGGTTTTCAAGGGATGTACGCGAATCTGATAGTATCGTGCAGAGTATCATACAGGAATCTGTGCAAAATAGAATGCTTGTCAAAACACTTGAGAGTGAGGATGTTGTGGTGGATAGGCTTGATGCGCAGCATGTTACTCTTCGTCGCAAGGTAGTGCAGAAGACGAAATTCTCTGTTACGTCTAATTTTATTGTCAGCATAGGTTTCTCAGCAGGATACCTTACCGCTTTCGGTTGGAGCGCATTGCGTATGTCGGCAGGATCGTTGACTTTTGGCGGCATGACTGCTTTCCTACAGTTGGTTAATAAGATACAGTTGCCTGCTAGAAACCTTACTAAACTGGCTCCTCAGTTTGTCTCCGTTTTTACAGCTGCTGAGAGATTGATGTATTTTGATGATATACCACTTGAAGAACATGGTGATCCCGTTAAACTTTCTGGTGCGTGTGGTGTAAGAATGAATGATGTCTCCTATGCTTATGCTGATGATTTGGAGCATCCTGTCATTTCTCATCTTGACTTTGACTTCAAACCTGGTACTTGTACCGCAATTATAGGAGAGACAGGAGCAGGAAAGACTACATTGCTGAGGATGATTCTTGCTTTGGTCAAACCGCAGGATGGTAATATATATATATATAATAAGGAGAAAGAGGTTGTCGCTTCCCCTCTTACTCGTTGTAATATTATATATGTGCCTCAGGGCAATACTATGATGAGCGGAACTATCCGTGATAATCTCCTTCTAGGAAATGTCGTTGCTACTGATGAACAGATGATGGAGGCGCTTGAGGTGGCTTGCGCTGACTTTGTCCGAGATCTTCCGGATGGTATTGATACGGAAATGTCGGAAAAGGGCGGGGGACTGAGCGAAGGGCAAGCACAGCGCATTTGTATTGCTAGAGCTCTGCTCAGGGATTGCTCTCTTATGATATTGGATGAGGCTACTAGCGCATTGGATCCTGATACGGAGAGAAAACTCTTGGAGAATCTGTTGCAAGATAAATCGCATACGGTGATTTTTATTACTCATAGACATGCTGTATTGGAATATTGTGACTCTTCTCTTAATTTGGAGCGCATAATCTCTTAAATCGTCCTGTTTGCTTGATTATAATCAAACAAATGCCCTATTTTGAAAGAAAATGGCAAAAAATCTTTAGGAACC
>JAZLIN010000085.1:0-6471 GCA_045617365.1 Prevotella sp. | reverse complement strand
ACATCATCATATTTCTCCTTGCCTACGATGTGTCTGACGTAAGGGATGCTCTCCTTCGTCGTCATGAAATATGCAAGGTCATATAGTTTCAGACAATCATCACCACCAGGAATGATGGTATGATTGCCACGCTTGATAGCTACGATATGGTAAGGGTCATCAGGTCCGCAAAGTTCCTTGAGAGGCTGGTTGAGTATCTCGCATCCCTCTCTCAACTTAATTCCCAGCATCACGAGAGCCCCATCATGCACATCCCATCTCTGTCTCACCCATGACATCTTCAGACCATTGATGATATCCTGAGCAGCAAGCAATTCCGGATAAATGATGGAGTCAATGCCCATCCTCTTGAGTACATCATTATTGTTTGGTTTGGCATACTCATAATCCTCCACCTTTGCCACAGTCTTTTTGGCGCCGAGTGATTTGGCAATTGAACAGGCACACATGTTCACCTTCTGATCAGGCGTGACGGCAATAAACAAATCAGCATGCCCCACACCTATCTCACGCAAGGCCTGGATACTGGTAGGCGATGCATGCATACTCAGCACGTCAAGGTCTGATCCTAAAGAGTCCAAAGCCTCTTCACTGTCATCGATAATCGTAATATTCTCCTTAGTACGTCCCAGGAGAGTAGCCAGATAGTTACCTATGGCATGTGCACCTGCAATAATGATTTTCATAATGTAGTTGTCTTTACCGTCTTCTTAATGGTCTCGACATCTATGCCTGCGATGGCATGCAACTGTGCCACGGAGCCGTGCTCCACGAAACAGTCAGAAGGCATACCAAGTCGCTTGAGTCTTACGGCATAACCCTTGTCCATAAAATATTCAGCCACGGCAGAACCGAGTCCTCCGTCCTTCACGCCATCCTCTATAGTGATAACATGCCTGAATCCCCGACCCACCTCGTCAAGTATCGCTGTATCAATCGGTTTCAGGAAACGCATGTCATAGTGTGCCACACTGACTGTACATCCCTCTTCATCGAGTTCCTTTATGACCTTCGTCACATTATTACCAATATGACCAATAGAGAGAACGGCAACGTCGTTACCCTCAGCGAGTTTACGTCCCCTACCTATCTCAATAGCCTTCAATGGGCATTTCCAATCCACGAGGACACCTCTTCCGCGTGGGTATCTGATGGAAAACGGTCCCTGGTCAGGCAGTTGTGCCGTGTACATCATGCATCGCAGTTCATGCTCGTTCATCGGAGCACAAATGGTTATATTAGGCACCGGTCTCAGTGCCGCCATATCAAAAGCTCCATGATGTGTGGCACCATCCTCGCCCACAATGCCCGCCCTGTCAAAACAGAACACCACATTGAGTTTTTCAATGGCCACATCATGTATGATATTATCGTATGCACGCTGTGCAAAGGCGCTGTATATATTACAGAAAGGCACCAGTCCTTCCTTAGCCATACCTCCTGAGAATGTCACCGCATGCCCCTCTGCAATACCTACATCAAAGGCACGTCCAGGCATAGCCTCCATAAGTTTGTTCATGGAGCAACCTGTCGGCATGGCAGGAGTGACCCCCACCACCTTGTCGTTTGCCTGAGCCAGTTCTACAAGGGTATCGCCGAATACATCCTGATACTTCGGCGGCATGCCTCCACAATCCTCCTTGATGCGTTCTCCCGTATCAGGATCAAACTTCCCCGGAGCATGCCATATTGTAGCATGCTGTTCCGCCGGCTTGTATCCCTTACCCTTTACGGTATGTATATGCAGCAGTTTCGGTCCCGTCATCTTCTTCAGCAGACTAAGCACACGCACGAGTTCCTTGACATCGTGACCATCCACAGGTCCGAAGTAGCGTATGTTCATGCCCTCGAACACATTTGCCTGAGCCGAGAGGGTGGATTTCAGCGCGTTGCCCAGGCGTATGGTCTTCTTACGTCGATGCTCATTGAGCAGACCATGACTTCCCAACCATTGCGCTATGGTGTATCTCCACTTATTGTATCTCTCATTAGTATTAAGTGAGAGCAGATACTGCTTCATACCTCCCACCGAACGGTCAATAGACATATTATTGTCATTGAGTATAATCAGCAGGTCATTCGGAGACGATGAAACATTGTTGAGTCCCTCGAAAGCAAGTCCTCCACTCATGGAGCCGTCACCAATGACAGCTACCACATGACGGTTTCTGTCAGCTACCGCCATACCCAGCGCCGCACTGATACTGTTTGAGGCATGACCACAGGTGAATGTGTCATACTCGCTTTCCTGTGGACAAGGAAAGGGATGTAATCCATTGAGCTTACGATTGGTATTGAATATTTCTCTACGTCCCGTAAGTATCTTATGCCCATAAGCCTGATGACCGACATCCCATACTATACGGTCCTCAGGAGTATTATATACGTAGTGCAGGGCCACGGTGAGTTCCGTAACGCCAAGGCTTGATGCCAAGTGTCCAGGATTGACCGACAGTTCCTTTACAATATCGTCACGCAGCTCTGCACATACATCCGGCAAAGCCTCCACGCTGAGTGCGCGGAGGTCTGCCGGATACATTATATTATTTAAATATTTGTAATCCAAATTACTTTACATTACCAACCTTGATAAGGTACTCAGCAATCTGAACAGCGTTCAGCGCAGCACCCTTTTTAATCTGGTCACCAGTGAGCCAGAAAGTAAGACCATTGTCATTAGCGAGATCTTCGCGAACACGTCCTACATATACGTCATCCTTGCCTGCAGCATAGAGTGGCATTGGGTAAGGCAGGGTAGCCATTGTCTCGGCCTCCGCATCAGCGTTAGCCTTTGTACCTACAGCCTTAGGATCATCCACGAGCGTTACGCCTTCAGCATTGCGGAGAGCTTCCTGAGCTGCCTCTACAGAGATCTTGTCCTCGGTCTCGATCCATACTGCCTCTGAGTGAGCACGAAGGGAAGAAATACGTACGCACATTGCTGAGCAACGAGCGTCTGTGTGCATAATTTTCTTTGTCTCGTTGAACATCTTCATCTCCTCCTTGGTGTAGCCATTGTCCTGGAACACGTCAATCTGAGGGATAACGTTGTATGCCAACTGATAAGCGAACTTATTCACTGTAGGCTGCTCATCCTTGGCGAGCTGACCATACTGCTCCTTGAGCTCTGCCATGGCAGCAGCGCCAGCACCTGAAGCCGACTGGTAAGAAGCGATGTGTATGCGCTTGATGTGAGAGAGTTTCTCCAATGGCTGGAGACATACCACCATCATGATAGTGGTACAATTAGGGTTTGCAATGATGCCACGTGGACGGTTGAGGGCATCCTCAGCGTTGCACTCTGGCACTACCAAAGGCACGTCAGCATCCATACGGAATGCAGATGAGTTATCGATCATTACGGCACCATACTTGGTGATATCCTCACAAAACTCCTTTGATGTGCCTGCGCCAGCAGAAGTGAAGGCGATATCCACACCCTTGAAGTCATCATTATGCTGGAGAAGCTTTACCTCATACTCCTTGCCACGGAATGTGTACTTGGTTCCAGCCGAACGCTGAGAACCGAAGAGAACGAGTTCATCGATTGGGAAATTTCTCTCATCAAGGACACGGAGGAACTCCTGACCTACGGCGCCACTTGCACCTACGATAGCTACTTTCATTTATTCTATTTCTTTTGGGGTTAATACTATTTGATTGCAAAATTACAAATTTTTGTTGAAATCCTCGCATAATTCAGTTTTTTTTTGTTACTTTGCAGTAGTTTTTATTGACTTTGGGCACTTTATAACCATTTTACTAAGATAAACATGTCGAATATAGCGAATTATTTACCGATAGCCAGCCCTACTCTGGTATTCTTTACCGTGCTGCTCATCATACTCGTTGCACCTATCATCATGAGCAAGCTCCGCATCCCTCATATCATAGGTATGGTGCTCGCGGGTGTGTGCGTCGGTCACTATGGTTTCAACATACTGGAGCGTGACTCTTCCTTCGAACTCTTCGGCCGTGTGGGTCTGCTCTACATCATGTTCCTTGCCAGTCTTGAGATGGACCTGGAGGGACTGAAGAAGAACCTACGTCAGGTGGGGCTGTTCGGCCTGCTCACCTTTACCATCCCTGCCATCATCACATATCTTGGCGGCATCTATTTACTGAACTATTCGCCTCTGGCATCCCTGCTGCTGGCATGTATCATGTCATCCAACACCCTCATAGCCTATCCTATCGTGGCTCGCTTTGGCCTGCAAAAGCATTACGTCACCACACTTTCCGTAGGTGCTACCATGATATCCCTTTTCATTGCTCTGGTGGTAGTGGCAGCCATCGTAGGTTCCTTTAAGGGGGGCGGATGGGGATTCTGGATGCTCTTCATAGTCAAGTTCATAGCTTACTGTGCCGGCATGCTGTATCTTGTGCCTCATCTCACGCGATGGTTCCTTCGCCGTTATAGCGATGCCGTGATGCAGTTCATCTTCATTCTCTCCATGATGTTTCTATGCGCTGCGCTGAGTGAATTCATCGGACTGGAGGGCATCTTCGGAGCCTTCTTCAGCGGACTGATACTCAACCGTTTCATCCCTACCCTCTCACCTCTGATGAATAGGCTGGAGTTCATAGGCAATGCCATCTTCATACCATATTTCCTTATCGGTGTAGGAATGCTCATCAATATCGGACTGCTCTTCGAGGGTGGCAACATCATCTATACCGTTGTATGCATCGTGATACTCGGCACCATAGGCAAGGCGATAGCCGCGTATGCCTCATGTTTCTCTTTCCACATGCCGTGGAAACACGGTCACCTGCTCTTCGGTCTCACCTCGGCTCATGCTGCAGGCGGCATAGCCATGGTGATGATAGGCATGAAACTACAGGTGGCTCCGGGCAAGTTTCTCATTGGCGACGATATGCTCAACGGTGTTGTCATCATGATTCTCTTCACGTGTATCATCTCTACCATCACAACAGACAAGGCCTCACGCAACATCGTCCTCACGGAGGAGAATGCCACCGCCATGGACCAGAACGGTGACGACGAGAAGATTCTCATACCGGTAAAATATCCGGATACCTGCGATACTCTCATCAACCTTGGCATCATGATGCGCAAGCCATCTCTCAACCGTGGACTTGTCGCCATCAATGTGGTCTATGATGATGCTGACGCCGACGTGGGTCAGGCTAAGGGCCGCCAACTGCTGGATCATGTGGTACAGACGGCTAACGCTGCTGACGTTAAGATACAGACGCAAGTACGCCTTGCCACCAACATCGGCAATGGCATCAAGCACGCCTTCAAGGAGTTTGACTGTTCGGAGATAATTCTCGGCGTACACCTGCACGACAATTCCTCGCGCGTCTTCTGGGGTGAATTTGCCCAATCGGTATTCAACGGTCTCTCACGTCAGATCATTATAGCGCGATGCACCCAACCTCTCCCAACCCTCCGTGCCCTGGAGGTCGCCGTGCCTTCGCGTGCGGAGTACGAACCAGGTTTCTACCGCTGGCTGGAGCGCCTGAGCCGCCTGGCTGAGGGCGTCGGCATCCGCATCATCTTCCACGCACGTCAGGAGTCGCTGGACCGCATACGCCAATACACTGTCTCCCAGCACCCTAACATGCGAGCGGAGTACATCATCATGGAGAAATGGAAGGAGCTTATCACTCTAGCAGAGAACACTCCTGCCGACCACATGCTCGTAATCATCACGGCACGTCGCGGCACGGTGTCGTACAAGGCAGCCCTGGACAATCTCCCTACTGAACTGACGGAGCATTACCACGGCACCAACCTCATGATCATCTTCCCTGACCAGTATGGCACTCCTCCTGATGCCATGACTTTTGCCACTGCCCAGCACACTGAGCAGATCTCCGCATATCAGGCGGTACTCAACTGGATTGAGAAGAAGAGGAGGTAGCCATGAGTGGCATGAGTATCATAAGTGCCATAAGTGTAGGAGTTATAAGTTAAAGTTTTCAAGTTTTCAAGTTTATCCGCCCATGATCTTCCATTATCAGTTCGTTTGCGAGCGGAGATAACTTTTAACTTCTAACTTTAACTTATAACTCCTACACTTATGGCACTTCCTTACTAAAAAAAAAAAAAATGCCCAACAAAAAAAACGCTGAAATAAGACCTTATTGTCTTATTGGCTTAATGTCTTATTGTCAAAATAAACTCATTATCTTGCTGGCTATTTTGAAGCAATCTAAAGCAAATCTGCGGAAGTTATTATTTCACCATCACTAAAAGGGCTGAAGGCCCGATATTTAAAAGGGCAGCCCTTACGGACTGCTCTATTAAATACCGCTCTTTCAGAGCTAAAGAATAAATCATCAGTCAAAATATACAATATAGGTAAGCATTCAAAGAAATACACGTTGTATTATCACACCTATATACTATAGTTACAGCGGCTATCACTTCATGTAGGAGTTGATAGTCGCTGTAGTTTTTTTTATACCTATATGTTGTAGTCATGCTATACTTCATCACGC
>JAZLIN010000084.1:0-39125 GCA_045617365.1 Prevotella sp. | reverse complement strand
ATCAACATGATGGGAACCAACGGCGGATTCACTGACTATGAGGAGCATCACCAGATAGACGTTTATCCATCGAAAAAGCAGGCTGCATACAACCTGTTCGAGATACAGAAGATCATGTCTGAATACTGCAATAACAAATATCTCGTCGTAGGATTCTTCTGTCAATGCAACCACACATATGACAAGGATTTCTTTGAGGAATACGAGAGACTTTGCGAGAAAGAGTTTGGCGAACGATTCTTCAACGCCAGAAAGGCACTCATCAACGAGGCATGGATGGACCTCGGCATCACTCTCACAAACGAAGATAAAGAGAACATCTCCAAGGGTATGGCACCTTGGTCTTTGTTTGGCGATGGCAAGGGAAAGCCTGCCAACGACCCACATCTGACCAACAGGGCCAACATGTGGCTGGCCAACAAACTTAATGACTACATGCACAAGATAGGATGGATCACTTCTGAACCCAAGAAACATATCATCAAGTAATTGGTGACATCCAAACAACCAAACGATGATCGAACACAGCTCGCTGCTCATACTGCGCAACACACTATTGCTGTATGGCAGAATGCTCATCACGATGTGGTTAAACCTATACGCCACACGTCTGGTACTCCAAAATTTGGGAGTAGAAGACATGGGCACATACGGAGTTGTCGGCAGCATCATCAATATGTTAGCGGTGTTCACCAATGGCATCACGACAGCGATACAGAGGTTCATCACCTACGAACTCGGTCTGAAGGACAAGGGAGACGTCAACAAGGTCTTTTGTTCATCGTTTAACCTGCTGCTGCTATTGGCTGCCGGAATGGTTCTGATACTTGAGACCGTAGGCCTGCTGGTACTGTATCACTGCACCAACATACCATCGGGGAGCATGGACAATGCCTTCTGGGTATTCCAATGCAGCATAGTAACCTGCGTGTTCTTCCTGCTGGTCATCCCCTATCAAGCACTGATCATAGCATACGAGAAGATGGGAGCTTTCGCACTCTTCTCCATTATTAATGTAGTGCTCACATGTCTGGCATGTTACTCTTTGTCTTGGCTGGATCCTGACAAACGCCTCATCTGGTACTCTGTCTTCATGTCCGCCATTGCCATTACCACACCTATTATATATAAGGCATACTGTGACAGAAAATTCCTGGAATCACGATACCATTTCCTCATAGACCGCATGACGATACGCGAAATGGGACGTTTTACGGGTATCAGCAGCACATCAGGCATACTGCAACTCATTTCAAGCGAAGGCATAACACTCGTCATCAACTGGACCTTCGGAGTAGCGCTCAATGCTGTATATGTCATAGCGCTGCAATTAAAAAATATGGTTTTGAGTTTTGCCCTCAACCTGTTCAAAGCCATACAGCCACAGATAACCAAGACGTACGCTGAGGGAGATATGAAGCGTCACAAGGCACTAGTCTATAGTGGCAGCAAACTAGAGATTTTCCTCATTTACTTCATTCTCATACCGTTTATCTTCAGGACACGCTATGTACTTAGTCTCTGGTTGGGCAATGACATACCAGAATATACCATAGCTTTCTGCCAGTGCACTATATTCCTTTCATTGACATATGCGGCATTTGAACCTATTCGCACAGCTGTTCTAACGACAACAAAGATTACACATTTTCTTCTCATCCCCGATAGTATAGCCGTACTCTCCCTGCCATTGATCTACTTAGCAGCCA
Organism: Prevotella sp.; assembly: GCA_045617365.1. GTDB lineage: Bacteria > Bacteroidota > Bacteroidia > Bacteroidales > Bacteroidaceae > Prevotella. Next base: position 37,416 of record JAZLIN010000084.1, on the reverse strand, counting down.
AGATTACGAATACACCAGAGATAATGATAGCCTGCATTGTAGCCGTTGACATATTCTGCTGTATAGTAAGAGTATATCTTGGTACAAGGGTCAGCGTAATAAGCATGAGCGAGGTTGCCACATCCATCATCATACGCTGCATAGCTGTAGCTGCATGCTCACTGTCTGTATGCTACGGATTATCGCTCGTGATACCTGACAATTTACTAGGTTTGATATCACTCATCATCATCAATAGCCTCGCATTGGCAATTATCATTATAAGCATTGGCCTCAACAAGGAAGAAAAGCAAATTGTTTACAATATAAAATCCGGCATACTACACTAACATGCGATATACTCGCAAAACCTTCATAAACATGACAGAAGCAAACAGCACAGCATATGCTAATGACATACAAGGCAGAAGCACCATGCGCTACATCATCGGACTGACCGTCAGATGGATACAGCAGTGGAAATATGTCATTGCACGCAGGATAGCCCGCAGTCATGGAGCCACGATAGGCGAAGGAGTGATTATGCCAATGGGCCTGGCTCGCATTGCCAACCGTAATCTGACAGTAGGAGACCATACCAGCATACAGACGAAGTTGTTGGACCTACGTAATCCTATAACGATAGGCAACAATGTCATCATTGGCCACGAGACCGAGATTATCACCACATCACATAATATAGACTCACCGGAATGGGAGCATAAGGCATACGGCATCACCATTGACGACTACGCATGGATACCTACCAAAATCCTGATCCTGCCATCATGCAGACATATCGGAAAAGGAGCTGTAGTCAGCAGTGGCAGCGTTGTGGTAAAGGATATCGAAGAGATGAGTATTGTCAGCGGCAATCCTGCCAATGAAATAAGAAAGAGGAAATGCGTACACACCAATCTCGTAGTAGAATCACTCCTGGGTGGAGACTATGAGATATACAAAAGAACAAGAAAGGGAAAGAATGTCCAATAATAGCAAGACTGTTAATTTCCTGCTCTATGCATTCATATACTCATTGCTCTTCACTGGAGTGATAAGAAAATGGTTATTGCCAGAGCTTTCTTCCGCCCTTATTGTTGTACCGCAACTGTGTGCCATCATCATTGTGATATTCCTACAACTGAAGACAAGGTTCAGCTTTTTGGAGAAAACGATGGTGCTGATAGGTCTCTGCGTATTCATTACCTCGTTGATATACGGACATGAGAATGTAGCAGTGGCACTTTACGGTTGCCTGCCCCACTGGTTCGGAGTCACACTGTGCTCTATCCTCGGATGCATCATCACAAAGGGGGACTTTATCCGCATATCACGTATATTGGTCATCTGCAGCATCATCAACTCTATACTGGTAATAATACAGTTCAATGCACCTATCGTAGATTTCATCAACACAGCCAATACCATCAGTGACGATAGAATCACCAACATGGAGATATCCAACCTCGCCGGTGGTTTCAGACCCTCGGGCATGTTCATGCACAATTCGCAGAGCACTCTGCTTCAAGTTATTACATTCCCTATTCTGCTCTACAACATACTCATCAAAAGATACCTCTCACTCCCACTCTGCATCATTGCACTCGTACTAGAAATCGTTGCCATCCCATTCAGCATCTCACGTACAAACATGATGTATCACGCTGGTATCGCACTATTTTTTCTGCTGACATGCTATCATGGCAAGATCAAAAAGAAACTCATCTTCGCTCTACCATTTATTATAGTGCTATCACTGGGTTTCCTGTCAAGTTCATATGGCAAGAAAGCTATGAGCACGATGACCAAACGAGTTGAGACGGCATCGGAAGAGTTGTATGGCGGAAAGAGTACATCAGAAGGAACCCTGCATGATATCTATGACCGCAATATCAAGTACAACATTGAGGCGATTGTAAATCCAAGGACTCTTGATGATGAAGAAGTACCGTTCTGGGGATTCGGTCAGGGCATGAGTACACAGATTGGAGCTCAGATCCTTGGGCTGAAGGAGAATGCAGGATTCTCGTTGGCAGAATGGGACGGTCTCAGAATAATGTGCGAGTCGGGATATCTATTCGGATGGCTTATCATCCTGATTCGCATAACTTACGCTTTCAGATACCTTTTCTATATAGGTTCACTACGAAAGCGAAGCAACTATCTCGCTATTGCAATCCTGCCAGCCTTTCTGCTTGCATTCAATCTCTCCACTACCTGGGGAAATATCATACAGGCCAATATGTCATTTCTCTTTGGAGGGATGTTCATGGCTGCATTCAAATATAAAGTAAGCCAGAGGAAGAATGATTATCAACATCGCGTCTTTTGGAGGCCGATGCCATTTGCTTGATACAGCACGTGAACTGGAGAGACATGGTCACACAGTCCGTTTCTATTCTTACATCACCAATGGCAGGGCAGCCGCTTTCGGTCTAAAGAAGGAATGCAACTATTCCCTCCTTTGGTTTGCATGGCCATACCTTATCTGGATGCGACTGTTCGGTTTTGGCGGTTGGGGCACTTTGTTATATCAGTGGTTGTGCGACATTCTGCTCTGCTACTACATGAAGCCCTGCGATGTATTTATCGGACAGAGTCCCATGCACTACCATGCCCTGAAATGGGCTAAGCGAAAATGGGGAGCTACGACGATTCTGGAGAGAGGCAACAGCCATGTGCTGGAATACATCCGTAATCTCAGCGACACCCCTGAGGGACAACACTTCAAATCTTTTGCTATAAAGCAAGATACAAAGGCATATCCCATCCCCGATTATATCAGTGTCGGTGCAGAGCATGTCAAGGAAAGTTTTCTGATACACGGCATTGACGAGAGCAGACTCTTCGTCAACAACTATGGATTTGATAGCAGTCAGTTTAAGCCTAGTAAGCTGCGGGGCAACTACGATATCATAATGGTGGGTACCTGGTCTCTGCGCAAAGGATGCGACCGCATAGTCAATGCCTGTAAGACAAAAGGTTACAAGTGCCTGCATGTAGGTCCCGTGGGGGATTACTCTCTGCCAGATGACGGTAGCATCACAAGCATGGGCACCGTGGATCAGCAGGAACTACAGAGATACTACGAACAGGCAAAGGTTTTCGTACTGCCAAGCCGGGAAGAAGGACTCGCCCTTGTCCTGATGCAAGCAGCTGCATGCGGGCTGCCAATCGTTTGTTCCAGGGAGAGCGGCGGCAGCGACCTGAGACAATATGCCATACAACCGGAATATATTCTGGAACTGCCTGACACTAATACCCCTACTCTATGCAATACCATAGACAGAGCATTGGAATACGCCGATGCACAGAGCGGCGTACGCAACTACATGGGGGCAGGCCTCCACAGCATTTCATTTGAAGCATACGGCAACAGATACAACGATTTTCTGATCACAGCCAAAGGAAAGAAAGGTTCTACCAGAACATGTATGGGGATTTCGTAAGGAAGTGCCCCATACGAAATCACGTATAACCAAAATAAAAGATATAAGTTTCGCAAACTCTACTTACTTAGAAGTTAAGGAGTTAAAGAAGCCAAGAAGTTAAGACAAATGTGCTAAAGTATCATGCTGTTCACTAAGGCTATTGTTTTAGCTCGGTTTACCGCTTTGCTTGCAAAGAACTTCTTAGCGACGAAGGAGCGGTAACTCCTTCGCTCGGCGCTTGCGACGCTCTGCTTGCAGAGAACTTCCAGAATCATCTTGAGCCTGAGAAAATTGAATGAAGATACAAGTTTCGCAAGTTCATAAACTGTTATATATGTGACCATTCGCTTGCATGTGTTTCACACAAAGGCGCAAAGCTCGCGAAAGAAGGATAAAAGACAATACCGATGAACCTCGTTTGGAAAATAATGCAGCATAACTGGTGGACCATCCTGTGGTTCAATTTCCGCATGCTGCCCATCAGACAAGCTATACACTTACCTTTCGATTTCTATCATAAGGTGCGCTTTGACAGCTTGGACGGAAAGGTCATACTAAAAACTGAAAAACTATATCGTGGTATAGTAAAGATTGGTGGCAGAGGCAGCGACATATTCCCACGAAAGGAAACAGTGCTTTCGTTCGACGGGGATATTATCTTTACAGGACAAGCAGAGATTGGCAATGGTGCTTCTGTCGTAGTCCAAAAAGGTGGAAATGTTGTATTCGGAGACAGGGTACGACTCGGAGCAAGCACAAAACTATATTGCACCGAAGCCATTACATTCGGCAATGAGATTGATGTTTCATGGGAGAGTCAGATATTCGACACCGACTTTCACCACATGCTTGACACTACAACCTGTCAGCAGACCGTAATCAGCAGTCCGGTACATATCGGTTCATACAACTGGATCGGCAACCGTTGCAATATAATGAAGGGGTCTCGCCTACCCACCCACATGATAGTAGCATCAGGTTCGCTGATTAACAAGGACTATACCCTCATCTGCGAAGAGAACACAATGTTGGCCGGTCAACCTGCCAAGGCTGTAAAACAGAATATCTCAAGAGTCTTCGAACAAGAATAGTCCCACACTTCACATATGAGAATTGCTGCTATCCTAACGTGTCATAACAGAAAGGAACAGACTCTGAGATGCCTGCACTCCCTAATTCAGGTGGCACCCGATATACATATCTATCTAACAGATGATGGATGTACCGATGGGACAGCCGAAAGCGTGGATGCTCTTTCTCCCTATATCCACATAGTAAAAGGAGACGGTACTCTTTTCTGGAACAGAGGTATGCATCGTGCATGGAGTGAGGCATTAAAAGGCAACTACACTCACTATCTATGGCTTAACGATGACGTGAGATTGTATGATGACTTTCTCAACGAACTAATCGCATGTGAAGACCTATGTGGTGACGAGGCTATCATCACGGGCATCATAGCAGAAGACAAGAACGAAAAATGTATTCTCTACGGTGGATGCAAAGAAAAGAAGGTACTAATTCATCCTTCCGGAAACCCTGAGCCCGTAACATTCATGAACGGGAACGTGGTACTGGTACCGCACAGCATCACAGAACGCATAGGGATACTTGACCCCATTTTGCATCACGACCTTGGAGATGTGGATTACGGACTGACAGCACGCAAAGCTGGTATCGGAGTTTACACTACACGTAAGGTCATAGCAACCGGCACACCCAACAACTATTGCCGCGTCAGAAAATGGAATTCTTCACTGACCGACAGGTTCAAAAGACTCAACACACCGTTGGGATCACCACTCAAGACTAACTTTTACTTCAGAAACAAGCATTACGGCACACTACATGCACTGGCATATTGTATCTACATTACAATATTAAACCTTTTGCCGGACTGGTGCGTCACATTAATATGGAAAGACACCTACATCGACAAATGACCATATTACACTACATCCCATCCATATCCGCACTCTCTGGAGGTATAGGAGCATACATGCAGATACTTGCTCATGACCTGGGACAGATGTGTAATCTGCATGTCGTGACACACATAGAGGATGAACTCCTCGAACTGGAAAACTGTACCGTACACTATATACCACAACCGGAAAGCCACTGGGAAATAGCCAAAACCATCACCTACGGAGGTCAGTACAAAAAGCATGTCCTTGATATACTCAAGAACGTCAAACCTGACCTTGTACATGTGAACACCTGCTGGCTGCCACTTTGCGGAATGATGGCACTATGGGTTAAAAAAGTGGGATATAAAGTGATACTCTCACCTCACGGTATGCTCGAGCCCTACATCATGCGAAGGCACTATATCACGAAGAAGATACCTGCCATACTCATGTACCAGAAAAGGGCACTACTCAACTCTGACGTCATACACGTTACTGCAGAGAGTGAGAAGACGACTATACTCAACCTGGGCTGGAATCAGAATATCTACGTCATTCCTAACTGCGTCCGTGTAAAGAGTATCAAGGTAAAGAAGGACTGGCACCGTAAGAAGAAGATTCTCTTCCTCAGTCGCATCCACGTTAAAAAGGGCATCAATTTCCTCATCGAGGCAGTAGCACAACTAAAGGATAGGCTTCAGGGATACACTGTCACCATAGCAGGTCCTGGCGAACAGGACTACATAACAGAACTCACGAACTATGCTAAAGAAAAGCACGTCGCTGACATCATTGAGTTCATCGGTCCTGTCTTCGGCCATGCCAAATGGCCACTTTTCATACAGGCTGATATATTTGTATTACCTACTCATTCCGAGAACTTTGGCATCGTAATACCAGAAGCTTTGGCAAGCGGTACCCCTGTTATAACCACACACGGCACACCGTGGGAAGAACTACCACGCGAACGATGCGGATGGTGGGTGCCTATAGGCACCGAAGGATTGACGACGGCTCTCGAAGAATATCTACGTCTCTCTGATGAAGAACTCATGGAAATGGGACAGAACGGACGTCGCCTAGTCATTGACAAATACTCAGACAACGCCATAGCATGCCAGTTCATTGACATGTACAAGAAAATCATCGGACAACAGAATGGAAAAGACTGATCTCTCCACATTCTCCAATGCAGACTTTGACAAGGGTGCTGGCAAAGCAAAGATTATGCTATGGTACTTTGTCAATGCCTTCATAGTACGCGCTGCATGGAATCCATTCATGTCCATGAAAGTATTCCTGCTCCGACTCTTCGGTGCACGCATCGGCAAAGGGATGATTATAAAAAACGAAGTCCGCATCAAGTCTCCATGGTTTCTTACCTGCGGTGACAATGTGTGGCTAGGCGAAAACTGCTGGATAGACAACCTTGCACCTGTCACCATAGGCAATAATGTATGCATCAGCCAGGGAGCTCTCATCATAACCGGCAATCATGACTATACCAGCACAGACTTTGCATACCGCAATGCTCCTGTGACTATTGAGGACGGTGCTTGGATTGGTGCTAGAAGCGTCGTAGCGCCTGGTGTATGCATGCATGAGCACTCCATACTGACGGTTGGTAGCATTGCAACAACAGACCTCATGGCATACGGCATATACAAAGGCAATCCTGCCACTTTATCACGACATAGAAAGATACTATACGACAAGACACAAGGATAACAAAGTCTGCATGAGCAATGCAGGTTAGAGTTACTGATGAACTATCAATTTACTGACTTTATAAAGGTTGCCCTGGGCAATAAAAAGGAAATGATCATTGCTCCCACAGAGGAGGAATGGCAACACCTTATGGATGAATGCCTCAGGCAGTCTATCATAGGCATTGGTTGGGAAGGACTTGAAAAGCTCCCCAAGCACCAGAGACCAAACCGCAGGATTACCGGACAGTGGTACATGCTGAGCATGGAACTGGAACGACATACCCAGGAGGCGGAAAGGAAGGCGGCAATGGTGGAGCAGACACTTCGCAATGACGGCATCGAATGTTGCATACTCAAAGGGCAAGGCGTGGGCAGACTATATCCCAATCCCTATCACAGACAGAGTGGTGACATAGATATCTGGGTAAGTTGCGGAAGGAAGAAAGCCATTGCCTACGCACGCAAGAAACTGGGCAGAGAGAATGTCGAAGCAAGAATACACCATGTAGAGTTCCCTTACTTCAAGAATACCAAGGTAGAGATACACTACTGGCCTATGTTCATGTATTCTTTCTCTTCACAGAAAAGGCTACAGAAGTTTTTCAAGAAGGAGGTAAAGAAGCAAATCAACACCCCTGCCATGCCACGACCTGACCTTAGTGACACACAGGATTTTCACTGTCCGGGGAGTGAGTTCAATGCTATCTTCATGGCAACACACATCATGCGACACCTCTTAGAAGAGGGCATTGGTTTGCGACAACTCATCGATTACTATTACGTACTGAAATCGTTACCACGCAATCAGGATGACAGCGGTATTGACGAGAATGTCAAGAGGCACATCATGAAAACGGCACGCTATCTGCGGATAGACGAATTTCTTAAGTGCATAATGTACGTCATGCGCGAAGCACTGGGCATGGATGAGAAATATCAACTCTGCGAATATGACTCTGACAAGGGACAGACACTGCTCACAGAGATAATGTACACTGGCAATTTCGGATTCTATGACACACGTACATTCTCATGGAAGAAATCATCCAAGACCCGATTGTTCTTTGGTAAATTTCTTCACAACATGCGTCTGTGGCGCTTGTCGCCAAGAGAGATTATCTTTGGTCCGTCATTCCGTCTGTGGCATCATCTTTGGCGTAAACGCCACCACTATATGTCGTAAGCAATTCATCACACACTTCATAGTTGGCAATTGATAATTGCCAATCCCTGTACCAACAATACAGATCAACTAACTACTATTCTCAATTCACATGAAGGTAAGCATCATTACCACATGCTATAACAGGGTAAACACCATCGCTGACACCATCGAGAGCGTACTGAGACAGGAATATGATGACATAGAATACATCATCATAGACGGAAACTCTACAGACGGTTCCATGGATGTCATCAACAGATACAAGGACAAAATACATGTCATCATAAGCGAAAGCGATACTGGCATGTACGAGGCTATCAACAAGGGAATACGTCTCGCCACGGGTGACATAATAGGACTGGCTCACAGCGATGACATCCTGTATGACTCTCTGGTCATTGGCGAGATAGCAAGAAAGTTTGAGGCTACCAATGCTGATCTTGTATATTGTGATGGCATGTATGTTTTACCCAACGATCTTGACCACAAGGTCAGATGCTGGAAGGGCGGTTCCTATTCCCGACTGAAGGTAAGGTTCGGTTGGCTGCCTCTGCATACCACTGTCTTCATAAAACGAGAGATCATGAATCGCTACGGTCTCTACGATGAGTCATACCGCATAGCCTCTGACACAGATCTGCTCATACGCTACCTATACCAGAAGGAAATAAAGGTGGCATACCTCAACCGCTATACAGTGACCATGCGCATGGGCGGACTGAGTACCGACATGAAATATCGCAAGAAAACCTTTCAGGAAGACATCAAGGTGTTCCGCCACCACGGATTCTGGCCTTTCTCATTCATGAAACTACTAAAGATGTCATGGAAGGTGCCTCAATATATCAAAGCTTCGATTCTTAACCTCACAGTATAATCATTTTATGAAGAAACATCTTATCACACTGATAATGATGCTCGTCTCCCTTTGCTCATTCGCACAGGAGCAGGCATTCAAGACCACACTCCACAATAAGGAGAATGATCTTTTCATGAACATCAACCTCTACCAGGACAATGTCATTGTACCCGGTCAGGAGATTTTGGGCGAGACATACGGATACCTGAAGAAGAACTCTGATTCGAGAGTATGGCTCATCACCGCCGTTACCTTCAGCAAGGATGGTAAGAAGGCTACGCTGGAAATGATCAACGATTACGGTTCAGAGGATCTCATTGCCGAACTCACACTTCTGAAAGATGGCAAATTCCGTCTGAAACAGACAGAGGGCAGTTCCATCAAGGTAGCATCCAACGGCAAATGGGTGAAGATACCTAAAGAGGTGATATTTACAAAACCCCAAAAACCATAACACACTGTACAGGATAGGGAAGTGTATTAGCAAGCATTAAAATCATAGGGACATTCCACATGGGGAGTATATGACTTTTGCAGTCATATACTCCCCATGTTTGCGTATTGACACATTACCTTATACCAAGGCGCGCACACGCGTAATCATTTTTTTCTAATTATGCAAATTATTTCAAGAAATACTTGAGAGAATAGTGCTTTTTCTCTAAAAATCAGCATATTTACAAAAAAAATATCAAAAATATTTGGATGTTTAAATAAATATTTGTAACTTTGCAATCGAATAATAAAAACTATTAAGTATATAAAGACTATGACGGTATATTATGTTTTGCTCTCATATTGGGCAGTGTGCGCCATCTGTCAAGCCGTGATCTGTCACGAACTGCAGGCGCATGATGACATAGATCCGTATGTCAAAAGAAGAAGCTGGTGGAAAGAAGCAATGGTATCACCTGTCACCTTGCCTGCCATGCTAATGGTCAATACACCAGAGATGATGGAAAGAAAGCAAGAAATCGAGAAAAAGCTACTTTACTACATTGACACTCTTACACAGGAAGATTCTACAATCTCCGGTTAGTTTTATCCCACTAATAAGAAATACGGCGTGATGCCGACTAATGATTAATACAAGGTTTAATTGCTTTTAAGACAGGTAACGTCGTGACGACGTGAAGATATATCCCCCGACTTTTCGTCGGGGGATTATTTTTTTTGAGAAAATAGGAGAAAAGATAATAATATATTTGGAAGTATGAAAAATAATGATTAATTTTGCAGATAGTATAACTATTCGAACAATATAACCTAAAAGAAATGAATCTAAAAAATGAAGAAAGTATTTTACATGGCACTTGCCGTTGCAACTATCAGTTTTGCATCATGTGGTAACAAATCATCTGAAGCTGCTAATGATGCAGAACAGACAGAGATAACTGACAGCACACAGACTGCTGACGCTGATGCCGTAATCTCAGAAATAGAAGAGGGACTTAACAGCAACAATCCTGCTACTGTGGCTGCAGCCACCAAGGCTATACAGACTAAGATACAGGAACTCGCTGCCAATGGCGACGAAGAGGCTGTAAAGGCATACGTATCCAAGATAAAAGAGTTTGTTGACAAGAACTCTGATAAGATCAAGGAAATCGCTAAGGGTGAAAACACCATTGGGGATCTTATCAATATGGCTAAAACCACAGACCCTAAGACTATCATCCAGGAGGCAGGCGCTGCTATCAACGCTGATGCCAACAAGGTTGCCGGCGATGCCAAGGAAGCTGCAGACGCAAAAGTTTCTGGTGCCAAGGAGGCTATAAAGTCCGAAGTGAACAATCAGGTCAACGACGCTAAACAAAAGGTTAACGATGCCGTTAACCAAAAGGTGGAAGAGACAAAGCAGAAGGCTAACGAGAAGGTCAACGATGCTCTCAACAAGGGTCTCAACAAACTTGGCATTTAATTAGTTCATAGTGCATAGTGCACAGTTCATAGTTTATAGTGCATAATTTTGAATTTTCAATTCTTAATTTTTAATTCTCAACCAAACGAAGTAAGTTTCTCACCCTGCATTCATTTAGAGGGTGAGAAACTTATAGTATTATAGTCAACATCATGAAAATCCTCAACAGAACGGCATTAATACTAACTGCAGCCATTTCTCTTTCTTTACCTGCATGCGCACAAGGTGAGAGCATGCAGCAATACTTAGATCAACTAATGGCTAAGATGACCCTGCAAGAAAAACTGGGACAGCTTAACCAATTACCCGCCGGAGAGATACAGACTGGATCTCCACAGGACACCAACGTCGGCAAACAAATCATGAATGGCGAGATCGGTTCCATATTCAATATAAAAGGTCTGCAGCAGATACGCGACCTCCAGCGACTGGCTATAGAAAAGAGCCGCCTCGGCATACCGCTCCTCGTGGGCATGGACGTCATACATGGCTACGAGACACAATACCCTATACCGCTCGGCATGTCATGCACATGGGACATTCCTGCCATAGAACGTGCTGCGCGTCTTACCGCCATAGAGGCCACTGCCAATGGCATAGGATGGACATTCAGTCCTATGGTAGATATTTGCATAGACCCTCGCTGGGGACGTCAGGCAGAAGGTGCCGGTGAGGACCCGTTCCTCGGTTCTCGCATTGCAGAGGCTATGATACGCGGCTACCAGACTGATGACCTTTCCGGTGAAGAGAGCCTACTGGCATGTGTCAAGCACTTTGCCCTGTATGGAGCTGCAGAGAGCGGACGCGACTACAATACGGTGGATATGAGTCACGTGCGTATGTATAATCAGTATTTCCCTCCTTACAAGGCTGCCATAAAGGCTGGCGTAGGAACGGTGATGTCAAGTTTCAATGTCGTGGATTACATACCAGCCACCGCCAATAAATGGTTGCTGACTGACATACTGCGCAAGGAATGGGGATTCAATGGTTTCGTAGTAACTGACTACGCCTCCATCGACGAAATGAAGAGTCACGGCATGGGTGAGAAGGCTGACAATGCCGTACGCGCTCTAAAGGCTGGCACTGATATGGACATGGTCTCCAAAGCGTTCATACAGACACTGGAGCAATCGCTCAAAGAGGGCAAAATTACCATGAACGAGATAGACAATGCCTGCCGCAGAATACTGGAAGTGAAATACAAGATGGGACTATTCAGGAATCCCTACAAATACCTCAATAGCAAACACCCAGAGCGTGTAACATACACCACGGAGAGCAAGGACTTCGCCCGCAAACTCTCTGCCGAGAGTTTCGTGCTGCTGAAGAACGCAAACTCTCTACTGCCTCTCCAGAAAAAAGGTACCATAGCGCTAATCGGTCCTCTCGCAGAGACACGCACTGACATCTCCGGCACATGGGCTGTAGCACAGGATGCCTCAAAATACAAGACGCTGCGCGAAGGGCTGACAGATGCCGTCAAGGGCAAGGCTACCCTGCTCTGCACACAGGGATGCAACGTCACCGATGACAAGCATGTGCAACGCATCGTGGCTGAGGGACATGGCAACACTATGATTCCTTGGATAGAGAACGAAGAGCTGGAGACTCTCAAGGCTATGGACATAGCACGTCAGGCTGACGTGATAATATGTGCCATGGGTGAATGCGCATGGATGAGCGGCGAGGGTACATCACGCTCAGATCTCACCATGCCTGCACCTCAGCGTCGCCTGCTGGAGCGTCTCGCCACACTGGGCAAACCTATCGTACTGCTTAACTTCGCCGGCCGCGCCACTGTACTCTCATGGGAGCATGCCAACATTCCTGCCATCATGAATGTATGGTTCGGCAGCGAATGTGCCGACGCTGTAGCCGACGTACTCTTTGGCGACAATCAGCCTTCGGGGCGCCTCACAGTTTCTATGCCAAAGGCCACAGGACAGGTACCTTTATATTACAACCAGCTACACACCGGACGCAATGTGGCTGACGAAGCTGAAGACTACGTTATATTCAACAGTAACTACATAGATGTACGCAACGGTGCACTCTATCCTTTCGGCTACGGACTGTCATATACGCAGTTTGCCTACAGTCCCGTCACTCTTTCGGCAAACAGCATGAACGCTGACGGTTCGCTGACCGCCTCTGTCACCGTTACCAATACCGGTGATCGCGATGGTGACGAGGTTGTACAGCTTTACATACGCGACGTTGCGGCAAGCATCAGCCGACCTGACCGAGAACTGAAAGGTTTCCAGCGCATACATCTTGCTAAGGGCGAGAGCAAGAAAGTGGATTTCACAATCTCTGCCGAACTGCTCTCTTTCTATAACTCAGAACTGCAAGAGACCGTTGAACCGGGTAAATTCGAGGTTTTCATCGGCGAGAACTGCAAGACAAAGAACCAGAACGAATTTAACCTTGTAATGAAATAATAATATTCTTATTAATGACTGACAATACAAAGTACACTAAATGGGTAGCCTGCTGGGGCAATGCTACATCTATCACCGACCGCAAGGAAAGTGTGTATGCCAAGGACGTGACATTACGATACCCTATACGCATGTGCTTCTCCGGTAGCAGACTGCGCCTGCGTTTCTCTAATCTCACTGGCACCGAACCTGTCACTATAACCAAGGTATTCATAGCGCATCAGGACAAGGAGCCCATCCCCGTACTCTTTGGAGGCAACAGCACACTAACCATAGCTCCTGGCAAGGAATGTGAGAGTGATGAGACAGACATTGAGATAGAGGCTGGCGAGACCATCAACGTCAGCATGTACCTTGGTGAATGCACTCAGATGAATGCCGGCACACTCATCACTGGTCCGCTGTCCAAGGGACAGTATTCCTATGGTGACTATGCCACCAGCGACTCGTTACCTATGGATCTGACACGCAACACGAACTGGTTCTATTTCCTCAATACCATTGACATTCTCACCGAGGAAAAGAATCATGCCATCGTCTGCTACGGTGACTCCATCACCGCACAGAGCTGGCCTGACTATCTTTCACTGCGCACATGGGAGAACGGTTGGCGCAATGTCTCTATCATACGCCGTGCGGTCAGTGGCACCCGCATACTGCGCCAGTACGACTGTATCACCTACCAGGCATACGGTCTCAGGGGAGCTACACGCTTTCCTATAGAGATGAACGTAGCTGGCGCCTCTGACGTCATCATACAGCATGGCATCAACGATATTATTCACCCTGTGGGCACGGCTGTCAATCCTTTCCGCCCTTGGAGTGACATGCCTACACTTGACGATCTCAAGCAGGGTATGCTCGATATCTACCTCTGTCATGCGCGAACTCTTGGACTAAGAACATGGTGCGGTACCCTGCTGCCTATCAAGGGTTGGCGTACATACAATGAAGACCGCGACGCACTGCGTCGTCAGTTTAATGAATGGATGCTCAACTGCCATGATTTTGATGGTTGCATAGACTTCGACAAAGCTGTACGTGATACAAATACGCCAGCAGCCTTTGCTCCTGGCTTTGATTCTGGCGACCATCTGCACCCAAGCGAGGCGGCTTACAAGGCCATGGCAGAATGCATACCACAGGAGATCCTTACATAGCAGAATCAATCCTTTTAGTGACGAAGTGTCATATAGTCTCTTAACCTTCTGGATAACAAGCCAGAAAGAAGTTCATAAGAATAAGAAAGTGTCAACGAAGTGGCATACTGCCTGACATAAAAGTGTCACCATCCGGGTAACCTGACAGTAACAGATGCAATGACACTATACCGTCACTTTCTATATGTGGTGTCACCACGCCGCATCGCATAAATACTGCATGTTTCATCCCTTTGGTGACACATCGTCACTTTTCAGACAAAAAACAACAATTCACTCCTGTTTTATAAAAGGGGCACTTTAACACTGTAAAAGGGCCCCTTTAACACTGCAAAAGGAGCCCTTTAACATCACAAAAGGAGCCCTTTAATATAACAAGGTGACATATCTAAACCAAAACAAAGCAAATTCTATATGAAAAAGTACATTTTATCTCTCATCGCGATCTTATTCGCTTCACTGATTCCTGGCACTGCAACAGCTGAGGAACAATCCACCAATTACTGTCTGCGTTACTATGAACCTAACAAGGGGGATGAAATCTGGGACTCTCAGGCTCACTATAATCTACCTCAAGCTCTCACCAAAGGTAATTCATACACCCTGACTCTCTCCATGAAGGCAACAGAGAACTGTAGTGTATGTTTCTGGCCTGTCTTCTCACAAAGCACCAACCGCGACCAATGGAACAACAGTGCTGACGTGCAGTACAGCGACGAAATGAAAGTCTCTACATCATGGAAGAAATATACCATTCACTTCACCGCACAGTTTCCTCACGACAAACTGCAGTTCGTATTCGGTGGACTGAAAGGCTATCTCTTCATTGATGATGTGGTACTCAAGGATGACAACATCGGTGTAAACTTCATCATCAACGGTGATTTTGCCAAACAAGAATCTACCGGTTGGTCCACCATCAGTTGGTCTTCAGTAAAACTCGCCATTACCGACAGTGATAATGAAGGCGCCATCATCAAGGAACCCGTCATCCCTGAAGACTACCCTCTTGCAGAGCAAGGCAACCCTAACCACTATGTGTTCCTCTGTTTCGGACAGTCAAACATGGAAGGCAATGCCGCCGTGGAGGCTATAGACAAAAAGGATGTACCAACACGTTTCAAGTCCTTGGCTGCTGTAAACTACTCCAATTGTAAGATGGGCAACTGGCGCACTGCCATTCCCCCACTCTGCCGCGAATACACCGGACTTACTCCTGTAGATTATTTTGGTCGCACACTGGTAGAGAAACTTCCTGAGGAGATTGAGGTCGGTGTCATCAATGTTGCTGTTGGAGGTGCTAAGATTGAACTCTTCATGGAAGAATTCAAGGATGAGTATATCGCTGGTGAAGCGGATTGGTTCAAGAACTATTGCAAGGAATACGACAACGATCCATTCAACCGTCTGGTGGAAATGGGCAAGATAGCCCAGAAATGGGGTGTCATCAAAGGCATCCTGCTGCACCAGGGTGAGAGTAATAATGGTCAGAGCGACTGGGCAGAAAAGGTTATCAAGGTATATAAGCGTCTCTGTTGGAAACTCGGTCTTCGTCCAGAAGATGTACCACTGCTTGCTGGCGAGACTCTTTATGAGAATAAGGGAGGAGCATGCTCCTGGCATAATGTGGCAGCGTTGCCTAACCTGCCTAAACTCATACCTAACGCATATATCATCTCAGCAAAAGATCTGCCAGGCAACGGAAAAGACGCTTTCCATTTCTCCGCAGCTGGTTACCGTGAGTTCGGTAAGCGATACGCCAACAAATACTTGGAGCTTTGGAATGAGGCTAACGGTATCATAACAACTCCATGGGAAATGAAGACACCATCTTCTTCCGCAACATACGATCTCCTTGGCCGTCCCGCAACCACTTGCAACGGAATTATAATCAAAGACGGAAAGAAATGTATCGCTGAGTAAGTTCCTCCACCCTGAAGAATTCGTACTGTACAGAGACTGAAAAAGTCCTGTAGGGACAACATAACATAGGCGGGCGGCGTGAGCCCCCGTTATTAAGGATCTCCCACATTATTAAAGCCCTGTATGGCCTTTCAGGGCGTATATTTCAACCGCACAGCTCGAAAGTTTCTGATATTTTTTGGTTAAAAACAACTATCGTAGTGAGTATTAGTGTCAACCGCACAGCTCGGAAAAATCCATATTTCGACTGGTTCTAATAGAAAGAGTATGGGGGGGTAGTAAAGAATGCCAGAACGCTGACCCAAAAACAATTACAGCGGTTATCAACCCTTTAGCAGAGTGATAACCGCTGTTGTTTTTTCTATTGTCGCATAGATCAGCTTATTACTTATAGTACTCCTTCTTACCTGCAGCAAGTGTATTCTTCATCAGCGAGCAGATCGTCATAGGACCTACGCCACCTGGCACTGGAGTGATGAATGAACACTTAGGAGCAACGTTCTCGAAATCCACATCACCTGAAAGACGGAAACCGCTCTTGCGAGTAGCGTCAGGAACACGTGTGGTACCTACGTCAACGATGACAGCACCATCCTTAACCATATCTGCTGTCACGAAACCAGGACGACCGATAGCTGCGATGATGATGTCAGCCTCGCGACACTCCTTCTTGAGGTCTGCAGAGTGAGAGTGACAAACTGTTACGGTAGAGTCACCATACTCCTTCTGCATCATAAGCTGAGCCATTGGCTTACCAACAATGTTGGAACGACCAAGAACTACGCACTTTTTGCCAGAGGTCTCGATGTTGTAACGTTTGAGAAGAGTTACTATACCGAGAGGTGTAGCAGAGATAAAGCATGGTAGACCAATTGCCATACGACCAACATTAATAGGATGGAAACCATCCACATCCTTACGATAGTCAATAGCCTCGATGACCTTCTGCTCATCAATGTGCTTAGGGAGAGGCAACTGCACGATAAATCCATCTACATCCTCATCCTTGTTGAGTTTGTCAACACATGCCAGGAGCTCTGCCTCTGTAATGTCATCCTCATAGCGAATGAGAGTGCTCTTGAAGCCACATGCCTCACATGCGAGAACCTTATTCTTTACGTATGTTTCAGAACCACCATCGTGTCCTACGAGGACTGCTGCGAGGTGTGGCTGCTTGCCACCAGCCGCCATGATAGCCTTTACTTCTTCTGCTATCTCCGCCTTGATTGCGGTAGCTGTTGCTTTTCCGTCGATTAACTGCATATCTATAAACTTTAATCTATAATCTATAACCTTTTAACTATAAACTATGAACTATGAACTAAAATCTTGGCATGCCTGGCATACCCTTCATCTTACCCATCATGCCAGCCATCTTCGCCATATTGGCCATATTGCCACCAGAGATCATCTTCATCATCTTACGCATCTGATCAAACTGCTTGATGAGACGGTTAACCTCCTGAATGTCGGTACCCGACCCCTTGGCAATACGCTGCTTGCGTGACATATTGAGTATCTCCGGATGCTCACGCTCCTGTGGGGTCATGGAGTAAATGATAGCCTCTATACCCTTGAAAGCATCGTCATCAATGTCTATGTCTTTGATAGCCTTGCCTACACCAGGTATCATACCAGCAAGTTCCTTGATGTTACCCATCTTCTTGATCTGCTGTATCTGACCGAGGAAATCACTGAAGTCAAACTTATTCTTGGCAATCTTCTTCTGCAGACGCTTAGCCTCCTCCAGGTCAAACTGCTCCTGGGCGCGCTCTACGAGAGATACCACGTCACCCATGCCGAGGATACGGTCTGCCATACGGTCTGGGTGGAAGACATCAAGTGCCTCCATCTTCTCACCTGTACCTATGAACTTGATAGGCTTGGTGACAACAGTACGGATGGAGATAGCAGCACCGCCACGGGTGTCACCATCGAGCTTGGTAAGTATCACACCGTCTATCTCAAGACGCTCATTGAATACCTTTGCGGTATTCACAGCATCCTGACCTGTCATGGCATCAACCACGAGGAGTGTCTCATTAGGGTTGATAGCATTCTTGATATCCTCTGCCTGCTGCATGAGTTCCTCGTCAATAGACTGACGACCAGCGGTATCGATGATTACTACGTCATACCCCTTTGCCTTGGCTTCCTGTACTGCATTCTTAGCTACCTGTACAGGGTCTGTAGCTCCTGGCTCGAGATAACATGGCACCTCTACCTGCTCGGCAAGTACGCGAAGCTGCTCCATAGCGGCAGGACGGAATGTGTCGCAGGCTGCGAGGAGTGGTTTGCGATGCTTCTTCTCCTTGATATACTTAGCAAACTTACCCGACATGGTTGTCTTACCTGCACCATTGAGACCTGCCATCATAATAACCGATGGATGTCCGCTGAGGTCTATATCCTTTGCTTCGCCACCCATGAGTTCTGCCAGTTCATCATGAACGAGCTTTACCATGAGCTGTCCTGGCTTAACGGCAGTCAGGACATTCATGCCAAGGGCTTTCTGCTTAACAGTATTGGTAAATGACTTTGCTACGTTAAAGTTAACATCGGCATCAAGGAGTGCCTTACGCACGTCCTTAAGTGTTGACGCCACATTAACCTCGGTGATTTTTCCTTCACCTTTAAGGATCTTGAACGATTTCTCAAGTCTTTCGCTTAGATTCTCAAACATTATATTATATATTTTTTATTATCTGCCTTTATACATATTCTCGTAGTATTTCTCATAGTCGCCGGATGTCACATTATTCATCCACTCCTCATTATCGAGATACCACTTCACGGTCTTCTCTATGCCTTCCTCAAACTGCAGCGAGGGTTCCCATCCCAACTCCTTCTGAAGTTTGGTAGAGTCTATGGCATAACGAGCATCATGACCAAGACGATCCGTTACGTATGTGATGAGATTCATGTCCTCACCCTCCTCGCGACCAAGAAGACGGTCAACTGTCTTGATGACAGTCTTGATGATATCGATATTCTTCCATTCGTTGAATCCACCGATATTATATGTCTCGGCTATCTTTCCGTTATGGAATATAACATCAATGGCACGAGCATGGTCAACTACATAAAGCCAGTCGCGTACATTCTCACCCTTACCATATACAGGGAGAGGCTTACGGTTTCTTATATTATTGATAAAAAGAGGAATGAGTTTCTCTGGGAACTGATACGGGCCATAGTTATTCGAACAGTTGGTCACGATCGTTGGCATGCCGTATGTGTCATGGAATGCGCGTACGAAATGGTCACTGCTCGCCTTTGATGCCGAATATGGTGAGTGAGGGTTGTACTTCGTGGTCTCATAGAAGAAATCCTTACCGTATGCCAGGTGATGCTCACCCGAACTAGCCTTTGTAGTGAAAGGAGGCTCTATGCCTTCTGGGTTTGTCATCTCAAGGGCGCCATATACCTCATCCGTAGAGATATGATAAAAACGCTTGCCCTCATACTTCTCTGGCAATGACTCCCAGTAGAGTTTGGCTGCCTGGAGTAGCGAGAGAGTACCCATCACATTAGTACGGGCAAAGGTGAATGGATCCTTGATAGAACGATCCACATGCGACTCTGCCGCGAGGTGGATGATACCGTCTATCTTCTCATCCTGCATGAGCTTATAGAACGCATCAAAATCGCAGATATCCATCTTGACAAACTTATAGTTAGGCTTATCCTCAATATCCTTCAGGTTTGCGAGGTTACCTGCATAGGTGAGTTTATCAAGATTGATGATATTATACTCTGGATATTTATTTACGAAAAGGCGAACTACATGGCTGCCTATAAAGCCTGCACCGCCAGTGATAACAATATTCTTCATATCTTAGTAAAGAGGAGTATTAATGTCGAATGGTGAATCAAAATCCTTAAGCACGGCATGCTTGGTATCCTTCTCTGAAAGGAGTGCCTTGTCTGTAGGTATCTTCCAATCAATGCCAAGCGAGGTATCGAGAATGGATATGCCTCCGTCGGCCTCTGGATGATAGAACTCATCACACTTGTACTGGAATATAGCTGTATCAGAGAGCACGGCAAAGCCATGGGCAAAGCCACGTGGCACAAAGAACTGTCGATGATTGTCCTCTGTCAGTTCTACAGCAACATGCTGTCCGTATGTAGGACTGCCCTTGCGTATGTCAACAGCGACGTCGAGCACAGCACCCTTCACGCAACGCACCAGTTTGGACTGCGTAAATGGAGGACGCTGGAAATGCAATCCACGCATTACACCGTAAGAAGACATAGACTCATTATCCTGTACGAACTGTATGCTGTGTCCAAGGATAGGAGTCACATTTTCATCAAACTCTCTCTGAGAAAAACTCTCAAAGAAATATCCTCGTGCATCACCAAACACCTTTGGTTCGATGATAAGCACATCCTTTATATCGGTTGTTATAATCTCCATTGTATGAAAACAACTATGGCTTGCGAAACTTGATGAGCTTGCGAACAACTATGCATTTATGCTTGAGCCCTGGTCAAAACTATGAACTATGAACTATAAACTATAAACTATGAACTATGAACTATGAACTATTCAACTCCTGGCCCGAATCGTTTTACCTCATCAATTACCTTAAGCAGATACTGTCCATACTGATTCTTAAGCATAGGCTGTGCTAACTGACGCATCTTTTCCTCATCAATCCATCCCATGCGATATGCTATGCCTTCCAGACATGCTACCTTCAGGCCCTGACGTTTCTCCAACACCTCTATATAGGTAGAAGCCTCAGAGAGCGAGTCATGAGTACCAGTGTCCAACCATGCGAAACCGCGTCCAAGGGTCTGCACCTTCAGTTCGCCATCATCCAGGAAACGCTGGTTCACAGTTGTAATCTCGTACTCTCCTCGCGCTGACGGTTTGATGGTCTTAGCCACATCTACCACTTTGTTGGGATAAAAATAGAGTCCCACCACAGCATAGTTTGATTTTGGGTTAACGGGTTTTTCCTCTATAGAGAGACAGTTGCCCTGTTTGTCAAACTCTGCCACACCATATCGCTCAGGATCATTGACCCAGTAACCGAAAACGGTAGCTTTGGCTTCATCTTCCGCACGGCGAACGGCCTGCCTGAGCATGCCGGTGAATCCCGCACCATGAAAGATATTGTCACCCAATACAAGACACGCAGCATCATTGCCTATAAAGTCTGCTCCGATGGTGAATGCCTGTGCCAAACCATCAGGTGAAGGTTGCTCGGCATACTCAAAACGCACTCCGTAGTCTGATCCATCACCAAGCAAGCGCTTGAACCCCGGAAGGTCAAACGGTGTCGAGATAATGAGTATCTCACGTATGCCTGCCAACATCAGAACGCTGATAGGGTAATAGATCATCGGTTTGTCATAGATAGGCATCAACTGCTTTGATGTGCCCTTGGTTATCGGATAGAGGCGTGTTCCAGAACCGCCAGCGAGAACTATACCTTTCATAGCTATAATAATATAATGTGGATTAAGAAAGATTGGCTATACACTTACGGAGAGACTCGGTCCAATACGGTATCGTAATGCCGAATGTCTCCTTTATCTTAGTCTTGTCAAGAACGCTGTACGACGGACGTGTCACCGGACTAGGGAACTCGTTTGAGTGACATGGTTGAATGTCACACTCTGTATGGCCTGAATATTCCGCAATCATCTTGGTAAAGTCAAACCATGAGCATACACCCTCATTGCTGTAGTGGTATATGCCGCATACAGGATTTGCAATTATGGTCATGATGGCGTTGGCAAGATCAAGTGCGTATGTAGGAGTACCACACTGGTCAAACACAACCTTCAACTGTGGCTTTGTCGCAGTAAGATTAAGCATAGTCTTGCAGAAATTCTTGCCGAACTCCGAGTACAACCATGCGGTACGTATAATAACCGAGCGACATCCTGTAGCGATGATCTTCTGTTCACCGTGCAACTTTGTCATGCCATAGACTCCAGTCGGTGTTCCCTTCTGATCTTCACGGCAAGGCACATTGTATGGTTCCTTGCCGAAAACATAGTCGGTAGAGATCTGTACCAGCAGACCATCCACTTCCTTCATTGCCAGAGCGAGATTCTCTGGAGCATCAGCATTGAGTTTCTCGGCCAATGCCTCCGCTGTCTCTGCTGCATCGACATTTGTATATGCAGCACAGTTGACTATGACATTGATGTTTTTTTCACACACCATGCTACGTACAGCCTCAAGGTCTGTGATATCAAGGTACGTAGTGTCGCATCCCTCTACCTGATTGACATCAGTGAAAAAGAAACTGTCTGAAGAATTCTTGCAGACAATGCGCATTTCATTACCCAACTGACCATTGGCTCCTGTTACAAGTACATTCATAGCTATTATATATAAAGCCCCACCCTACGGAAAGGGCTTGATTAGAAATTAACAGCCTTGAATGACATATCAAGTCCCTTGACACTATGGGTAAGTGCACCGAATGAGATAAAGTCAACACCTGCCTTTGCGTAAGGTATCATGGTGTCAAAAGTGATACCACCACTAGACTCTGTCTCACACTGATGGTTTACCATCTGCACTGCCTTGACAGTATCTTCTGGAGTGAAGTTGTCAAACATGATACGATCAGGGTTCTCAGCAAGTGCCTCTTCCAATTCCTTGAAGTTACGTACTTCAATCTCAATCTTGAGGTCCTTACCCTTTGCCTTGCAATACTCCTTAGCGCGTGAGATAGCATTGTGTATGCCACCTGCAAAGTCAACGTGGTTGTCCTTAAGAAGAATCATATCAAAGAGACCTATGCGATGGTTCTTTCCACCACCAATCTTTACAGCCTCTTTCTCAAGCATACGCATGCCAGGTGTGGTCTTACGGGTATCAAGCACACGTGTCTGTGTACCTGCATCTATGAGTGCCTGCTGATAACGGTTAGTCATGGTAGCGATACCACTCATGCGCTGCATGATATTAAGCATCAGACGCTCTGTCTGAAGCAGGCTCTGCACCTTACCGGTAACGATCATGGCTACGTCACCTTTCTTCACCTTGGTACCATCGTTGATGAATACTTCAACCTTCATCTCCGGGTCAAAACGGCGGAATACTTCCTTGGCAACCTCAATACCTGCCAGGATACCATCTTCCTTGATTATGAGACGGCTCTGTCCCATGGCATCTTCAGGAATACAGCAAAGGGTGGTGTGATCACCATCACCTATATCTTCTGCAAAACTCAAGTCTATGAGTCTGTCTGTAAGTTCTTCTACGCTTAACATAATTTTGTGGTTTTGTGGTTTTGTTGTTCTGTTATTGGTTGTTGGTTGTTTGGTGGTTCTCCGAAACTACAAACATAATTATTTCCAACGCCATTTTAAAATTCCCCCATAGGGGGTTAGGGGGCTTAAAAGAAATAGCCCAGTCCAATCTTTATTCCTACAGTGGAATAGTCAGAATGGCTATGGAAACTCTGGTCATAATATACAGCTGGTTCTATAGCAAGACTCTCGCTGATATAGAACGCATAACCAAGTTCTATGCCTGGCATGATATCATTGCGGGCATTGGCAAAGACACACTTTGCACCTGCACCGACGAAGAATCCATTGTCAACTATATAATAGCGCAAACCTGCACCTACGGTGAGTGCATTAAAACTTGGATTGTGATGTTCAAAACCTGCAAGGGCATTTATCTGCCAGCCGTCCTGTACGAAATATCCAACCTTTGCCTGAATGCCGAGATTCAACTTGTCTGCACCGTTATAAGATAAACCTACGTTGGTCAACGAAGCGCCAATGTACTTTGTACCTTCCTCAAACTGTGCATTTGCTGCAACTGTCACCATAAACATGGTGAGCATCATTATTAATTTCTTCATGTCTTTATTAATTTAATGAACCTGCATTTTGCATTTCGCATACAGCAGCATTATCATTCATCTTCCTTTATATATTTTCCTGTCTTGTCATATCTGTATGTAACACGGAACTTCTTGAAGTACCATCTAAAGAAGAGGAATGTGAAGAGACAGCTCACAAAGACCGCTGCCATTATTCCTGCCTCAAGACTGAATCCGAATGCTATCTTACTCGTCATGATGAATGACACGCATACCGAGGTCATCAGGACTGCTGGTATCAGTGTGATAACAAACAGACGACGCTTCAGCGCAAGATATACAGTGATAGCCCAAAGGGTGAATACAGACAGTGTCTGGTTGGCCCAACCAAAATACTTCCATATCACATTAAAACTGTCAGGATTGTCCATCTGCCATATCAGCAAGCCAATCGAGAGAGCGAAGATAGGTGCACAGACCATCAGACGCTTTGCCATTGGCTTTTGGTCAATACTGAATGCATCAGCCACAATAAGACGAGCAGAACGCAATGCTGTATCGCCACTGGTGATAGGCGCTGCTACCACACCGAGTATGGCAAGAATACCACCTGCTACACCAAGCCATCCCTTGCACACTGTCATCACGACCATAGGTGCCTGGAAGAACTGTGTCACGGTCTTTGCCGACTGACCAGTGTATTGCGCAATGACTTCCGGAGTACACACCTCGCGCCAACCTTCGTTGTAGAAGAACCAACTGCTGACTGTCGCCCAGATAAGAGCAACAAGTCCCTCGGTTATCATCGAACCATAGAATACTGGACGACCCAGTTTCTCTGACTGAATACATCGTGCCATCAAAGGACTCTGTGTGGCATGAAAGCCGCTGATTGCACCACAGGCTATCGTAATGAACAGGGCTGGGAACACCGGATCTGAATTTACTATGCCAAGACGCTGCTCACCCATATTATCTAGGCCATCCCACAACTCTGGCAACTGAGGATGCTTGATGAAGAGCACTATCATGAGAGCAATTGCCATGAAAATGAGCGAGAAGGCAAAGATTGGATATATCTTGCCGATAATCTTATCCACTGGCATCATCGTTGCTATGACATAATAAACGAATATCACAACTATCCAAACCAACAGATTGTCAAAACCGCCATTCTGCATCACCATGTTGTTAATCAGCGTTGCCGGACTCAACACGAATACCGCACCCACGATAATCAACAGGACAGATGCGAAACAGAGCATCATGGCCCGCATGGATCTTCCTAGGTACTGACCAACGATATCAGGTAGTCCGATGCCGCCCTTGCGCATGCTTATCATACCAGAGAGATAATCATGAGTAGCGCCTGCAAAGATACATCCGAATACTATCCACAGATAGGCAGAAGGACCAAACCACATACCCATGATAGCACCGAATATAGGACCTGTACCTGCGATATTCAAGAACTGAATCATGAACACTTTCCATGTAGGCAGGGCTATAAAGTCAACCCCGTCATTTTTTCTGACACATGGAGGCACGCGCTTGTCATTCGGACAAAAGATACGCTCCACGAACTTGCCATAAACAAAATAGCCCAGCACAAGGGCTATAAGACTTAAAGTAAATGTAATCATTTTCTACTTACTGCATTCTTATGCTTATATCATAATAATTGTGCAAAATTACAAAAAAATTTTGGAACATCCAAAAAAAAGGACTAACTTTGCACACAGAATGAAGAAATTAGCACTTTTTACACTTGCACTATTTGCCTTCACTTGCTTCACCAATGCACAAAGGCAAATCATCACACAATCTCCCGCCGCTGCCCCACTCCACGAGATGCGTGGCGTATGGCTCACTACTATCGGCGGTATTGACTGGCCTCATAGCTATGCGAAATCGGCTGCCACAATACAAAAGCAGCAGCTGGAGCTATGCTCTATCCTCGATCAGCTCTCTGCCGCTGGCATCAACACTGTATTCCTGCAGACCAGAGTAAGGGGGACAACCATTTTCCCTTCCAACATGGAACCATGGGACGGATGCCTCTCGGGCAATCCTGGCACATCTCCGGGATATGACGCACTTGCATATGCCATACAGGAATGTCACCGTAGGGGTATGAAACTACACGCCTGGGTGGTAACAATCCCGATCGGCAGACCTACCGGTGCTGGCGTCAGGAACTTGCAACGCACTCATCCTGAGCTCATAAAGCGCATTGGCGACGAGGCATTTATGAATCCCGAACATAGCGGTACGGCAAGTTATCTGGCTCAGTTCTGCGGCGATCTTACCACCCGCTATGACATAGATGGCATTCACCTTGACTACATCAGATACCCAGAGACATGGGGCAAGATCCCTAACAAGGATGCAGCTCGTGCCAACATCACGAACATAGTACGTGCAATACATCAGGCTGTAAAACAGACTAAACCTTGGGTAATGCTATCATGCTCACCTGTAGGAAAATACGCTGACACAAAGCGACAGTGGAGTCGTGGCTGGAACGCACGCGACGCTGTCTGTCAGGATGCAGCAATGTGGCTACAGACAGGACTGATGGATGCCCTACTCCCGATGATGTATTTCAAAGACGAGAATTTCTATCCGTTTGCCATAGACTGGAAAGAGCGATCGGCCGGCAGAATAGTTGCTCCAGGACTGGGTATATATTTCATGCATCCTAACGAAAAGAACTGGGCATTGCAAGATATCACGCGAGAGATGCACGTCTCAAGACAATACGGCATGGGGGTAAGCATGTTCCGTTCTAAGTTCTTCACAGACAACACAAAAGGCATATACCAATACACAAAGGACGCATTCTCTCCAGGACCTGCACTGCAGCCTACCATGTCATGGTACAACGTTGCAAAACCAATGGCTCCAACTTCACTGCATATCAAACCATACAACGGTCGCGAATACCTCCTGGCGTGGGAGAATCCTAACCGATTCATCGTGTCTTTCAACGTATATGGCTCGAGTTCATACCCTGTTGACACTCGCGATGCCAACAACCTTCTCATGACGGAGTACTCACGAACTGCCATACAGATACCTATGCAGGGCAACACTCGCTTTTATGCTGTGACATGCACGGACAAATATGGCAATGAATCTCCTGCCGTACAACTCAATCTGAGCGGTAGTTCATCCATACCACAGCAAAGGAGCAATGTAAACGGCATGATTCCTATCGAGGGTAAATTCCTCATCCTCAACGGATATGATGTTACGGCAGGGGCGCTCGTGACATTCAACTCAAACATCACCAACGCTGTAAGCTCTGGTATTGTACGCCGCATCAACGGTGGCAATCTGGCAGTTGACATTTCTAATTTGCTTCCAGGCTACTACACTCTCCGCATCGTAAACAAAAAGGGACACAGCCATTTGGTTGGACGCTTCGCCATCGAACCAAAGATAAAAAGGTAAGCAACCAAAACTAAAAAGCTTTACTTGGTGACACTTGGGGGGCTAATCTGTCGCCATTAAGTCGGCTATAATACAACACATCACACACGCTGATGGCACTTCGTCACTTTATAAGAGACAGCCATAATAAACAACAGAGTCAGACAAAAAAAGTCAGAACCAGGGTCCTACCTATCAACAAAGCGCCGTAGGAGCGACATGATACCGTCCACAATACGTGGTTCAATGTCCGCACCTACGGCGCTTTATGTGTTTATATGGATTCTACGAAATAAGAATCATTAAAGATCGAAACGATAACCTACAGTGAGAGTAAAGTAACCGTTGCACAGTTTAGTGCATGGACCAAGGTAACAATTATCCTTGATGATATTACCAAAGCCAAGATTTATACGGCCGTCAATTTCGATATTGCCGATTTCATACGATGCACCAACAGGAACGATAAAATCTGAAGAGTTATAGAATGACTTCTGATCACCAATTCCCTTATTCGCACTAGCGGAAAGGAGGAACGATGGCTGAACACCAACTTTCAGAGCGAATCCATCAGATACGTAGAAATTTGCAAGCAAAGGAATAGAAAGGTAACCAATTGTCTGTGTTCCAATATCAGTACCATCATTCTTGAAATTGTTACCAACACTCTGATACATAACACCAAAAGATGGCTTAAACCATCCATTTACCACATAAGAAGCCTCTGCACCAACAGTAAAACCAATCTCACCATTGTTCTCAACTTTTCCACTGCTAACATAAGAAGTCTCAATATATCCACCATAGGTGATACCTACCTTAGGAGTAACAGAGAATGTTCCCTCTTCTGGTGTCTGTGCATTAGCTACGAGTGTAGCGAGAGCCATAAAGGCAATTGTAAAAAACTTTTTCATTTTGTCTATTCTGTTATATAAGTTTATGTATATGTCACGATTGTTGATGCTTTCACCAACCACCTTATCAATGAATATCAGTTGCAAAGTTAACTTTTTTTTTATTTATCCAATGCCTTATGCAACATTTATTTACACATAATAGACTGAAAAGATAATATAAATCAGTTACTTCCTTTCGTAAGTATCAAAAAGAGAGAGGGTTTGTCGTAAAATCAAGTCACTAACCATAGTGACTATATTTCAAAGACCACAGGGATAGCGACCATGGAGCGGCATGGTTTACCCTTGTCCTTACCCGGCTCCCATTTTGGCATCATCTTTACCACTCGAAGGGCTTCCGCATTGAGCAGTTCATGAGCAGGTTTCGTGAGTTTGAAGTCAGTAAGCGAACCATCCGTATTAACTATAAAACTTATCATTACGCGGCCTTGAATCTTACGCTTCAAGGCATCATCAGGATATTTCAGTGTAGCGGTAAGCCATTTCATGAACTCTACCATACCACCAGGATATTGTGGCAATTGCTCTACGATACGCATCACCTCAGGATCATCCTCGTTTTGATTTATCGGCGGCTGTTCATCTGTTTCGTCTTCCTTTGTCGCTTCTTCTTCCTCCTGTTGCTTAACAGGTGTCAGTTGTTCTGGCGCCAGTTCGGTAGTCTCATCGACCTTATTGATTTTGGCGGACTCCTCTTGTACATGTTTTTCCTCTTGCGGCAAAGCTGCGGATATCATGTCATCGTCATCCTGCTGACGGAGGTCAAGGTCCATGGAATAGTCATCCAGGAAATCCTCTCCCCATTCGCTCAGACTTTTGAACGGTATGAAGAGTATAGCCACAAACAATGCAGTCACCCCTAGGAGAGAAACAGCAAAGTATAACGGACGACGATGCTCCAAATCGGCTTTATATGATTTCTTTTCTTCCATATAATTTGTGCCTTAATATATTCTAATGTCTGTTATAATCTGAGCACCTACCTGCTCATTGAGTTTACGAACTAGTTCCGTACGACGCATCTGCAAGTCAGCCCTCACAGCCGGCGAGAGAATCTTAACCCAAAGCGTCTGATTACGAATTTCCTTACTCTCGGTATATTGCGCGACGACACTACCTGCCACCTCATCCCACGCTGCCACAAGGCGGCGCTGAAGCAATGGCGTCTCCAAACCATTATTGCGTAGATATGAGCGCAACAGTCCGTTAAGTATCTGAGGTTGTCTCTTAAACATGTTGGGAAATGAGGAATGTGGAATGAGGAATAAGAAATAAGGAATTTGGGATGAGGAGCTATGAACTATAGAACCCTCCTTTTCGGACTGTGTATATCTTATAATCTGAATCACTATGACGAAGTATCTCGTCAAGATGATCCCTATTAGTGTCAGTAATGAAAATCTGTCCGAAAGTATCTCCGCTTACCATCCTTACAATCTTCTCCACGCGACTGGCATCGAGTTTATCAAAGATATCATCAAGCAGAAGCAATGGTGTAGTAGCGCTAATTGTCTGACGAAGGAAGTCAAACTGAGCCAATTTCAAAGAGATGACGTATGTCTTATTCTGCCCCTGACTACCCTCACGCTTCATAGGATACCCACCTATCAGCATCTCAAGATCATCACGGTGCACGCCATGCAGGGAGTAACCCACAGCCCTGTCTTTATGACGGTCACGCTGTATGACATCAAGCAAGGCTCCACGCTGACAATGAGAAGTATAGCGAAGCGAGACCTGTTCCTTCTCCCCACTGATGCGTGAATAGATCTCATTGAAGACAGGAATAAAACGCTCTACGAAGTCATTACGACTACGATATATCGCCTCGCCATGACGCGCCATCTCTTCTTCCCACAGAGCGAGAAGCATAGCGTCAGGTTCTTCTTCCATCTTGAGCAAGGCATTACGCTGTTGCAGGGCTTTGTTATACTTTATAAGATGGTCTATATAAGCCACATCATACTGGGAGATAACGATATCCAGGAATCTACGTCGCTCTTCGCTACCACCAGATATCAATGCCACATCATCAGGCGAGACAATGATGAGCGGTATCAGACCGATGTGCTCAGACATCTTCTTGTATGCCTTTTTGTTGCGCTTAAACTGCTTCTTGACTCCGCGTTTCATACCGGCATATATCTCTTCGCGTGTCTCACCATCATCCTGCAGGTACTGTCCTTGAAGCATGAAGAAATCAGCATCATGTTTCATCATCTGTGAATCTATACTCGAAAACATGGAATGCGTAAAACTCAAAAAATACACAGCATCGAGGAGATTGGTCTTCCCCTCGCCATTATCTCCGATGAAGCAGTTTATCTTTGGTGAGAATGTCAGTTCTGCCTCTGAGATATTTTTATAGTTTAGTATCGAAAGTCTTTCGAGTATCATCGTTCATTCGGACAATTTACAAAAAAAGCGCAAGGAACTAACATGTAGCTCTTGCGCATTATGTTATGTGATCCCGCGGGGATTCGAACCCCGGACCCACAGCTTAGAAGGCTGTTGCTCTATCCAGCTGAGCTACGAGACCATCACAGCAAATCTAATTTGCGGGTGCAAAGGTACAAAAAATATTTGAAAGTAACAAATATTTTATTAATCTTTTAATAGATTACTGATAAAATCATCCAGTTCCTTGTCTAAATCCTTGATAAAAGGCTTACCTATAATCATTGTTTCTGAATCATCCACAACAAATAGTTCGGTGACATGTTCACCATTTTCATTCTCCAGGACGAAATTGTATGGTTTTATTATACCGAGCTTTGAGCAGGTGATTTCTATATACTCCTGCATTCCAGAAGCAATACTGTTATAGAAATACTCTGTATTCTGCGGTGAATTAATCCATTCATCCACAACAACACGTGTCACTTCCTTGTCATCATCATCAAATGCCATAAGGTCTCCTGTATCTTGCGAGACACGGATATGAATATCTGTAAACAGTTCTGGAGTTTCTGTCTCCGGATACTTTTCGGCTATCTTATTAAGAAAGCGCTGAATCTGATGATTTGTTTTCTCTGTCATAGACTAATTAAGTTTGTGATTTATAAGGAAATGAATTGACAAAAGGAGTTAAGGGGGAACCATGTCTCCTTAACTCCTTTTCTAAAATCCATGTTATCTGTTCTTGCCGCAGCACTGCTTGTACTTCTTTCCCGAACCACAAGGGCATGGGTCATTTGGACGAGCTATCTT
The DNA here is from genome assembly GCA_045617365.1 of Prevotella sp. Classification (GTDB taxonomy): domain Bacteria; phylum Bacteroidota; class Bacteroidia; order Bacteroidales; family Bacteroidaceae; genus Prevotella. The sequence goes on along the minus strand of JAZLIN010000084.1, from coordinate 5,542 downwards.
ATTATTTACGAGAGGTATTCTTGGCTCTCGCTGCTGGCCTGCAGTAGGATCAATATAACCTGGACGATCCATTCCATCAGGTACAGCAGGTGTACCATCGGCATTGAGTTCTGGCTTGTTTGTCTGGTACTGTGGTGTCTCAGGCTGTGGTGCCTCCATCTCATGATGCTGTATTTCCTCAGGAGCATTCTCCTTATGGATGTGTATGCGTGAGAGTGTAGAACAGATAGAGTCATTCATCTGATTGATCATTGCATCCCAAAGCTTAACAGACTCGAGTTTGAAGATAAGCAATGGATCCTTCTGCTCATAGCTTGAGTTCTGCACCGAATGACGGAGTTCATCCAACTGGCGAAGATTCTCCTTCCAGTTGTCATCGATGGTATGAAGCATAATCATCTTCTGGAACTCCTTCATGATGTTGGTAGAACCACACTCATAGCAATCCTTCAGGTCAAACGACATGCGATACATCATGTGCATATCTGTGAGAGGGATTATGATACGCTCAAACTGTGCATCAGGATTCTCGTATATCTCACGCACCACTGGGTTTGCCTCTTCCGTTACCTTATCAACATGAGCCTTGTAACGCTCCATAACCTGTGCAAAGGCCTTCTCCTCAAGCTTAGCACGGTCTTCACGCTCGAACTCATCAGCGGTGAATGGACATTCCATATAGAACACCTTAAGGAACTGTTCCTTGCAGCCTTCATAGCCATTATTGCCAATTATTGATGTCACACGATCCCAAATGGTGTTGGTAATATCCATACCAATACGTTCTCCCATAAGAGCATGGCGACGCTTCTCATAGATTACAGTACGCTGCTTGTTCATGACGTCATCGTACTCAAGGAGACGCTTACGGATACCGAAGTTGTTCTCCTCCACCTTCTTCTGGGCACGTTCGATGGCGCTGGTGATCATTGGTGCCTCAATACGTTCTCCTTCATCAAAACCGAGTCGATCCATAACCTTTGCTATACGCTCTGACGCAAAGAGACGCATGAGTTTATCCTCAAGCGATACATAGAACACAGAAGAACCCGGATCACCCTGACGACCAGCACGACCACGGAGCTGACGGTCAACACGACGCGACTCATGGCGCTCTGTACCGATGATGGCAAGACCTCCTGCCGCCTTTACCTCTGGGGTAAGTTTAATATCAGTACCACGACCTGCCATATTGGTAGCAATGGTGACAGCACCCTTACCATCCACGCTTCTGCCCGCCTCTGCAACAATGAGAGATTCTCTCTCGTGCTCCTTGGCATTGAGGACATTATGAGGTATGTTACGCATGTGGAGCATACGTGAAATCAACTCAGATATTTCTACGGACGTAGTACCTACGAGAACAGGACGGCCTGCATTACGCATAGCCTCAACCTCTTCAATAACGGCCTTATACTTCTCACGCGCAGTCTTATATACTCTGTCATCCATATCCTTACGGAGGATAGGACGATTGGTAGGTATCTCTACAACGTCAAGCTTATAGATATCCCAGAACTCACCAGCCTCTGTTGATGCCGTACCTGTCATACCTGCAAGTTTGTGATACATACGGAAGTAGTTCTGCAGGGTAATGGTGGCGTATGTCTGTGTAGCAGCCTCGACCTTTACATGCTCCTTAGCCTCTACGGCCTGATGTAGTCCGTCAGACCAACGACGGCCCTCCATGATACGACCTGTCTGCTCATCAACGATCTTTACCTGACCATCCATTACGACATACTCGTCATCCTTGTTGTAAAGGGAGTACGCCTTGAGGAGTTGCTGAAGTGTGTGTACACGCTCTGACTGAATGGAGAAATGATTGATAAGTCGATCCTTCTGCTCAAGACGCTCCTCGTCAGAAAGAGACTTGTCTGACTCAAGTGCAGACAACTGTCCCGTGATATCAGGCAACACAAAGAGTTCATTGTTATTCACTGCCGATGAAAGCCATTCCACACCCTTATCAGTAAGGTCTGCTGAGTGCATCTTCTCATCAACAACGAAGTACAATGGCGCAATGGCCTCCGGCATCCTTCGGTTGTTGTTCTCCATGTAAATTTCCTCGGTAGCGAGCATACCCGACTTAATACCTTCCTCTGAGAGGTACTTTACCAAAGGAGTATTCTTTGGAAGAGACTTGTATGAACGGTAGAGCGAAAGGAATCCCTCCGCTTCAAGTTCCTTGTCGTTTGCCTTCTTGCCTTCTGAGATTTTCTGTTTTGCTTCAGCCAACAGCTGTGTAGCGAGTTTACGCTGTTCGCCAACGAGTTTCTCTACCAATGGCTGATACTCCTCAAACATCTGCACATCTCCCTTTGGCACAGGTCCACTGATGATAAGTGGTGTACGTGCATCATCAATCAATACAGAGTCAACCTCATCGACAATTGCATAGTTGTGCTTGCGCTGCACCAGTTCTTCCGGATGCATTGCCATATTATCTCGCAGATAGTCAAAACCGAACTCATTATTGGTACCAAATGTGATATCGGCCTGATAAGCACGTCGACGCTCCTCGGTATTAGGACGATGCTTGTCGATGCAATCTACCGACAGACCATGGAACATATAAAGAGGACCCATCCACTCTGAGTCACGCTTAGCAAGATAGTCATTGACTGTAACGACATGCACACCGTTGCCGGTAAGAGCATTGAGGAATACAGGACAAGTACCAACGAGTGTCTTACCCTCACCGGTTGCCATCTCTGCAATCTTTCCCTGATGAAGTACGGTACCACCAAAGAGTTGTACGTCGTAGTGTACCATTTCCCACTTAAGGTCATTGCCACCAGCTGTCCAGTGATTATGGTATATAGCCTTGTCACCGTCTATGCTGACAAAGTCATTGGCAGGATTAGCAGCCAGAGCACGATCAAAGTCATTGGCTGTGACAATGGTTTCCTCATTCTCCGAGAATCGACGTGCGGTATCCTTTACGATTGAGAAAACGGTAGGATATACTTCATCAAGCGCCTTCTCCAATACTTCTAGAGACTCCTTCTCCAGTTTGTCTATCTGATTGAATATCGGTTCGCGCTCATCTATTGGTGTCTGCTCAATACGCGATTTAAGTTCTTCGATTTGCTTTTTCTGTTCAGAGCAAGAATTCTGTACATATGTCTGTATTTCCTTACTCTTTGCACGAAGTTCGTCATTCGAGAGTGCCTTTACTGACTCATAAGTAGCCTTTACACTATCAACTAACGGTTGAATCTTTTTTATGTCACGTGATGATTTGTTGCCAAATAATGCTGAAAGAATTGATGTAAAATTCATATTGTTTATTGTTATATTTCGAAATGGAAGGGCAAATATTAATGGAAATCCGCCCAAATATTCTGCAAAAGTAATAAAAAATCCCCATATCAGCAAATAATTATAAAAAAAATCCACTGACAGCATGGGAAGAAGAGTAACTGATGACCTCCAATTACTCTCTTTCCTTCCTCTTAAATCCCAAGATCTGAACTAAAAGAGGGGAACACTTTTACAGGCATTCGGTGCTCGGATGCGAATGCATTTCGAAATAGTCGGAGCTATGCGGTCGGTAGTTACTGGTGTCAGTACCTGTTCGGCCTTTACCCCTGAACCATAGAAAATGATAGGGAATACTACTGGTGAAGCAACAGATGTGAATGTCTCACCATTATCCTCATTAATAACCTGCCATCCAGGAGCAGGTTCGATAATAATATCTCCACAAAGTATTGGGTTATACGCATTACGTATGAGCGCCACATCCTGATTGGCTGGCGTTAGAATGCGGTCTGTGGTATGCACATCACGTATGCCATCGCTGATGCAAAGAAAATCTCGTGAACGTGTCAAGATGTCTGACAACGCTATGCGCTTCTGCTCCAACAGCTTATGATTGAGATATATCTGACTATGATAAGCAGCATCTACATACTGCCCCTGTCCATAGACTGCTGCCAGATACATGTTAAGCAGATTGGCAGTACGGTTGATATAGAATGTGCCAGAAGGAATGCCATACTTCTGATAGTCATCCTTGCTTGGATAACTGTAACCTGTAGATGTAAAGACAAAAAGGACATTGTCCTTGCCAAATTTTGTGGTAAGAGTTGAAATCAGACGAGACAATTGCTGATCCAATCTGACATAGGTATCCTGGAGCTCCATCTGGCAGTCTGCCAGACCTACATCCTTATAAGTACCGGCATAATATGCCACATTGAGAAGATCTGTGATTGCATCAGCCCCCATTGCATTTGATTCCACACACTGCAGGGCACAATCGGTAACATCCTTATTTATGAGAGCACTTCGCTTATAGTCAACAAATCGTTGTGGACCATCAAATGAATGGCTGAAAGGCTTACGCATGCCACCTCCCATGAAATAAGATACATTACCTGACAACACGGATGACGGTTGCCACTTTTCAGAATTAACCTTCTGGGCTATGGAATGCAAACGCTGAAATGCTCCTACCCAAGGCAGTTTATTTACAGACACCCACGCTCCAGAATTGTCATCTACCCACATAATATCATTGGCAGCATGGCCGGCAAGGAGCACGGCTGCATCACTAAAGGGAGATATCGAGAACACTTTCGAAGTGCCCTGGGTGAAGACCTTCAGTTCATCACCGACCGTGGTAGTCAGAAGACGACGCGAACTATTGCCATAAACAGGGCGCAAAGTCTCGCGGTCTAACCACGACGATGATACCACTCCATTATAATAAGGAATGGCACCTGTGGTTATCGTAGCACAGGAATTAGATCTATCAGCGGGTGCAAAGTCATTCTGCGCCTGCTGATACACTCGTCCCTCATTAAGCAACTTATTAAAGCCGCCATCGCAATACAATGGGACAAAAGCTTCCAGATAATCCGACCTCAACTGATCAATCACAACATTGACCACCAATTTTGGAAGTGGTTGTGCCGCAAAAGACATTGTGCTCGTGGTACACAGCGATGCGAGTACCAGGAAGGTGAGATAACGATTTATGTTACTGTTCTTTTTCAATTCTATATATATTGTTTAATGTGACAATCAACAAACTACATGCCATTATGTACAAACCTTCAGCATAGACCTGCAAAATTCCGCCTATAAAGAAGAGTGTCTGGAATATCATTACGAGATGCCAGCGGTACTTCCATCGGAACTTAGGAAATGCCAGAACAAGCAACAAGGGATTCATCGTAAATATCTGGAAATTAACACTTACTGTCGGATGTTGCGAGAATATCATTGCTGCAAGAAGCAGACCTACCAAACCATAGATACAGCACACGGAATACTCCAACCACGGAAGTCTTCTTTTTATGACAAAGCGCTGCACTAACACGAGTGCCAAAACGGCACACAGGAATAACAAGGAGCACGTCCGTGGACGAAATGGCATAACGAAATCATCATTATGATATGGCGTACCGGACTGCAATACACAATAAGAGCTATCAACAAGACTACGCACCGCGCCATCAGCATCTTTGACCTTTGCCTTTTCAAAATCCTGCATCAGGACCTCTGGCAGGAACTGGCGACCATCATGAGG
>JAZLIN010000083.1:0-16117 GCA_045617365.1 Prevotella sp. | reverse complement strand
CTCCACACTCCCTCTATGCCAGGGTTCATCTTGTGTGGCGTTACGGTGCCGTTGGCATTGATGATGTTGACGTACAGCCACTCATCATCATTGGTGTTGTATTTTATAAAAAGTTTAAGTTTCACGATAAACAGATTTTTTGTTTTTTTTGTTATCTGAATGCAAATATACGCATTTTATTTCATATAACCTAATAATTCAAAAATCATAGCTCATATTTGCCTCTGCAAACGATTACGGAGAAAATGTAAACGATTGCACTTGATGTGTATCATCTTATATGATAAGTCTTGTCGTAGTTTCGATTATTTTTCATAATTTTGCAGAGACGTAATAAAACTCAACTTTCGCGTGAGATAAAAATAACCGACATGGCATCTTTGACGATGAAGGACATAGCCCGCGAACTGGGCATATCGGTGGCTACCGTGTCACGTGCGCTGAAGGATTCGCCGTCCATCAGCAAGGAGCGTCGTGAACTGATACAGCGCTATGCACGTGAGCATGACTTCACACCCAATGTGCTGGCTATGGGACTGCGTCATACTAATGTGCATCCGCAGAAGATTATTGGTGTCATCATACCGCAGTTTGCCCATTACTATTTCTCCACCATATTGTCGGGCATAGAGACCGAGGCATCACTGCGCGGATACCGTATTATAGCGGCGCAGAGTAATGAACTCTATGAGCGTGAGGTGTCGCTCTGTCAGTCCTTCCTGAAGCACAGGGTGTGTGGCGTGATAGTCTCGCAGGCTCGTGATACGCATCGCTATGAGCATTTCGAGAAACTGCGTTCCAATGGCATACCGCTCGTGTTCTATGACCGCATAAGTACCGGTATCAATGCACCGCGTGTGGTGGTCGATGACTATGCGGGTGCCAAGAATGCTGTCAGTCATATGATCTCTACGGGATGTAGGCGCATAGCATTCTACGGTACGAAGTCGAATATGGAGATCGTCAAGAACAGATACAATGGTTATTGTGATGCTCTGCGTGAGGCGGGCATCAGTGTGGATGAGGCTTTGGTGCAGAATTGCAGTTGTCGCAGTGAGGCGGAAGACGTTACCCCGTCTTTGTTTGCTGATGACGCGGCGGCTCCTGACGCTTTCTTCTGCATCAATGACAGCACAGCGATAGGTGTGCTGCATGCCGTAAAGCGCATGGGCAAGCGTGTACCGGAGGATGTCTCTATATGCGGTTTCGCCAATGATAATTTCTCTCTGGCGTGCGACCCGCTGCTCACCACCGTGGAGCAACGCGGTACTGAGGTAGGGCGCAATGCCGTTGATATACTTATATCTATTGTTGAAGGCACTGTACCGCCTGATAAGGTGGAGAAACGTATAGTACGAACAAACTTGATAGTAAGGGGGACGACGAGGGACGACGGGAATTAGGAATTAAAAATTAAGCATTAGAAATTAAGAATTCTGAATTTTGCATTTTGAATCTTTAATTTAAAAAGATATGAAACAATACACTATTGGCCTCGACCTTGGAGGCACCAATTCAGTCTTCGGCATCGTGGATGCAGAAGGCAACATCGTAGCACAGACAAGTATCAAGACTCCTGGATATGCTGACGCACAGTCTTATGTGAAGGCTGCTCTCAGCGCTCTGCTCCCTATCATAGAGGAGGTGGGCGGACTGGATACCATACAGTCTATGGGTATCGGTGCGCCTAACGGCAATATCATCTCGGGATGTATAGAGTTTGCTCCTAACATAGCATGGGCACATGACTGCAAGGTGCCACTGGCACAGATGTTCAGCGATGGCCTAAATGGCCTCCCGGTGTCTCTGACAAATGACGCTAATGCTGCTGCGCTGGGCGAGATGACATTCGGCGCTGCCAAGGGCATGAAGGATTTTATCGAGATAACGTTGGGTACTGGTGTCGGTTCTGGTATCGTGACCGGTGGCAAACTGCTTTATGGTTCTGACGGTAATGCCGGCGAACTGGGTCATGTCATCATAGAGCGCAACAATGGTCGTCAGTGTGGTTGCGGTCGTAAGGGTTGTCTGGAGGCTTACTGTTCTGCTACGGGTGTGGCTCGTTCGGCACGTATATTCCTCACTGAAAGCGAAGAACCATCACTGCTGCGTGAGAAGAATATCGATGATATAACATCATATGATGTCGCTGTGGCTGCTGGCAAGGGTGATGCACTGGCTAAGCGCATCTTCGAGTATACCGGCGACCTCCTCGGCAAGGCCTGCGCAGACATGACGGTGTTCTCTGCTCCAGAGGCATTCGTATTCTTCGGTGGACTTGCCAAGGCTGGCGATCTCCTCATGGATCCTATCAAGAAGGCATACGATGAGAATGTCCTGCCTATATTCCGTGGCAAGGCAAAGTTCCTCGTCTCTACCCTCGATGGTGCTGGTGCCGCAGTACTCGGTGCCGCAAGTCTTGGAAAGTAAAATCTTTCTTTTACCTTTGCGGTTGAAATAGTATGCAATGGTTTAATAGAAACAAATGCGCGCAAATACTCATAAATTCTTTTTACAAATTTTCAATAATTATATTTGTGAGTTAATTTATGCGTATTTGTGCGCATTTGTTACCTTTCTGAAAATTCCCCCTTAGGGGGTTAGGGGGCTGGCTGCCTTAGGGGGCTACCATACTGAGGAGTAGGGTGAGAACTACGCTCCAGTGGCTGATGGCTCCGAGGAGAACGAAGATGTGCCAGATGGCGTGATAGTGCTTACGGTCATCATGGGCAAAGAAATAGGTGCCGCCGGTGTAGAACAGACCTTCGCAGACAAGGAGTATCATTGCTGTGGTGGTCATGTGGTCCATTACGGGTTTGATGACCAGGAGCACGCTCCATCCCATGATGAGGTACAGGGCCAGCGACAGTTTGGGATATTTGCCAATGGCGAAAATCTTATAAAACGTACCACCGATGACCATAGCCCACTGTATGCCGAAGACCAACCATCCTAACCATCCGCCTACTATGCCCACGCAGATAGGTGTATATGAGCAGGCTATCATGACGTAGATGCTGATATGGTCGCACTTACGGAGTATGTTCTTGGCCATTCCGGGATGTACCCAGTGATATACCGTACTGGCAAGAAACATAAGAAACATGCCTGCGATAAAGAATATCACACCGAAAGCCATCTGCCATCCAATGCGTACGGCAGGCCATGCCATCCAGATTGATGACAGGGCAAAGACCACACCAATGAGGTGCGTCCAGGTGTTACCCTGTTCGTTTTCTATTGGTAATCCATTCATTATTAGTTAAATGATTTATTTACTATTTGACTATTTACGATTTATTCTACGATGTTATTATTTATCTATTATGCGCAGATAAAATAATAAAATATTCAAATGACAGAATAAATAGTAAATCGTAAATAGTCAAATAGTAAATATTATGATTTTTTGAGTTTGTTGTCGATAGCCTGCTTAACCTCGGTTGTTATTTCGTCGTATGTCTTGCCCGTAGGGGAAACAGCAGGGAGGTAGGTGACGTTGATCTTACATGGTTGTATCACGCGTGTGCCGCGCTTGAGCATCTTGAACGCTCCATCGATGCAGATAGGTACTACAGGCACGTCGAGTTCCTTGGCGAGGATGGCAAACATTTTCTTGAAGTTGTTGGTGCTGCCGGTATGAGTACGTGTGCCTTCAGGGAATATCATCACGTTCTTGCCCTGCTTGAGCACCTGCGCCAGTTTGAGGATGGAGTTCTTGAGGTTACGACGCTCCATGATGACGATGTTGTGATGGCGTGCCATGTATCTGAGGAACGGTGTATTGACGTGCTCCTCAGTGGCATAGAAATAGCAATCACCAAACTGCTTGGCTGGAACTCCAGCCATAGCGATAGGTGCATCGAGATAGCTTTGATGGTTGGCAGCGAGGATGAATGGTCCCTTGGCAGGTATATTCTCCTGACCCTTGACAGACATACGGTTGTAGAGACGGAAGAAAGATGTGAATCCGTTCTCGAAGAGTCTGTGGGTGAAGTCAGCCGTAGGCAGTGTGAGTGTGGTGGATTGTTCGGCTATGAGGTTATGCCAATCCACATCCTCCACGTCCATGCGTGTCTTGCTGCTGGCTATGTGCTGTGCCATGAGAAGGATATTCTTGAACTCAGCCATCTTGTCGGCATTGATGGTCACGCCGAACGTCTGTTCTATGAATCCCTGCAGGCCCACCTTGTCAAGTGAGTCAAATGCGAGGTCGGTCTCGATATGCGAACCAGGCTTTACCTCTACTTTCTTCTCAGAGGTGATGTAGTCAGCGAGTATGGTGTATTCCTCAGCGCCCTTTATGTCGCCCAGGTTGTTTTTCTTCGCCTTGGTGTCCTCGTTCTTCTTGGCAGTCTGAGGCTTGATGATATCCTTGAGCTTGAAGCGCTGCAGTTTGTCGAGCTTAGTGCGAGGCAGTTCACCATGATATATGGTGATCTTCATCAGTTTCTTGTAGTTTTCCACGCTGCGGTTGTAAGGCTCGATGACCTCACGCTTCAGCTGTTCCTCCAGTTTCGCATTGTCATTATTGAGTGACAGTGACCATGCGTCTTGTGGTACGATGATGGCATGGAGCATGTCTCCGTCCTGTGTTACGGCTGCCTCCTTGACCTTGTTGTCAAACTTCTCCAGTTTGAACTCTATCTCTGCTGGCTGCACGTTCTTGCCGTTGGAGAGTACGATGATTTCCTTTGAACGGCCAGTGATGATTATACGTCCGTTGTCATCAAAGCGAGCTAGGTCACCGGTATGTACGAAACCGTCAGCGTCTATCACTGCCGCAGTCTCCTCAGGACGGTTATAGTAGCCTAACATCACGTTGTCGCCCTTGGCGCATAGTTCGCCATTGACAAGTTTGCACTCCACCGATGGCAGAGGCAGACCTACACAACCAGGTATGATGTCTCCCGGACGGGTGAAGGAGATTATAGGCGAGGTCTCTGTCATACCGTAACCCTCGAGCACGTCAATGCCGAGAGTGCGGAGACCCTCACCAATTTCACGGTCAAGGGCGGCGCCACCGCTGACACAGTATTCTATGTGACCGCCCATCTTCTTCCTGATAGACTGGAATACGAAGCGCGACAGGGAACGGCTGCCTATGGACTTACAGATATTAAATAAGGTGCGTGTTACGATGCTTGAGTCCACCTTCTTCTTGATACCGGTGTATAGAGTCTGCCATAGACGAGGCACACCGACGAAGATCCTGATCTTGCCACGGCACAGTGTGGCCATTATGTCTGGTCCGGACATAGATGGACAGATAGCTACGCCGCAGCCACGGGTGACAGGAATAATCACAGTACCTACGAGAGGCAGTATGTGGTGTAGCGGCAGCAATATGATGGTGGTGGAGTCTTTATGGAATATCTTTACGTCATCAGCCACGCCACGGATGTTGGCAGCGAGGTTATCAAACGACAGCATGACGCCCTTTGGCGAACCTGTGGTGCCTGATGTATAGACTATGAGGGCTACCTCTTGACCGGCTATAGCCTCTTCACCGAAATGTGCTATCTTTGCTGCATGCTCTTCGCTGACGGTGGCAGGCAGTGGCGCAGTCTCATAGTCATCCATGAGGAGCACCTTCATGTCCGAGCCAGTCTGGTTGATGGCATTGCGTACTACCTCCTCATGACTTAGGGATGTCCATATAGCTGTAGGCTGGCAGTCGTTGATGATATATGCCAGGTCATCCACCGTAGATGAGGCATCTACAGGGACAGCGATGACATGGTTCTGCCATACAGAGAAGAAGGCATATATCCATGCCTCACGATTCTCTGCGAAGATAATGACTTTCTTTGCTGCCAATACATCCTTTACATTGGTGCGTTCCTCATTTCGTGGAGTGACGTCACCAAACATGGTGATGCGTTGCAGCAGTTCGGTATAGCTGATTTCTTTGTCTCCTGCTATGATGGCAGTCTTGTTGTAATCTTTAATCATTTTATAGTTTGCACTTTATTTCTGCGCAAAGTTACACAAAATATTTGAAATAATACTATAAAACTTGCTAGAAATAGAGAAAAAAGATTATATTGTCCTATGGCTGCGTTACTTTTGTCCTCTTGTTGTAATATATTCTACGCTATAATATCTTATCGCACTAATTGCTGCAGTTCCTTGGTGATGGCATCGTTTGCGGCGATGATGCTTATCTCCCTGTCATCGCGGAAAGGTACCACCATGCCGCCAGCCTCGCGGATGATTATCGTTCCGGCGCAGCAGTCGTAAGGTTTGAGATACAGTTCCCAGTATCCGTCGAGTGTGCCCGATGCCACGCAGCACATGTCGTATGCGCATGACCCCATGCGACGTATGCCGCGTATGAGAGGTATGATGCGTGCGGCATTGTCTATGTTGTTGATAGGGTTGGTAGCCTTGTCGTATGGGAATCCGGTAGCGAGGACGCACTCAGCGAGCGAAGTCTTTTGAGAAACATGCAATTTCTCTGCAGGCATCAGTTCGCCGATGCATAGTCCGCTCTGCAGATATGCTCCTTCACCCTTTACTGCTGTATAAAGTTCATCCAGATAAGGAGCATATACCACGCCCACGACAGGTTCGTCGTTGTATGTCACTCCGATGCTAACGCAGAATATCGGCAATCCCTGAGCGTAGCTGTTAGTACCGTCGAGAGGATCTATCACCCATGCCCATGGCGACCCCTCATGTATATGTGCGCCGCTCTCCTCTCCAATGATTGTATGGTCAGGATAGCGTTTGCTTATTTCTTTTACCAGCAGTGCTTCGCTCTCGCGGTCCACCTCCGTCACCATGTCGTAAGCCGACGTCTTGGTTTCGGTCTTCAGTTTTTTAGAGCGGAAATGATCCATATGTATTTCGCCCACCTGGCTTGCCATATTGATGGCATCTTTCAGGATTTTGTGTAATAAGTCTTTCATATTGAAGCCCCCTACCCCCCCTAAGGGGGAATTTTGGGAATGTAACTATTTGCAAACAATAAAGGCGACCGCCTTTCGGAAGTCGCCTTTAGTATTTCTGATTGCTATTGCGATCAATATTATCCAAGGCTGATAGCCTCATTTGGACATACATCAGCGCATGTGCCGCACTCTGTGCAAGCGTCAGCGTTAATTGTGTAGATGTCGCCAGCTGAGATTGCCTCAGATGGACACTCGTCGATACATGTACCGCAAGCGATACAATCACTGCTAATTACGTAAGCCATAGTTTTTAAATTTAAAAGTTTATATTATTTTGTTTATATTCTTAGGACTTTCGCCCCTCTCTAATCAGAAGTAGGTATTACGCTGCCACTGATTTATGTTGCAAAGGTATAAATAATTTTCGAAAGTACCTAATAATAATTAGTTTTTTTTTCATAAATCTTCATTTTTTAGTCTTTTTCCGTGAAAAGACGATTTGCTAAGCAATTTTTATATTATGTCCTTCGTTCTTTTTAGGTAGGGATGTTTTGCAAGAACAACTTTCCTTTATTTACATAGTTATGAAGAGACACCTTATTATATATATAATGCTACTGGCATGCATGGTGGCGCATGCTCAGATGCGTCGTGTGCAGAATCGTCCTTATACAGATTTGCGTCCGATGCACTTTGGTATTGTCATAGGTGCCGGCATGCAGGATTTGGAATTCAGGAATGTGGGCCAGCAGACCATTGTGGGCCAGGATGGTGCAGAACAGGATATATATGTGACCTGTGATCAGCCTGACTGGGAGATGGGATTTAATGTCGGTGTGCTGTGTGAGACGCGTCTTAATACCAATTTTGCTTTTCGTGTGGCGCCGCAGTTGTATTTCGGTACCCGAAATATTCGTTTTCGTGATTTATTGAAGAAGGATGTCAATGGTCGCCCTTATGAGGTGCGCCAGTCTATGAAGACTGTCTATGTAGGTGCCAACTGCGATATTATCTATGCTGCGGAGCGTTTCAATAATCACCGTCCATATATTATGGCAGGTTTAGCGCCGATGCTTAATCTCAGCACCAAGGGTAATGACTATGTACAGTTGAATAACTATGATGTGTTTTTCGAGGTAGGTCTTGGATGTGATATATACATGCCTTACTTCAAATTGCGTCCTGAGTTGAAGTTTATGCTGGGCCTGACCAACGCTCTCAATGGTGCGCATGCCAAGAATCTGCAGGATGCAGAGATGCGCCCATACGCCACCAGTGTCACCAGTGCTATGAGTAAGATGGTGGTGCTGAGTTTCTACTTCGAGTAAAGCTGAAGATGAGGTTTACATGATTTTCGACGTGTACGGATGAAATTGCATGCAGGGATTTTATAGAAACAAATACGCACAAAAAAAGGTTCCAGAATGTCGCAAAGAAATTCTGGAACCATTTTTCTTTTTATACAATAGTCATTTATCCTTCTGCTCCGGCAAATTTATTCATACCTCTGAGCATGTGACGTAAGGAACCTATGAGTTCCTGACTCTCCTGAAGGATATGGATGGTGAGCAGGAGGGTGTTGAGGTTTGCTGTCTCGTCCTGCATAGTATCCAGGGCACGTTTGCGGTCGCCTGAAATCTGTTTCTGTACGGCGTCGCAATCCACGCGCAAAGCCTCAACCTTAGTGAAATCACCCGTCTCAAGCATACTCAGAGCCTTATTGTACAGTTTCAATACAGATTCCTTCGTTCCGATAAACCGCTCATGGTATGCTTCTGGCAGAGGTGAGAAGCTGTTGCCTACGTGCTCTCGTATCGGTTCGTTGATTCGCTTCAGGCAATAGAGCATCTGCTGACAAGAGTTGATGCCGAGGAAGTACCAGGTATTACGACTAATCATTTGCATAGGGTCTAAGCGTTGCATTGTCACAATCTCCTGCTTGCGCTGGCGTTTGAGCGATTTGCGTTCTTCGTCAATAAGTGATGATGCACGGCGCAGAGGCTGATACTGTTCACGAAGGAATGCATCTGTAATGCAGCCGTAGGTGTCGATGACAAACTTCATACGAGCAGCATTGCCCTGACGGATATGCTCGCAGAGAAGTCCCCAGACAATAGCCTTGTCCTTACTCTTGAGTATCTGAGAGAAGAGGGAATCCTCAGACTTTGCATTCTCCTTTGCTTTCTTGAAGTTGCTACGGATGAGCAGATAGATGGCGAGGACGATAGACAGAGCCATTGCCACATAACTGCCGAAATACATGGTGTTTGTCAGGAAGAAGCAGAAGATGAATGCTGCACCTGCCGTGATGAACCAACCACCGATGACGCTCAACACGCCTGTGATACGGAACACGGCTGACTCGCGTCCCCAGGCTCTGTCAGCCAGTGATGTACCCATAGCCACCATGAAGGTGACGTATGTTGTAGAGAGTGGCAGTTTGAGACTTGTGCCGATGGCAACCAACAAACCTGCGAGGACGAGGTTTACGGCAGCACGGATAAGGTCGAATGCCGCACCCTGTTCCAGTTTCATCTCCTCGCTGTTGAAGCGAGTGTCTATCCAATGCAGAAGGCTGCCGGGGATAATCTTCGTAAGGAACTTTGCGGTGGCGTTGCTGTTGCGCACCAATGTTCGGGCTACAGGCGACGAACCAAACATCTCATCGCCTTCATCCTGACGACTGAGGTC
The DNA here is from genome assembly GCA_045617365.1 of Prevotella sp. Taxonomy (GTDB): domain Bacteria; phylum Bacteroidota; class Bacteroidia; order Bacteroidales; family Bacteroidaceae; genus Prevotella. The sequence continues at coordinate 6,530 of JAZLIN010000083.1, read as the reverse complement.
AACTGAGGTCTTTACTACATTCTGCGCTTTCTTCGAGAAGACGAGCGAAAGCACCATCACTACACCTGCAAGTATAAGGTAGATGGTAGGAGTGTGGGCGCTGTCCATAAGTGATTTCATGTAGAATGTATGTGGGCTTGGCTCTCCCCCTAGGGGGAGTTGGAGGGGGCTGTTCGCCATATAATCCTGATAAGCCTCAAGTCCGGTGAGTGGCACACCGACGAAGTTTACAAGGTCATTGCCTGCAAAAGCCATGGCGAGTGCGAAGGTTCCAAGGAGAACAACGAATTTCAGCACAGGAAGTTTGATAGCGCTCATCGCGGTCATGACTATGCTGAACACCAACACACCGCCTCCGAGGATGTACCATGTGTTTGCGTTTATCATCTCCTTCAGTTCCGGCGACATGAACGAACTGCCTTTCAATCCGTTGATGAGCAGGAACCAGATGATGCTCGTTACGGCAATGCCAGAGAAGATACCAATCTTCAGCGAACTGCTTGTCAGTCCGCCCATATCACCGTTATATGCCGTAGTCTTGCCGTTCACGCGATAGGTGAACGTAAACACCATGCGGCTAATCCACATCACCAATGTACCAACGACGAAGGCAATAGCCACAGAAAGGAAGATACCCATGATGACAGAGATTGCTTTTTCCGTGTTAAGCAAATCACCCAATCCGAGTAGCATGCCATCATCTGCCGTTGCACCATGTGCAAGTTTCAGTATAGCAATGGCAAAAGCACCGCCAAGCAACTCAAACACCATACTGACTGTGGTTGACGTAGGCATACCGAGAGTATTGAATATGTCAAGCAGAATGACGTCTGTCACCATCACTGCCAGGAACACGCATATCACCTCATAGAAGGTAAAATACTCCGGCGTCATGATGCCATGTCGTGCTACGTCCATCATACCATTACTCATAGCAGCACCGGCAAACACGCCCACAGCCGCAATAATCACAATTGTGCGGAACTTCGCCACCTTAGCGCCAATGGCAGAGTTGAGAAAGTTCACCGCATCATTGCTGACACCCACCACAAGGTCGAATATAGCCAGCACACAAAGGAAAATTACTATTCCTAAAAAGATTGTATTCATAAGATTGCCTTATTTCGTTTTCTTCTTAAAGATTCTGTCAGTCATGATGTTTATCATTCCGTCAGCCAGACCTACGTTTGGCACGGTGATGGTGTGGGCATTTATCAGGTCTGCCACCATGATGAAGAGTTGAGCGGCTGGAATGATGACATTGCGCCAATAGTTTTAAGTTCTTTTGCCATACGTCAGAGGTGGTTTATAGTGAAAAATATGCTAATAGTCCTACAATGATAATAACCATTGCCAAGCGGAAATAATCATAATAACGCTGAATCTTCTTTGCTTTTTCCTTGTCCATGATTACTATGTCTGTTGATGAATTACACTGCGAAGTTCACAAAAATCTGTTACAGAGCCATTACAAACATATTGCAATCCTGTTACGCCAAGCCATGTAACCGAATCGTCATAGCTTCGTAACAGGATTGCAACAAATCAGCATAGGTTTCTATGCAATTTTCATTCGTATCAATAGCGTTTGCAGAAGTAAACAGGAAGGTCATGCTAATAGCAAGGTTGCACTGGAGCGTTGGCACCAAAAAGTAAGCAATTAGCTGACGAGATTGGCGTAAGCCCTGGAAGGATAAGTGATAACAAAAAAACATGGACAGACACCAACGACTCATCTCACTGGTGCCTGTCCTTTCTATATACCGATGATTTCACTCTAACCTGAATTATTCATGATTGAGTCCACTTGAAAAAGTTTTTAGATGCTTACAGATTGTAACTTGATGTCATTTTCGCTGCGCTGGCTACACGAGATTTGTACTTGCATAGCGCAGCGTCTTAAAAATACTTTCAAATTGTAAGTAACTTAATACTTTTTCAAGTAGAGTCAAAGTTGTTACAGAAAGATGAAAAAAATGTGACAAATAGGCCTGTTCCTACAAATTCAATGGGAACAGCAGTTTGAAGCCTATGTTTCGCCCCATGTTGTTGATGCCATGACGACCGGTAATAGAGAACGTGTCAGCATACTTCAGGCGACTGAGGTGCGACTGGTAGGCAGTGCCGAGGATGTTAGTTGCTGTAATGCCGACAGAACAGAGTTGGCGACCGTTTCTGAGGTGTATGTCTGTGCCAACGGAGAGGTTCACGAGCGTGTAGGCATATGTCGGTGTCTCAGTATTGTTGGCGGTCATCACGTGGCTCTGTCGGAAGTTGGTATCGGTTTCAATTTCTGCAAACAATCCTCTTACAATCTTAGTCTTCAATGGAATGTCATAGTGTAGAGAGCACAGCCAGCGAGGTGCTGGTGTAAAGGGCAGGTAACGATGCGCATCGTCCGCATTCAGTTGTCGGGCATCAACATACGAGACGGCATTCTCAAAGTGCAGATGACGGATGATGTGCCAGATGAGACGCACTTCTCCACCGAGCAATCGTGCATCACCCGAAGTAAACTGATAGACAGGTGTATCGTCAATATCCTCTCCGATACTGCTGAGGTAGATGTAATTGCTGATGCGATTGGCAAAGAGTGCAATGGATGCAGAGAAATGTTCTGATGAGTAATCCATGCCAAGGTCGAACTGCCAACTGTGCTCTGCTTTGAGGGTGTGGTTGCCAAGTTCATAGTGGAAAGTGCCCTCATGCACGCCATTACTGCCCAATTCGCTCATGTTTGGAGCACGGAAGCCGTGTGAGATGTTGGCTTTCACGTCGAGCTGCTCGCCCAGGTTAAGAATTGCACCAAGGCTACCAGACAAGGCTCCGAAGTTACGTCTGAAATCCGAGAAACGCTCCTCGCCTTCATCCTCCAAAGCTAGAGAGTGCAGATTGCGATGGTCATAGCGAATACCGCCACTCAGGTGCAGTCGTCCGAAAAACGTCTTGCTGACCGTACCGAACACACCAACATCGAAGAGATTGTAGGCAGGAATCAGGAACTCCTCGCCAAGGTTTTCCGACTTCTGGTACATACCTCCCACACCAGCATTCATCTTCCATCCGTCCCATTCCGGAGAAACGTAGCGAAGGTCGTAGTTCACCGTGTGCAGGCGGAAATCAAGCCCACATTCATCCACTTCCTCAAACTCCTGACGACGATTCTGCTGATAGCCGACAATGGCTTTCAAGGAACTATCGCCCAGACGTAAGGAGTTGTCGAGTACAGCCTTGTAGTGCTTCACCTGTTGGAAGGGAGAGGCGATGCCGTAGCTTCGCGAACCCTCTTCGTATTCGTCCTCCACCTTGGTCATTCCAGGCGTAAGGTGGTAATACCCCAGCTTGAGGTGCGAATATCCCCAACCCTTGTTCAAACCGAGCATACCATTCAAGGCACGCTCACGAAAACGACTGTTTGACACATAGCCATCCTTAAGAGCCTTGTAGTCGTGTGCCCACTTCTGGCTCCATCGCCAGTTCCACACGAACCCTTGCTGATTGCCGCGAAAGGCAAAAGTGTAATCCCAAAGACCATTGTTCGTCTGGTATTCAGTTGCGGCTTCTGCCTTCATTTCGCTCAAAGGCATGACGGGCGCATCGTGCATGATGATTACACCTGCCATGGCATCCGAACCGTACATCAGCGAAGCAGGACCTTTCAGTATCTCAACCGAATGGACAGCGTTGCCATCAATCTCTATGCCGTGCTCATCACCCCACTGCTGACCTTCCTGACGCACTCCATCATTAACCACAAGTACACGATTATAACCAAGTCCACGGATAACAGGTTTGGATATTCCGCTACCCGTTGTCACCTGACTAAGGCCTGGTTGATGGCTTATGGCATCGATGATATTGGAACTTTGATGTGTGCGCAATGCTGCATTTGAAACTACACTTACGGGAGCAGCAATCTCCCTGATACGTGCGCTGCCGGTAACTCCAGTCACCTCCACTTCGTCCAAATGGGCGCAAGTATCCTGCTCTGCATCATGTCCGCCAGCCACCTGTGCATGGGCATAAACGGACGAGCAGAGCAATAGGACGAAAAATCTTATTGCTTTCATTTTCTTTTATATCTCTGATAAATACGTACTATGAGCGTAACTCTCGCAGGAGCTACGCTCTAAAATATTGAATAAATGATCATCAAAGATATATGGGAGGTCCACGCAGAAGTATTGTGCGCTTTGTTCGGCAAATAACATGCGCTGTTTGCTCAACAAAGTCGCGATGAAACACAAGCACTACAGTGGCGAGTGCTATAATTTCTGCTGCAAGATAAAATGTAGAAAGAAAACTGCACAGCACGCAATCGCCAAGCGAAACGTCACCATTCGTGACGTGCCCGTCATGGTGCACATGGCTGATACAATCCTGACACAAGAAGTCATCTTCCACATGCTCATGCACATGGAAAGCGCCCAGCGAGAGTATCGAGAGATACATCATCAGCAGAAAGCGTCCTATCCAAAGTCTTCTTGCGTCGGGTTTCATTGTTTTATAGCGATTGCGACTGCAAAATTACATTTTTTTTCTTGATTCCACAAATGAAACGGCAGAAACTTTACATTTCGTAAACAGATTTAATATGTTCATAAATCCTTACTGAAGTGTTCATTAAAACCTGATCATCAGTTCGGCTACGAGTTTGTCCTGCTCGCTCTCTTTTGGTGTGCCTCCGTTAGGATACCAGTATTTCTCATAGTTGAGGCGTATGTCGGTAGGGAAGTATTTATTGCGAACAGAGAATGTCAGTCCTGCTGTGAGACGATAACGCTCGGCATCGCTCTGCTGCAATTTGGGCTCTCCACCCATAGGGGGGAGTTGGAGGGGGGCTTTTCCGTCACTATGATTGTCCATGTAGTCATAGCGGAGCAGATAACTGATAGACTGGATATAAGACTTCTCACTTTTCAGGTTCTGCTTGCAGATTGCCATCGCATTGATTGCATTGCAGTCTTCAAAGGCACTCTTCGCATAGTGCTTGCGCAAGTATTCGGCTTCCAGATGTAAGCCGTTGGTTTCGTAATATGCACCAAAATCAAGAGACGTATATGACGCTTCACGACCTGCAATGAGCTGGTGCTGAACACTTGGAATGAATGCCAAGCCCTTGACTGGGAAATATTGAATACGGGCAGAGTATGCAGGAGATGTAAACCAGGCTGTTTTCTGATTGTCAAGGTTCGAGCCGTTGTAGATGCCGGCATCGATAACCAAACGAGGTACGAACCCTCCCCTTGAAGGGGGGAGTTGGAGGGGGGCCTCATAGCCTACGGCAGCGCCTACATCACGCATGTCACCGACTTGCTTTGCAATGAACGAACGATTGGCAAAATACTGTGCTGAGGGATTGCGATGAGCATCAATGGAGAACGGCATACGCTGCTGACCAAGGGTGACGCGAAGGGCAGACCCTCTCCAGCCCTCTCTTATAGGGCGGGAGCCTTTACCGTACAATGGAACTTCTACTCTTACCCACGCATCTTTCATCTTGATAACGGATTCATCGCATAGATCTACTTCCAGTTTATATGAAGATCTGAAGGGTAGTGAACCCTCGGCAGAGAGACGCGCATTGCGCATCTCGAAACGATTGGCACCAAGTTCTGGCTGATACTCATACTTGCCACGAAGTATGCCATGTATCATAGGTTCCACACCGCCCTTCTCCTTTGGTGAGGAAGACGCTTTTCCCATTTCCTGTAACTTGTCTTCAAGGATAGACATACGTTCTTCTAATGTCTGCGCTATAGCCATATTTCCATAGCACAGCGAAAAAAGAAGAATAACAATTACTTTTGCTCTAATCATAAATATAACCGTCATTCCGAGGATTTGGTTCGCTCTCGGAATGACGGTGCAAAGTTCGATAAATTATGTTGCAGGATTATTGCAATGATATTACATTTCTATGAAATTTGCAAAAAATATTGACTTGTACACGGTTTTAGGATTAAAGTACACACCGATAATTCAGCACTTATTCCCTTTGTTTTTCATAATACACGTTTTTTACACTTTGCTATAAAAATGCGTTATTTTTTGATATTTTGCTTTTCCGGGTTTATCGACTTCAGACTTCGTTCTGGAAGAAAACGCGACTCTACGTCATGGATTATCTTACGATTTTCTGTTCCTTTTTGGAAAAGTGGCACTTTTCCTATGCAAGAGTTGCCCTTTTATGACGAAAAAGTTGCCCTTTTATGATGCAAAAGTTGCCCTAAAATATGTCCATATCGGGTACTTTTGGGCATTACATGAAGAGTAATATTTTATAAAAACCTGATTATTAACAGCTTGAAGGTTTTCTCAAAATAGCGGATTTGCGACCCGTTTTATTTTCGTTTTCAAATACGCGACGGATGAGGGGGTACGAAAAATGTAAGCATCCATTAAAATACACATTGTAGCAGTTGTAGATTTGTTGTACCTTTGCACCCGCAATATTGCAACAGAACTACAACTGCTATTATTATGACCAAAGAAGAATTTGCAGAATTACAGTTTCGCCACCAAGAAAG
>JAZLIN010000082.1:0-12988 GCA_045617365.1 Prevotella sp. | reverse complement strand
ATATTTGTTATTGCAGTATTCAGACATGATCTTCTGTATCTCGAACAGGTTGTATGCAGCCTGCTTTTTCGATGGATAAACGTCTATCTGGTGATGCTCCTCATAGTCAGTGAATCCGCCGTTGGTTCCCATCATGTTGATAGTGTTGCTCTCTTTCCAGAGTTTCGCATCCTTTGATACTGTCTCGCATGTGTCGCGTAACACGACCTTCTCGCCAGGTGTTAGTCGGTGGAAGTAAGTATGCAGTTCGTCATTGTCCACCACTATGATGCCATTAGGATTTTTGAAATACCTTCCTATGGTATAGATGTATCCATCTACGCCATTGATAGAAGCATAGAATGGGTATGTCGCTGTGAAGTATATCTTTGGGTGTATCTGCTTGATTCTGTTACCATTGAGATCGTTGGTGTAGTACAGTAGTTTTGATGATATGGTGATTTCTGGGTCGTCACCGTCAAATACGATACTTCCAGTGTAGTTGGTCCATCTAGGTTTAGACTGTGCAGGGATGGTGAATGGTTCCACGATGAGCGGTATGGAACCTTGTCGTGCAGCTGTGGCAAGCACGTTCTCGCTGCCTACGCTTCCCTTGTATAGCACGCACTCGTTGTTTATCAGACCATTGTTCATCTGCGACTGTAGTCCCTGTCCTGTGCTGTCACCTAGGATGCCGATGGTCTTTGTCTTGGTGTTGGTCGCCATATTGGTCACCACGTTGAGCACCTCGTCCTTCTTGAGCGAGATGTTGAGGGTAGTCCTGTCGGTCTGTCCCTGTTTCTCGTAGTATTTTATCACGGCAGAAGCAGTATTGACCGGTGCTACAGCCGACATATATTCCCATTCTCCGTTGCCGTTACCGTTTTGGTGTGTCTCCAGTGTACTGCCGTTGCAGTCGCAGAATGTGATAACCTCATCGGTAGGGTAGCGGTTGAATTTGTATATCGTGACGGTGACACCCGGTACGCATGGCACCACCTTTGTGTACATCGTCGGTTCGGTGGTGTCTTCATTGTGTTCCAAGTCAATGTCAAACGACATCAGGCTTGCTAACTTTGTGCCATTGGTGTTTTCGTTAACAAGCATAGGAGCCATGTCCTCTGTCTTTTTGAAATACACGGTGTCAAGGTCTTTGTCTTCGTAGATCACTTGACTGCCGTCCTTGCATGTTACTACCATGCTGTAGTGCTGTGCATTAACTGCATTGCAGCTGAGCATGGATGCCATGTAGATTGCTGCTAATTTTTTTCTTTCCATAAAAAGATAACTTTGCTTGTCTGTTAGGTTGATTTGGTTTGGGGTTGTGGTAACCGTTGTTTCTTAGGCGGTTATCATGAGGATGGGATAAAACGGATTGTTAGGAAATATTGGTTGCTTAAGTCTCGTAAGTTGCTTAAGTTGACATGTCTATTGTTGAAATTATTCCATGAAAACAAAATACACAGCAGCTATCAGGCAGGCGAATGCTGCCAGATGGTTCCAGTGCAGCTGTTCGCCCTGAAACATCATACCCGCAATGACGGTGAATACTACCAGGGAGATGACTTCCTGTATGACTTTTAGTTGCATCAGCGTGAACGGGCCACCATTGCCAACGAATCCTATCTTGTTGGCTGGCACCTGAAGTGAGTACTCTGCCAGGGCTATCATCCATGAGAATATGATGACTCCCCATAGCGGCCATGACGATGATATATTCATCTGGTTAAGTTTCAGATGGCCATACCATGCCAGTGTCATGAATATGTTTGAACCAATGAGTAAAAGGATTGTTGAAAATTGTGTGCCCATATACGTGTGTGTGCGTATCTGCGTGCGCGCATGATACACCAATTCTTCCTCGGCAAATGTGTAACCTGCTGAGTAGAAACGTGTTGTGTTGCGCGTGCTACGCTACTTGTGAAAATTTTTTACAAAGATAATAAAAAAAAACGAAAAACAAGAAAGTTTACGAAAAAAAGCATCGTTTAGGGAATCTTTCTTTGTTGGCGATTCTCTAAACGGTGCTTTTTCGTGTTGATGTGGTACGTGTGATGAGTTATTTCAGAGTGTCAATGGTGATGGTAAATGTCGTGCCTTTGCCATATTCTGACTCCACGTTGATGGTGCCCTTGTGTATGTCGATTACTTTTTTTACGTATGCCAGGCCAAGGCCGAATCCCTTGACGTCGTGCCTGTTGCCGGTGTGTACTCTGTAGAATTGTTCGAAGATCTTCTTTATATTCTCTTTCTTGATTCCGATGCCGTTGTCGCTGATGGATATTTTGACCTTTTCGTCTTCGTTCCATGTGCGCAGGTGTATGTAGAGCGGTATGTCAGGCTTGCTGTATTTGATGGCATTGTCAAGCAAGTTGAAAATCACGTTGCTGAAATGTGTCTCTTCGATATAGACAGCAGAGTCTATTGCTTCTACCTCAGTGTAAATCTTGCCTCCGGTGTGCTCTACTCTCAGAGAGAATGAATTGGCGATGCCCTCAACGAGTTCGTTGATGTCCAACTCCTTCATCTTGAATATGTTCTTCTTCTTGTCGAACATGGACATCTGTAATACCTTTTCCACGAGGAACCGTAGTCTTTTGGTCTCATCGTTGATGACTCCTCCCAGATGGTGTATCATGCTGTCGCTCTTTTTGACGCTGTCGTCATTGAGCATCTGTGATGCCAGTGAGATGCTGGATATTGGCGTTTTTAATTCGTGTGTCATATTATTGATGAAGTCGTTTCTCATTTCGGAGAATTTCTTCTGTCGGAATATGGCGAATATAGTAAAGATGAATGTGATGAGGAGTACGCCAGTGAATATGAGGGCAGGTATCATGAAGTGTACACTGGAGAAGATATATGCGTTGATGTCGGGGAAGTGTACGTTAAGCACTCCGCTTTTGGAGGCAGGGTCATTGTGGAATAGGGTTTGGGAGTATGCTATGTCGTTGCCCTCGTCGCTGTAGTCGGAGCATCGGTATATCTCAGTACCGTCATTTGTGCTGACGGTGAAATGGTATGGTATGTCGATGCCGTTGTTGTTAAGTTCGGCTCTGATGTCCTGATCTAACTGTTTGAAGTTTATGCGTTCCTTCAGTGGCTTGTCGCTTGCGGTGTACAATATGCTGTATATTACCTCGTCAAGTAGGGATTTCTGGTAGATGTATCTTGTCCTTACGATTTCCTGCATGTTTTTCTGTGCTTCGGCCAGGGCATTCTTGTCGCTTTTGATACCCAGGCTTTTACTCATCTTTTGCGGGCTGAGCTTTATGGTTCTCAGTTCGAATGATGAGTAAATGGTGCCGTCGTCACCAATGACAGAGTATTGGTGTGAGTGTTGTACGGGACCTCCGATGGAGTTGTCGGTAGAGATGGAATCTACGCTGTATGTTTTCCGTTCGGTCTCATTGATGTCTTTCTTTAGGAAAGAGTAAGTCTCGTTGAGTTCCAGGTTGTGGGCGGCTTGGTATAAAGCACGTGTGACTGACTCGTCAAACTGCTCTTTCTTCATTTTTGCCATCTCTTCGATGTATGTTATCTGTATAATGAGAAGTCCCAGGAATGACAGTCCCATTACGATGGCGATGATCCATATTGTTGATTTCTTCATATTGTTCTGTTGTTTGTCTGATATAGCGTAAATGCAAAAAAGGTCAACAAACTGTTGACCTTTCATTGTTTGTGACTCCTGCAGGATTCAAACCTGCAACCTTTTGATCCGTAGTCAAATGCTCTATTCAGTTGAGCTAAGGAGCCATCCTTTTTGTTCTTGTCTGTCAATCTTTGTGACTCCTGCAGGATTCAAACCTGCAACCTTTTGATCCGTAGTCAAATGCTCTATTCAGTTGAGCTAAGGAGCCTTAAGATTTGTAGTGCAATCAGTGTTTTCTGAATTGCGATGCAAAGGTACGTACTTTTTGTGAACTGACCAAATATTTTCTTGCTTTTTTGTATGATAATTGCGAGTTTTTCTGATTTAGTTGATTTGGGTCAATATTGTTTGTGCGTAGCGAACTCTTGCTGGCATTCTATTCGTAAACACTTTCAAGCGGGTAGGGGGCATGAAAACATTAAACCCCTCAATCTCACGATTGAGGGGAATAAGTAAAAATAAAAACCTTAGCTAAGCATCATCACGATGCACTTATAGAATTAACTCATTCTATAGAGGCCGGGAGACTTACTCGTATCTCTCAGTCCCTAGTTTTTATTCTTTTGCCAGATTGGTTAAGAACTCCAATAGTCGCGGCTCAATAGATTCCCAATTCTGAGAAATCAGATAGGGAGCTACCATCAACAGCGAAGGAAAGACTATAGGAGCAAAGAGTACTCCATACCATGCTGGCTTATGTGTATTGGACCTTTTAGAGAATGCACGCCTACCCCAGCGAATAGCCAAGATGCCACCAGCGCACAAGCCCCAATAGGCGAGCACTATTAAAATTACAGTCATTTGATATTAAAGTTTTATTGACTGCAAAATTACAAAGTTTTTTTCAAACCACCAAATATTTTTAAGAGATTTTTTTGCTATTCAGAGAAAAAATATTAATTTTGCCGTGGAAAACGAAAAGCTTTATGTCTTTTTTCGTGCGTATGTATAATATATAAGGTAAAAAGATAGTATGAAGAAAATACTTGACATTTTTATGGCACTTCTGTTGTCTGTGGGTTTTATCTCGTGTAGCATCATTGATGATGCCGAACCAGATTATAATTTCGGTGAGATAATCAGCGAACCCGTGTTCCTCTACGGTACCTGGGACGAGTGTACTGCGGATGGTGTGCTGAAAGAAGATTACAGGGACAAGGAAGTGTATCATCTGACGTTTACGAGCGAGCATAAATTGTATATGAAGATTGTGCGTCCGAACGTAGAACAGCAGGTCGTAAATCAGGAGTACTATTTCCGTTGTGCCGGAACTCCTGAGAAAGGTGGCATATACATGAATTCGGACTACGACAGTTATGAGAATGCAGCCAGATTTGAGTTTGTCAATGGATTGCTGAAGATCGAAAAGGTATATTACAGGAAGCGGTAAATCTTACTTAACTTAAATTTAACATAAAAGATTTGACAGAAGCTTTAATGAATCATAAATGTTGCGCCGGTTTATAAAAATTAAATCAAAATTAGTAATGTTTCATAGTGGTTCTTAGGCGAAAGAGACTGATATTATGTAACTTTGCAAATGCAAAACATTATATCAGTTTCTTTATATATGTATCACTATTTACTGTTGGTTATTTCTCTTTTCCTTCTGTGCATGTCGTCCATGGCTCAGCGCAAGTGCATTGTTATAGATATGGAGACGCATGTGCCGGTACGAGACGTCTTGGTGCGCTTCTATCATTGGACATGTACGAATGACAGTCAGGATACTCTGCGCAATTCGCATGGGCGTTTGTTGGTAACATCTGCCAAGACAGCATGGGATGGCATTGTGGAGATAGATAGCCTGGCGGAAAAGATAGAACTGAGTAGATCCGGGTATATGGGACGTAAGATGGATATTGCGGAATTGGCGGATACCATCGAACTCCTTCCTTCCTTTAATGCGTTGTCGGAGGTCGTTGTGTGGGGAAAGCGTCGAACTGCAAACATGACATTTTCCTTGACTCCTTCGTCGGATTCTTTGTCGTTGCCTGATCCCAGTAATTCTGCAAGCGTGTCTGTTGATTTGCTGGGTGGCATAGAGAAATTGTTTGCTGCCAAGAAACGAAGCAATGCTAAGAGGGTAAAGGAAATATTGGACAAGTATTGAAACAGTGTGAATACTCAATGATAATAATGTGAATATAAGCGAAAATGCAATGCTTTTAGGTGTAGATTGCAAAAAAAAAACTGAAATATACACCAATAGGAATAAAAGATGGTGAATTATAGTGATATTTGAAAAAAAAATACTACCTTTGCATTCGCATATGAAAAAGGTGGCAGTCTTGCTGAGGCTTGCAACCATCAGTTACTGAAAAGTTTTAACACACACATATATAATATTTTGGAACTCAATATCACAAACAAAAGACCATCTGAATGTAAAAATATTACAGATGTGCGCAATGAAATAGACAACATTGACAGGGTTGTCGTTGACCTCCTGAGCCAGCGATTTGAATATGTCAAGGAGGTGGTAAAGTACAAGGAAAATACTCCCGAAAGCATCCTTGCCTCAGATAGACGCAAGGCCGTGTTGGAATGTCGTCGTCAGTGGGCAATGGAAAATGGATTGGATCCAGATGTGATAGAGGAGATCTACATACGACTGATACAGTATTTCATCGATGAGGAGATGAAAATCAAGAATGCGTAATACCAATAAAACTTAGATATACTAATAAACAATGTTTAGAAAAGAAATTAAAGTTCTCGACTGCACCGTGCGCGACGGTGGTCTGATGAACAAATGGCAGTTTAGCAAGGATTTCGTTAAAGGCGTTTATGACTCATGCGTAGCAGCAGGTGTGGATTATATGGAGATTGGCTACATCAGTAGCGCAGACCAGTTCCCACGTCCGGAGTTCGGTCCTTGGAAGTTCTGTGCGGAGGATGAGATCCGTGAGATAGTAGGTGATAACAACACCAATACCAAGCTTTCTGTCATGGCCGACATCGGTCGTATCAATTTTGATGACATCCGTCCAAAGGATGAGAGCGTAATTGACCTCTTCCGTGTAGCATGCTATGACTACCAGATAGACAAGGCCATCGAACTGGCGCACCATGTGATGGATAAGGGTTATGAGGCTACCATCAACCTCATGGCTGTTTCCAAGGTGTCCAACCGCGCACTTGATCAGGTACTTGAGGATGTGGCAAAGTCACGCGTGGGTACGTTCTACCTCGTAGATAGCTTCGGCAGCCTTTACTCGGAGGATATCCATAACCTCATGGATAAGTATGTCGAAGCCCTTCCTGGCAAGACCATCGGTTTCCATGGCCATAACAATACTCAGCTTGCCTTTGCCAATACTATCGAGTGCATACGCTACGGTGCTAATATGCTCGATGCAACAATGCTCGGTATAGGTCGCGGAGCAGGTAACTGTCCTATGGAACTCCTTATATCGTTCCTTAAGAATCCTAAGTATGACCTCGTGCCTATCCTTAAGGCTATCCAGGAGCATGTCAAGCCTCTTCGGAAGGATATTGACTGGGGTTACTTCATCCCTTACATGATCACCGGTTCGCAGAATGATCACCCACGTTCAGCTATGGCATGGATGAATTCTGACCAGAAGGATGACTATGTAGCTTACTACGAGTCAGTAGTAAAGAATAAGGAAGTGTAATATAGGAAGGATATAACTGGCAAGTTATTCTTTAAGCAAATAAAAAATCCCTTGCGTAAACTTGATTGCTACGCAAGGGATTATTTTTTGTCAATTGTTCAGATTACAGTTTGATGGTGTACATGCTTACTGAGTGAGGTGCCACCTTTACAGACATGCGCTTCTGCATCTTGACATTCTCCTTGACAGGTGATACAGGATGCTTGTCGTAGTTGTTCTCGTCATCAAGATTGCCGGAAAGGGTAGTCTTCACAGCGTTAGGCTTGACAGAGAAACGAGACAAGTCGAGGTTTGCGGTCTTCTCTTCCTCTGTCATGTTAGCTACCTTGACGTAAAGTTCGTTCTTCTTTACGTTGAGCACTACAGACTGGCCGAGGAGATGGTTGTCAAACTCATTCTCGCCATTAGCGAACTTCACACAGTCGCCGTAGTAGTACTGGCCGCTTGACTGACCAAACATCTGCTGAACGTAGTAGCTGCAGGTGAAGTAGGTGCTGTCGTTGTCAAAGTAGATCATGTCAGGATTCCAGTTGGTGTTGTGACGATACGCAAAGAGAGGAGCGTATGATGTCATCACCACCACGTCGGCGTTGCGCTCTACGTGCATGAGGTAGATAGCCTCAGCGAGAGCATCACCCCACTGGTTCATCTGGCCGTGAGCCTTGTCCTGTACAGAGTATTCGCCAAGATATACCTTGGTCTTGCGGCTACGGTCATAGTCGTCATACTGACGGTTGTCTATGAACTGCTGACGAGGGTCATAATAGTGCTCGTCGATGATAGGGAGACCTGTCTCATCAGCCAGTTTCCAACCAGCCTCATAGTCAGGGTTGCCCTTGTGCGAACCAGGACCTGCTGTACCTACGATAACGATTTCAGGATGAGCCTTGGTCACCTTGTCATACATGTACTTGAAACGCTCTGCAAACTCAGGAGAGATCTTCTCCTCGTTGCCTATGCCGAGGTACTTCAGGTTGAATGGCTTTGGGTGACCAGCGGCAGCACGTACGGCACCCCACTTGGTGGTTACATCGCCGTTAGCCCACTCTATGAGGTCAAGAGCGTCCTGTACCCATTCATCCATTTCATCCATCGGCACAACCTCCTGAGCCTGTGTAGGCCACATGCCCCAACCGCCGTTGACACCCTGGCAGCTTACACCGCAAGGGAGGATAGGAAGAGGCTGCATGCCCATGTCCTCACAGAGTTGGAAATACTCAAAGTAACCTACCTCCATAGACTGGTTGTAGCCCCATGTGTTCTTCAGCGCACGGCGAGTCTCCTTAGGACCCACGGTCGTCTTCCAACGGTATGTGTCCCAGAAACCGTCGCCACCACCGTGTACTACGCATCCGCCAGGGAAACGCATGAACTTAGGATTGAGACCTTCGAGAGCCTCTGCCAGATCCTTGCGTATGCCATGTCCGTGGTATGTGTCCTGTGGTACGAGGGTTACCATATCTATATCCATCTCGCCCTTCTCCACCATGAGGATCTGCAGGAAAGCGTCCTTGCAATCTTCCGTAGCAGTGAATACACAAGAGTATTTCTGCCATTCACGGTCGAATACGTTGAATGTGGTCTCTGCGAGAATCTTAGGATTCCTCTTGTCCTTGGCACAGAGCACTACGCGTACCGGTTTGCCCTTGCCGCTGACATTGCGCATGAAGATGCTGAAGTCGTATTTCTTGCCGGCCTTTACAGTCATGCCATTGAAGCCATTGTTCTGCAGACCTACGCCAGTCCATCCGTCAAAGTCATTGTAATGTCCGATGCGCTCAGCGAAGATGCGCATAGCTGTAGGGTTGTTAGGATGGATAGGAGATGTGGTGGTTGCGTTGATGTAACCTGCAGAGTGGCCAGGACGGATGAATGTCCAGCTGGTGCCAGGTCCCCAACCGTCGCGTACTGAAGGGTTGTACTCAAACGAACCGTTCTGGACGAGGTTGGCATTCAGACCACCGTCTGCTGCGAAACTGATATCCTCGAAGAAGATACCAATGAGCTCATCGCTGATCTGCTTGCCGCCGGCAGGGGCTTTCATGCTCTTTTGAGCATTGGCAACCATAGGCGACAGGCCGAGTGCGCAAAGGAGCGCAAGTGATGTGAGTTTCTTCATAAATTTTTGTTGAAAAGTGTATGAATAGTTATTGTTTAGTAGTTCGCGTTATGAAATGCTTGTTAACTTGAATGCAAAGATACTATTTTTTTTTGAAATGACCAAATGATACCGTGTTATTTTTTGTGGTTCTACGAGAAAGTGAGTGGGTAAGGTGAAATAATGTAGTAAGGAAGTGCCATGAGTATAGAAGTTATAAGTGAAAAGTGGAGTGGTCAAGTTTTTAAGTTCATTCGCCCATAGGTTTCCGTTCTTACCAGTGCGTTTGCAGGCGACGAAACTTTACAACTCATTATCTTTTCACTTTAACTTTTCACTTTAAACTGCTATACTCATGGCACTCCCTTACTAAAACGACCCACACAAAATCTTGTAGAACCTTTTTTGTTGTTGCTAAAATAATCCCTGGTGACACGGGTAGGGCATGTGTCACCAGGGATAGTAAAGTCATGTCGTGATGTGCTTACTTCATATTGCATTGCTTGGCTTTGCACTCTGATTCGTGTGTTGGCACGTCAGCGCGCCACAGACCGTGGAGGTTGCAATAGGCAAAGACGGCGATAGGAGTGCCATCGAAATGGATACATGCTTCTGGAGGATCATTCTCCTTGAGATAACGTATGATACCACCGACGCTGGTCTCCAAGCAGATGAAGCGGATGCCGTGTTCTGCTGTCATAGGGTGAGGCTCTGTGCCGATATTGACCTTGATGGAATGTGCAGAGGTTCGGCTTACTACAGGCACATGTTTCTCGTGATTGCCGTCTGAGGTGTTGGCTTCCAGTAGTGTCATCTCACTGCCGCAGCAGTAAGGTGCTACTCCGCTGGCGATGGCAGCAATGAATAGGTTGCCGCATGCATCGCAGTAATAGAATCTTTCTTCCATACGATTGATGATTTTAGGGTTTGACAATAAGTTGTTTCGATGTTGCAAAATTACATGTTTTCTGCTTTATCTAACCTGCCAGGCTATTAATTGTCCTAATGTAAAGATTATGCGCACCTCATATAATATTATAAAGACCTATTCAGACCGCAATGCGAATAATGCATCCGCATTGCGGTCTGAATAGTTTTCCACATGTAGCTAATCTTGCAAGATTCCTTGCTTTTGTCGCTCGGTTTGCCGCTTTTACAAAACTTGTATCTAAAAGAAGTATCCTTAGGCTGAGCGCTGCTTGCACCCACTGACCCGCTCGGCATCCAAAGGGGTGACGCTTGCCAAAGCTAGAGCGGGAAGTGATGGCACGAATTATGATTTTCGTGATTTCAGTGTTTTCCGTTGGCAAAAAGATTCGTGAATAATAGGGTGCAGTGTAGTTACTTCATGACGTAACAGCTCAGCACCCTAATATGACATTGAAAAAAAATATGCAAAGTATGTCTTTAACTGAAATTTCATGCAGATAAAATCTGTTATAGGCAATTACAAATTAGCAAAGAACTCCACTTACTTACGCAGTGCCAGCACCATTCCGCCTATAAGCGTGAGCATTCCCATGACCGCCATCAGCGTTATCTTCTCATCGAGAACTATCGATGCCACGACGAGCGTCACGGCACTCTGCAGATAGACGTAGTTGGTTGTCTTCACGGTACCGATGACGCTGAGAACCCAGTTCCAGCAGATGTAGCAGAGGGTACTTGCTATGAGCCCGAGGAACAGAATGTTGCCCATCACGATAGGACTCATCAACCTCTCTATGGTAAGGCCTGTTGCGCCTTTTCCAAATATCACAGGCAGTATAGTCAGCATACCGTAGAAGAAAACTTTGCGCGTTATGAAGTGCGCGGGATAACGTCCGTTGACGTATGTTATGAGGAACGAATATACCGCCCATGTCAATGCCGCCAGCAAGGCGAGAGCATCACCAAGAGGGTTGAGGTGCAGAACCAGTTGTCCGTTGAGCACCACCAGTGCCATGCCGACAAATGCTATCAGCGAACCCATGAACTGCCTCTTCGTCTGGCGCATCTCGCGCTTTACGGAACCGATGAGAAGTGCAGTGAGGAGCGGCGTGGAGCCGACGAGAATGCTGACGTTCGACGAGGTGTCATACATCAGTGCCGTGTTCTCCGCAAGGCAGTAGAGGCTGCCTCCCATCATGCCAAGTCCCAGCATTATCAGTTCGTCTTTCCACGATTCGCAAACTAGTTTCCGGTGCGAGACGGCAAGCAGCGAGACGTATGCCAAGATGCAGCGGCAAAGGAATATCTCGTCTGGCGCAAGACCATTGTTCAGCAGCACCTTGCTGCTGACAAACGTCGTTCCCCATACGATTATTACGAATATCGCTACCAGATGTCCTATCCACCGTAGCTCTAGATTCTTTCCTGTTTCTTCCATTCCTGAATCAAAGGATTTCTGTATCATAACTCAAATGTTGCAGTATCAAAACTCATACAAATCGTTCAGTGTAATTGTTGCTTGAAAAGCACTGGAATTTAATGGATTGCAAAGGTAATAACAAACTTTTGAATATGCAAGAGTTTGGGCTAAACTTTATTGTTTTTATCATTTTTAGCCCAAACTCTCGCATATTAGAAGTCTATTTTGATAAGGCTACAACACTTTAGTTTGCTCCTTCTACTGTAGGATTGCAGGTGGAGAACTATTGCAAAGCCGAGAGATGGGGTGTAATGGAATCGATGATTATACTTTCCCATATTCCGCAAAATCCTCGGCAACCATGGTAGATGCCGTTTCTGCAACCTCGCTGTAAGAAGATGGCACATTGATGATTGCCGCACCAAGGGCAAGAGAAATACGAGCAATGGTATTTGTCGTGAAGTTATGGCGACCTGTTATTGTTAGTGCAAAGGTATATATATATTATGTATTGTAGTGGTATATTTTGTGCTAACAGTAACAGATACAGTGCTTTGTGCGATTTGTGCTATGCAATGTCCAATATGTGTCATTGGGAGTTACTCTTTTTTAACACACTATATTTGGAGGTATGGAAAAGTTTATGTAATTTTGCATCCGACTAAATAAAAGATGATATGTATACACAGAAGAGAATATTACTTTACATCACACTGATGGTCGTGGCACTGCATAGCAATATCGCCATGGCGCAGAACAGATACCCAGCTTTTTATGAAGCACCAAAGGAGTCGTATGTGAAATCCATGAAGCAGGTCTTTGCCGACCTCCGTGCCCGTAAGTGGGACAAGGCATATAAGGATTATAATAAGGTGGAGGAGAAGTCGGCAACTGCCAGTAGTAAGACTCCCGGATATTCCAATACACAGATGCAGGCTCTCTTCCCTCTGCCGGAGATAGCCATGTCCATACTCCTCAGTACAGAGGGGGCTGTGGTGCCATCCCTGTCTCAGGATTATGCCAAGGCTTATGAACTGTTGAAGCAGGCTCTTACATACAAGGAGAAAGACAAATTAAAGGCCTTCCTTGCAGATCCGGATGTCAATGTAAATCTGGAAATGATGCAGGATAATCTGGAGAAACACCTTTGCCAGAAGGCTACGAGGGAGAATACGGAAAGGGCATACGATGCTGTCATAGAGACCCTTATGCCGCAGAGCCTTCGTCTGCAGGAGATGCAGATGAAGAGGGAGGATCTGGTGTAT
>JAZLIN010000081.1:0-1018 GCA_045617365.1 Prevotella sp. | reverse complement strand
ACTTGCCGCAGTGTTGGCGGTGCTGGCGGGTTGCGAGAAAGGTGGCAACGCCTCCAATCCTGAGCAGCCTGCAGAGAAGGTTCCCATGACCTTCTACGCGTATCCCAACGCACAGGAGCGTACGGGGATGGACACAGACGGCAAGACAACCGTATGGACCGCTAACGATGAGATAAAGATATTCTCATCAGCAGGTGCAGATGGCAGCCCCTTCACACTTACAGAGGGTGCAGGTACAAATTATGGTACATTTGAGGGCGAGTTGGTAAAGGCATCCAAGTATGCTGCGGCATACCCAGCAAGCCTTGCCAGCAGTACTGACGGCAGCACCATAACGTTCAACTTGCAGGGGTCTCAAGACTACAAGGCAAACAGTTATGCCAACAACACAATGCCTGTGGTGTCATACACAACCACAAACCAACTGCAGTTCAAGAACACAACAGGACTGCTGCGTTTGGGCATAAAGACCACTGACAATGTAACAGTTACCAAGATGATTCTTACAGACAAGAACGGCAGTGCAAAACTCTGGGGTACATTTAAGGTTACAGAGGCATCAACAAAAGGTCTTGAGTATGTATCAGGCGGTGACAACACCATTACCGTTAACTTGGGAAGTGGCGTGGCACTGAATGCAAGCACATACACCTATTTCTTCTTCTGCCTGCCTGTAGGCACACTTGCAGGTGGCTTTACGGTGGATATGGAGACGGCAAACGGAGATGTTGCCAAAATAGACTACACAGGCACCGCCAAGGAGACGGAACTTAACACAGGTAAGCCGTATGATGCGGAGGGTGTGGAGTTTGTGGCACCTACAAGCGTGCTTAACGGAGTAACAAAAGAGGAAGGAATATGGAAAGACCCTTCAAGTGAGCTCAACGGCGTAACAAAAGAGAACGGAACTTGGAATTAACAAACAATAACAGAAAAAAACTAAAAAAACATAAAACAATGAAAAAACTTATTTACATAACAGGAGCGGCATTGGTAATGCTGGCTTCAGCATCTTGTG